>NZ_VFOV01000001.1:1383750-1747500 GCF_006716315.1 Nocardioides albertanoniae | reverse complement strand
AGAGGGCGCCGCCCTCCGTCTTTCCGTACTTGGTGCCGTCGGCCTTGGTGATCAGTGGCGTCGTGAACGCGTGCACCGTCTCTCCCGTGACGCGGCGCACCAGCTCGACCCCGCCGGTGATGTTGCCCCACTGGTCGGAGCCACCGAACTGCAGGCTCACGCCGTGCGTACGGAAAAGGTTCAGGTAGTCCATGGACTGCAGGAGGATGTAGGAGAACTCCGTGTAGGAGATGCCGTCCTCGAGGCGCTTCTTCACGGTGTCGCGGGCCAGCATCCGGTTGACCGGGAAGTGCTTGCCGACATCACGCAGGAAGTCGATGACCGACAGCGACGCCGTCCAGTCGGCGTTGTTGACCATGGTCGCGGCGGTCTCGCCCTCGAAGGAGACGAACCGCTCGATCTGGCTGCGCACCTTCCCGACCCACTCGCCGACCGTCTCGGAGGAGTTGAGCGTGCGCTCGCCGGAGTCGCGGGGGTCACCGATCATGCCGGTGGCGCCGCCGACCAGGACGTACGGCGTGTGGCCGGCCTGCTGCAGACGCATCGCCATCGTGATCTGGAGCAGGTTGCCCATGTGGAGGCTCGGCGCCGTGGGGTCGAACCCGATATAGAACTTCACACTCCCGCCGGCCAGCGCTTCGCCGAGCGCGTCGCGGTCCGTCGAGTCGGCGATGAGGCCTCGCCACTCGAGGTCGTCGAGGAGTGTGGGATCGATGGACACGTGGTGCCTTTCTCCGGGCGTTATCAGTCGGACGTCTCGCCGCCCTCACCGGGCGGTCCAGGAAGCAAGGGTAGTAGGCAGAACCCCCTACTCTTGTCACTGGCGTTCAGGTACGAGATTTGAGGGGATCTGGGTGATCGCAGGCAGGTACCGGCTCGAGAGGGAGCTCGGCCGGGGAGCGATGGGGGCCGTCTGGCTCGCCACCGACGAGGTGCTGGGGCGCTCGGTCGCGCTCAAACAGCTGGTCGCGCTCGACGGCGTCTCCGATGCCGCGGTGGAGCGCGAGGCGCAGCTCGCCGCCAGGCTGGTGCACCCGAACGTGGTCGCCGTCTTCGACCTGGTGCGCGACGACGACAAGCCCTGGCTGGTGATGGAGTACGTCGAGGGCCAGACCCTCGCCCACATGGTGCGCGACGACGGTCCGCTGCCCATCGAGGACGCCGCCAACCTGACCGGCCAGATGGCCTCGGCCCTTCGATCCGCTCACGCCGCCGGCATCGTCCACCGCGACGTGAAGCCCGCCAACATCGTGGTCGGACGAGGCGGCCGCGCCAAGCTGACCGACTTCGGGATCGCGCGCGGCGTCGACTCCCAGACCACGCAGACCGGGCAGGTGACCGGCTCGCCGGCCTATCTGGCCCCCGAGATCGCCACCGGCGGACGCGCCAACCCGGCCAGCGACATCTGGTCGCTGGGCGCCACCCTCTTCCAGTCGCTGACCGGCGAGCCGCCGTACGGGATCGGTGACAACGCGCTCGCGACGCTCTACCGCGTGGTGCACGAGAACCCGCCGCGTACGCCGCTGGCCGGTCGGCTCGCTCCGCTGCTCGAGCACACCATGGCCTACGACCCGGACGAGCGCTGGTCGGCCGGCGACGTCGTCGACTTCCTGGCGGGCAGGTTGCCGGCCGAGAAGCTGGAGCCGGTCTCGCAGCGTACTCAGACGCTCGCCTCCGTCGCGGCGCCCGCGGCCGCTGCCGACACCGGCGAGGCGGCATCGACCGGCGCTTCCGATCGGCGCCGGCGCTGGTGGCCCGTGCTGCTCGTCGCCGGGGTCGCCGCTCTGGTGCTCCTGGTCGGCGGAGCGCTGTGGGCCAACCGCAGCGACGAGCCGGCCGCGGACCCGAAGAAGACCGCTACCTCCGAGCCGACCCAGAACGCCGAGGAGCTCGCTGAGAAGACCGACGGCGAGTCGGAGGAGCCCAGCCCGAGCACCAGCCCGAGCAGCAGCCCCAGCGAGACCGCCAGCGAGACTCCGAGCGAGAGCCCCTCACCGAGCGAGACCACCGGCGCTACCGCAGAAGGCGTCGATGCCTTCATCAGGAGCTATCTCGCTACCGCCCCCTCGAACCCGGACAGTGCCTACACGATGCTGACGCCGGCGTTCCAGGCTCGCAGCGGCGGGATCGAGGGCTATCGCGACTGGTGGGGCGGCGTCGCGAGCACCAGCGTCGTCTCGCTCTCCCCCAGCGTCGAGCCGCTCAAGGCGACCTACACCTACAACTACACGATGAAGGACGGTCGGCGCGACGGTGGCACCGTCACTCTCGGCCTCGTCTACGCCGACGGGAAATACCTCATCAACAGCGAGGGCTGAACACAGCATGGACACAACTCCTCGGACCCACTCGGACTCGATCCACGTACGGGTCGCCCCCGACGAGCTCTACGCGATCGTCTCCGACGTGACCCGCACCGGTGAGTGGTCGCCGATCTGCCAGGAGTGCTGGTGGGATGCGGGAGAAGGCCCCCAGGTCGGAGCGTGGTTCACGGGGAGGAACGTCGTGCCCGAGCGCACCTGGGAGACACGCTCCCAGGTCGTCGCGGCCGACCCGGGTCGCGAGTTCGCCTGGTCTGTCGGCAAGGGCTACGCACGCTGGGGCTTCCACCTCGAGCCGGGCGACGAGCCTGGCACGACGACCTTGACCGAGTCCTGGGAGTTCACCAGGGCCGGGCTCGAGGTCTTCATCGAGCGGTATGGCGACGACGCACCGAACCAGGTCGAGAACCGCACCACAGCCGCTCGCACGGGCATTCCGGCGACCCTCGCCGCGATCAAGAAGATCGCCGAAGCCGAGTAGCGGGGTCGAGGCACGGACGAGAAGGGCCGGTCGCCAGCGCCTCCTGACGGCGTCGTCCCGACCTCTAGTCCTGGGCTGTGCGGCGTCTCGCCAGCTCATCCCGCTAGGCTCAGCGCGGGCCGTTAGCTCAGTTGGTCAGAGCAGGGGACTCATAATCCCTGGGTCGCGGGTTCAAGCCCCGCACGGCCTACCACCGATCGGTGCGCTGGACCTCGTGCATGAGCTCGAGCTTGCGGAAGCCGAACTGCTTGTTGATGCGCTGCATCACGTCGTTGGACGGGTCGGTCCAGGTGTGGATGCTGGTGCGGTCGGGGTGGTCGCGCTGGACGGCGGCGAGGGTGGCGACCTTGAGGGCCAGGCCGAGCTTGTGGCCGCGGTGGGCGGTCTTGACGAAGGTGTCGTCCTGGATGGCCTCGTCGCTGCCGTGGGCCAGGAACATGACCGAGTATCCGACGAGCTCGCCGGTGAGGATCTCACGGGCGGCGGCGGTGATGCGGTCGTAGGAGCGGGCGGTGCTCTTCTCGGCCGAGCGGACGCGCTCCTCGGTGTGGGCGACGACCTCCTGGTCGGGGCGGCCGGGCATCTCCTTGCCCATCTGGTTGCGCAGTCCGACGAACTGCTGGAGCAGGTCCTCGGGTGTGCGGTCCTCCCACATCAGGATCTCGTAGCCGAGCACATTGAAGGGCTTGTGCCGCAGCGGGAGGTCGGCGGCGAGGTGGTCCTCGCGGCGTACGGAACGGAAGCCGAGGGCCCGCGCGAAGGCCAGGGACGACCTCGGCGGGATGGTCACCTCGGCGGTCGTGAGCGTGCGGCCGCTGGTGCGGCGTACGTCGTCGGCGGCACGCCACAGCTCGGTGCCGACACCGCGCCAGCGGTGCACGGGAAGGACATGGATGCCGAGCTCGACGACGTGAGCCCGCTCCTCCTCGGGAAGATCGAGCTCGGCGATGCCGATCGTCTCGCCCTGCTCCTTCGCGGCCAGCAGCACCCGGCGACCGTGGTCGTGCGGTGCCCTGACGGACGTGGTGAGCGCCTCCAGCGTGCGATGTGACGCATAGGGTCGATCGAAAGCCATCGATGCCGCCTCGACGGCGTGCCAGGCCTTCAAAGCGGTGTCATCGTGGACGTCGACGGGGGCGATCACAGACACGGGCTCTATCTAACCGTGTCGAGCAAGGTCGCGGGAAATGCGGTCCCCTGTTAGCCGTTCCAGCGGCCGTTGCCGGTGCCAGGACCAGGCCCGTCCGGCCCCGGTTCGTCTGTCGGCTCGTCACCGGGATCCGGCGGGAGCGGCGGATCGGGCTCTGTCGGGGTGGGCGTCGGCGTCGGAGTAGGCGTCGGGGTGGGCGTGGGCGTCGGAGTGTTGGAAGGCGACGGCTTCTTCGTCGGCTTCGGCTCCTTGGTGGGCTCCGGCTCGGGCGGCGGCGGGACGTACGGCGCGTGGCCGGTCTCGGGGGCCTCACCGTCGAGCCAGGCCGGCGGCGGGAACTCCTCGCGGTCGAGCCCGTCGGTCAGCTCGCTCATGATGTCGACCCAGGTGTCTGCCGGGTAGTCGGCGCCGAAGAAGGTGTCGAGCCAGCCGTCGAGGGCGCCGTTGCCGGTGCCGCGGCTGTAGGAGACCGCCGTCGCGAGCTGCGGGGTGTAACCGACGAACCAGGCCGAGGAGACCTCGTCCTTGCCGTTGGTCGCGGTGCCGGTCTTGCCGGCAGCGGGCTGGGCGACCGCGCTGGCCGCCTGCCCGGTGCCGCTGGCGACGACCTGCTGGAGGGCGTAGGAGGTGTCGTCGGCGACGTCCTCGTCCATCGCCCGCTCGGGCTTGCGGGAGTCGTCACGCTCGTAGAGCACGGTGCCGTCTGCGTCGACCACCTTGGAGACGGCGTGGACGTCGTTGTGCATGCCTCGGTTGGCGATCGTGGCGTAGGCGTTGGCCATGTTGATCGGGCTCGCCTGGTTCCTGCCGAGGGTGAGCAGGAAGTCTTCGGGGCTGAAGTCGCCGGTCGTCATCGGCATGCCGGGGTGGGCCGGATCGGCCTTCTGCGGCGGCAGGCCCGCAGCCACGGCCATGTCGTAGACGTCCTTGCTCCCCTTGGGCAGCGCGTCGGACATCTCCGCGAAGGCGGTGTTGACCGACTCCTCCATCGCGGTGAGGCTGCTGATCCGCGCGCCGTAGCTGTGACCGGTCGGGTTGGCGGCGTCCTGCCCGGAGTTGCGTACGCTCACACCGCCCGGGAACTCGGCGGGTGAGTTGCCGTTCCAGCTGTCCTTGAGCGAGTAGCCCGCCTTCAGGGCCGCAGCCAGGGTGAACGCCTTCATCGTCGACCCGGCCATGGAGCCGGTCGCCGCCCAGTTGCGCTGCGACTCCAGGTAGTCCTGGCCACCGTAGAAACCACGCAGTGCGCCGGTCTTCACGTCAACCGTCGCGGCGCCGACGTGGAGCTCGTCGGCCTTCTTGTTCTCGTCCTCGTAGTAGGCCTTCTTGTCGTCCGGGCGTACGTCCCTGACGGCATTCTCGACGGCCTTCATCGTCTTCTTGGTCAGCGTGGTGGTGATCCGGAGCCCGCCACCGTTGATCTCGTCCTCGGTGAGCAGCGGGTTGCCCTGCTCGTCCTTGAGGCGGAGCAGCTCGTCACGGACGAGCTTGAGCGCATGGCCCTTCTGCCCGCCGAGTCGGCTGTCGGAGCGCGGCGACTTGAACTTGGGCAGCGA
This sequence comes from Nocardioides albertanoniae, assembly GCF_006716315.1. NCBI lineage: Bacteria > Bacillati > Actinomycetota > Actinomycetes > Propionibacteriales > Nocardioidaceae > Nocardioides > Nocardioides albertanoniae. The sequence goes on along the minus strand of NZ_VFOV01000001.1, from coordinate 1,741,992 downwards.
TTCCTTGGCCTTCTCCCCCTCTGCGGCCTCGATCATGTCGAGCTTGACCATCGAGTTGATGACGTAGCTGTAGCGGCCCTTGAGCTCGGTGACGGCCTCGTCGCCGTTGTTGGGGTCGAGGTCGTTGGGGTCGTTGATGATCGCGGCGAGCGCCGCGGCCTCCTTGACGGTGAGCTTCGCGGCCGGCTTGTTGAAGTAGGCGTTCGAGGCGGCCTCGACGCCGTAGGCACCGCGACCGAAGTAGATCGTGTTGAGGTAGCCGGCGAGGATGTCCTCCTTGGACTTCTGCCGGTTGATCTTGACCGAGATGACCGCTTCCTTCACCTTGCGCGTGTAGGTGCGCTCCTGGGTGAGGTAGAGGTTCTTGACGTACTGCTGGGTGATCGTGGAGGCACCCGACTGGGTGCCGCCGGTGTTGTTGTTGACCAGAGCGCGCAGGATGCCCTTGATGTCGATGCCGCTGTTGTTCCAGAAGGTGCGGTCCTCGGCGGCGACCGCGGCATCCTTCATCAGCTGCGGGATCTCTTCGTACGGCAGCGAGTCACGGTCCTGCGAGTCGGCGATGTAACGCCCGACCTCGTCCTTGCCGCCGCGGTAGTAGACGAAGGACGTCTCCTTCTCGTAGGCGGCGTTGGCGTCGGGGATCTGGATGGCGTTGTAGGCCACGATCACGCCCAGGGTGCCGATCAGCGCACCGACGAGGACGACGATGAAAAAGGTCTTGACGACCTTCCGTCCCCGCTTCTTCTTCGGCTTCGGCGTCGGTGTGTAAGGCGAGTTGCCCTGCCAGCTCACGATTCCCCTCCCGCGGTCACAAACGCCCATAAGACTACGGCGGGTGCCCACGCCCTACGCACTCTTCGGCCACGTGTCCGGGACGTTTCAGCGGGTCCTCAGGTTGTGGCACGCACGGCAAAGAGCCTCCGACCTGGGCCGCGGGGGTGATGTATGCCCAGGTCAGAGGCTCTTTCGCGGATCGATCAGGCCAACACGTAGAAGGTCGTGTAGTGGTCGGGGGTGAAGTAGACATCACCCGTCGTCGTGTCGAGGACGATCCGGTACGCCTGGCGCTGAGCGCCGCACTCGCGCGGGGTGACGTCGAACTCGAGGTAGGCGTGGCCCGTGGGGAGCTCACCTTCGTAGTTGTTGTAGGTGCCACCGGAGAAGTTGCAGGTGCCGGTGGGCGGCCAGTCGTGCCACCCACGGTTGGACGGGTAGCCGAGCGAGGCCCAGACCTGGTTGGAGTCGAGGGCCTCGGCGCAGCCCTTGTGGGTGCAGCTCTCGATCGGGTCGGCCTGGGCGGCGGGCGCGAGCGCGACGCTTCCGCCGAACAGGCTGACGGTGGCGACGAACGCTGCCAGGAGCAGCTTGAACATCGTGAGCACGGAGCGGTTCTTCCCGGACATGAATCCTCCAGAGTGTGCGTTACGGACGGCGGTAATTCTGCTACCTGGAGCGCCCCCATGGGGGGCTTCGAAGGTCACGAACCGGTGAACTCTCGGCTCAGACGGTGCCTTCTCAGACGGTGCCTTCTCAGACGGTGCCTTCTCAGACGATTCCGGTCTCGCGGGCCACGATGGCGGCCTGCACCCGCGAGGTGACGCCGAGCTTGGCCAGCACCCGGGAGACGTGGGTCTTGGCGGTCGCCTCGGAGATGACCAGCCGGCCGGCGATGTCGGCGTTCGAGAGGCCCTGGCCCAAGGCTCTGAGCACGTCGCGCTCGCGCGGGGTGAGGTCTGCGGGAAGGCTCGCCGGGTCTTCCGCCTGGGGTGCGCTCGAGGATCCGGCCGGGCCGGTCAGCTCGGCCAGCACCCGCCGGGTCACCTCCGGGGCCACCACCCCGTCGCCGGCCGCGACGTGCCTGACCGCGTCGATCAGGGCCGCCGACTCGGCGGTCTTGAGCAGGAAGCCGGCCGCGCCGGCACGCAGGGCGCCGAAGATGTAGTCGTCGAGGTCGAAAGTGGTCAGGACGAGTACGTCGGCGAGCCCCTCCTCGACGATCTGACGGGTCGCGGTCACGCCGTCGGTGCCCGGCATGCGTACGTCCATCAGCACGACGTCGGGACGCAGAGCGCGGGCGTTGGCGACCGCGGTGGCACCGTCGGCGGCCTCCCCCACCACCTCGATGTCGCCGGCCGTGGCCAGCAGCATCCGTAGGCCGGCGCGGATTGCGGCGTGGTCGTCGGCGAGCAGCACGCGGATCATCTGACCGTACCGCCTTCCACCTCGCTGGAAGCCCGCAGCGGGAGCACCGTTCGTACGCGCCAGCCGGGGCCGTCGGGACCGGCCTCGAACGTGCCGTCCAGGGCCTCTGCCCGCTCGCGCATGGAGACGAGCCCGGTTCCGGTGCCGACGCCTGTCGCGCTGCCTGCCTCCGTGGTCTCGCGATCGCCGCCTTCGTCGCTCACCTCGACCTCGAGCACCTCACCCGGCACCAACCGGACGTATGCCGTGCCGCCGCCGTGCTTGACGGCGTTGGTCAGCGACTCGCGCACGATCCGGTAGACGGCGTGGTCGACCGCGACCGGCAGCGCGAGATCCGCCCCGTCGACGAGGCCGGCCGGATCCTCGACCCGCACGGGCATGCCCGCGAGCCGGGTCTGCTCCAGGACCGGGCCGAGGTTGGCGGTGCGGGACGCGGCCGTGAGGTCGCCGGCATCTCCGTGGGCATCGACCGGGTCGGAGCGCAGCACCCGGATCATCGCGCGCATGTCGTCGAGCGAGGCCAGGCTCTCGGCCCGCACCGACCGCAGCGCCGCCCGGGTGCGGTCGGCGTCGTCGTCGCCGGCCAGCGCCGCCCCGGAGGTGAGCGCGATCGCGGAGAGGTGGGAGGCGACCACGTCATGGAGGTCACGGGCGACGGCGGAGCGCTCGGCCCTGACCGCGTCGTGGCGCTCGGCCTCGGCCAGCCGCAACATCGCCGAGCTGCGCTCCCGCTCGAGCCGGGCGCGTTCGTCGGCGGCGTCGGCGAGCTCGCTGTTGTGACGTACGTTCGAGCCCCACCACATCGGGGTGACCACGAGCGCGACCAGGGCGAACGCGAGCGTGGCCGGCACCCGCGGGTCGGAGGTGGCCGCCGCGGAGGAGATCACGGCCGCCGCGATCACCGCGACGATCCCGGCGCCGGTGACCCGGCGGGTGATGACCGAGCCGTGCAGATGCGTGGCGTAGAGCGCGTCCCAGAGCATCACCACCATCGCGACGCTGCCCCCGATCAGCAGGTCGCCGGCGAAGCAGACGGCGACGGCGGCCATCACCAGGAGCGGCTTGCGTCGCTTCAGCACGAGCGCCGCGGCGGCGACGACGAGCGGCACGAGGTGCCACCAGGCCGAGAGGTCGTCCGCGCCGAGGCCGAACGGGTGCAGCCCGCGTACGGTGCCGACCTGCCCCAACGAGTGGAGCATCAGGCCGACGGCGAGGACGACACCGGAGTCGGTCCAGGCCAGGCGCCGGTCGGAGGCACGCAGGCTGGAGCCGCCGCCGAGCAGCGCCGAGGGCAGCTGCTGCAGCAGGGTCGGGCGGTCCACGCCACCATCTCAGCACGTACGCCGCCACCCATGGGTCATCCGAAGGATGTATCCCGCCCCGGAAGGATCACCGTTTCGGCTGACGCGCGCCGGCGCGCCCGGCGCGAGAGTCGACGCATGGACATGGACCTCGGCCCACTCACCGGCGATCTGGGCGGCTCGGCGACGTACGCCGCGCTCGCGATCCTGGCGCTGATCGACTCCACCAGCTTCGGCACCCTGCTGATCCCGGTGTGGCTGCTGATGGCACCCGGGCGGGTGCGGGCCGGGCGGATCCTCGTCTACCTGGGCGCGATCGGCGGGTTCTACGCGCTGCTCGGCGTCGGGATCCTCCTGGGCGGCTCGGCCCTGGCCGAGACGTTCGCCGGGCTGCGGGACTCGCGGCCGTTCCTGTGGGGCCAGCTGCTTCTCGGCGTCGGCCTGTTCGCCTGGAGCTTCAAGCTGGACCCGCCGAAGAGGTCGGTGAAGACGCCGGTCACGGTGGGCACAGCGGCTGCTCCGGATGCACCGCAGACTCCGGAGACGCCGGAGTCCCCGGCGGAGCCGCAGCTGCCGCACCGGCTGCTGCGCTGGCGCGAGCGGGCGGTGGCCTCGGAGTCGGGTTCGACGGCCGCGCTGGCCGGGTTGGCGGTGCTCGCCGGCCTGGTCGAGGTCGCCTCGATGCTCCCCTACCTCGCCGCGATCGGCGTGATCGGCACGCAAGGGCCCGGCTGGCCGGTCTCGGGCCTGTGGATCGCCGCCTACTGCGCAGTGATGATCGCCCCGGCGCTCCTGCTCACCGTGCTGCGCGTGCTCGCCGCACCGCTGGTGGCCCGACCGCTGGCCGCGCTCGACCGGTGGCTGGTCAAGCACGCCGCAAGCGCGACGGCCTGGGCGGTCGGGATCGTCGGGTTCCTGCTCGCCCGGGCCGCTGCCGGGTCGCTCTTCGGCTGACCCCGGAGCGGCCTCACCCCCAGCCGCAGTGGAGCGGCAGGAAGTCGTAGAGGGCACTCCGCTGCGCCTTGCTCAACGGCAGGAAGTAGGCCGCATCCGCGGCGATGCCGGGGCCGGCGACGTGGACGCGGAACAGGCCACCCACCTTGTCGTCGGCCAGCGCGTGCGGGTCGCACCGGGCGGGCACGACGCGCATCTCGAGCGTCTTCGCCTCGCCCGTCATCGGTCGCGGCGCGGCCTGCGGCCAGGTCGGTGTGCCGGGGGCGAGCTGGAAGAGCACGGTGCCCTCCCAGCCGTCGAAGGTGACCTCAGAGCTCGCTCCGGTGGGGGCGAAGGTCACGGGGAGCACGAAGACGCTCTGCCTGCCGTTGCCCTCGAACCGCGGGTCGCCGACGGTGATGTCGGCGGCCTCGGTCAGGCTCCGCTCGGCGCAGTCGCGGTCGAGCAGCTGGGCGATGTTGGCGTAGCGGTCCTCGGCACGGCCGGTGCTGACCTGCCACTCCCCCGCGTCGTCGCCGGCGCGGCGCCAGGTCATGGTCACCTCGGCGTTGCCGCCCTCGCCGCACCGCCCGCGGGGCATGTCGACGTCGAAGTCCATCTCGGGATCGACCGACTCGGCCCCGGTCCAGCCGGCTCGGAACCGGTCGCTGCTCACCTCGACCCTCGAGACCTCGATCGGCGCCCCGGTGTCGTTGACGAGGCGTACGAACGCATCACCGGTGTTGCGCTGGAGCCGGGTCTGGTCGACGTACGCCGTGAGCCCGTCGGGCCAGGGCACATCGTCGGGCTCCGACCCACCGCAGGCGGTCAGCAGGCTTGCGGCCATCACGACGGCCGCAAGGAGAGGCCTCATCCGGCGACGACGATGACGTGCAGGTTGCGGGGACCATGGACACCCTCGACGCGGTCGAGCTCGATGTCGCTGGTGGCCGAGGGGCCGCTGATCCAGGTGAGCGGCCGGGCGGGATCGAGATCTGCGACGGCGTCAGGCACGTCGGCGACGACCTGGTGCTCGTGCACGATGCAGACGTGGGTGTCGGGCACGAGCGAGATGATGCGACGCCCCTGGCCGGGGCCGTGGTCGAGCACGATCGTGCCGGTCTCGGCGATGCCGACCCGGGCCTCGGTGACGACCGCGGCGATGCGGTCGAGGTCGGTCGCGGTCAGGGTGCCGTCGTCGACGACGGCGTCGGGCACCTGGACCGAGAGGCCCTCGGGCACGATCACGGAGCCTTCGGGGAGCGCGGCCGCGACCCGGTCGGCGAGCTCGGCGGCGCCGCAGCGCTCCACGACGGCGCGATAGTCGGCGACGCGCTCGGCGAACTTCGCCACCGCATCGGCAGGCGTCAGCGAGACGCCCGGCACCGTGGGTGCCGCCGGGGCCGGGTCGACGCCTGCGAGCGCCGCTCGCACGCCGGCGAGGATCTCGGAGCGTGCCTCAGTCATCGCCGTGCTCCTTCCGCCGACCGCCGTCGGTGCGTCTCCACCAGGCCCGGAACGACTCCTTCGGCGTATCGGGCAGATCCCGCGCGCCGGTCCAGGCGGCGATGCCCACGCGGCGGGCCAGACCCAGGCCGATGCCGGTCAGCCGCTCGAGGCCGGCGAGGCGGCTCGAGCGGCCGAAGACGTACGCAGCGCCCTTCATGGCGGCGGCCTCCGGCTTCGGCACACCGTTGCGATGGGCGTCGACGACCTGGGCGCGCTGGTCGACGAGCACGGCCGGGATGTCGATGCGCACCGGGCACACCTCGAAGCACGCACCGCACAGGGAGGAGGCGTAGGGCAGCGAGTCGACCTGGTCGTCATGCCCGACGCCCTTGAGCAGCGGGTTGAGGATGGCGCCGATCGGGCCGGGGTAGACCGAGCCGTACGCATGGCCGCCGGTGCGCTCGTAGACTGGGCAGACGTTGAGGCAGGCCGAGCAGCGGATGCAGCGCAGCGCCTGCCGGCCGACCTCGTCGGCGAGCGCGCGGGTGCGGCCGTTGTCGAGCAGCACGACGTGCACCTCCTGCGGTCCGTCGCCAGGCGTCACGCCGCTCCAGGTCGAGGTGTAGGGGTTCATCCGCTCGCCGGTCGAGGATCTCGGCAGCAGCCTGAGCAGCGGGTCGAGCTCCTCCCAGCGCGAGACGACCTTCTCGATGCCCACCACCGAGACCAGCACCTCGGGCAGCGTCAGGCACATCCGGCCGTTGCCCTCCGACTCGACGACCACGAGGGTGCCCGACTCGGCCACCGCGAAGTTGGCGCCGGAGACGCCGACCTTCGCCCGCAGGAACTTCTCCCGCAGGTGCTCGCGGGCGGCGGCCGCGAGCACCGCCGGCTCGTCGCTCAGGTCGTCGGGTGCGGGCCGGCCGGCGGCCGCCATCTTCGACATGAAGATCTCGCGGATCTCGGCGCGGTTGCGGTGGATCGCCGGCACCAGGATGTGGGAGGGCAGGTCGTCGCCCAGCTGCACGATCAGCTCGGCCAGGTCGGTCTCCCAGGCGGCGATGCCCTCTTCGGCGAGCGCCTCGTTGAGCCCGATCTCCTGGGTCACCATCGACTTGACCTTCACCACCTCCTCGGCGGCGTGGTCCTTGGCGATCGCGGCGACGATCGCGTTGGCCTCGGCCGCGTCACGGGCCCAGTGCACGGTAGCGCCGTTGGCGGTGAGGGTCTCCTCGAGGCGTACGAGATGGCGCTCGAGGTCGCGCAGCGCGGTCTCCTTGACGGCGGCGCCGGCGACTCGGAGGTCTTCCCAATCATCGACCTCGGCGACGACCTTCGCCCGCTTGTCGCGGATGGTGCCGGTGGCGTGGGCGAGGTTGTAGCGGAGCTGGGAGTCGGCGAGGGCCTCCCGCGCGGCCTCCGGGAAGGCGGGCATGCCGACGAAGGTGGCGCTCATCGGGCCGCTCCTTCCGCGTCGGCCCCCGCATCGACCTCGGCGGCCTCGTCGACGGTCGCCTCGGTGGAGGCGAGGATCTCGGCGAGATGCACCGGGCGTACGCCGGAGCGCTGCCGGGAGAGCACACCGCCGATGTGGGTCAGGCAGGAGTTGTCCCCCGCGACGACCATCTCGGCTCCCGTCTCCTTGATGTGGCGGGCCTTGTCGGCGCCCATCGCGATCGAGGTGTCGGCGTTCTTGACCGCGAAGGTGCCGCCGAAGCCGCAGCACTGGTCGGCGCCGGGCAGGTCGACCAGGGTGAGGCCGCGCACCGATTCCAGCAGCCGGCGCGGCCGGTCGCCGACGCCGAGCATCCGCAGCGAGTGGCACGTCGGGTGGTAGGTCACCCGGTGCGGGTAGTAGGCGCCGACGTCGGTCACGCCGAGCACGTCGACGAGGAACTCGGAGAGCTCATAGACCTTGGGCGCCAGGTCGGCGACGGCGGCCTCCAGATCGGCGTCGCCGGAGCGACGGGCCACGATCGAGTGCTGATGTCTCGCCGATCCGGTGCAGGACCCGGACGGCGAGACGACGGCGTCATAGCCGGCGAACGCCTCCACGAACGTACGCACCGCCGGCACCGCCTCGTCGAGATAGCCGGTGTTGACCATCGGCTGCCCGCAGCAGGTCTGCGCCTGCGGGAAGTCGACCTCGACACCGAGTCTTCGCAGGAGCCGGACGACCGCCTGCCCGGTGCGGGGGTAGAGCGCTTCGTTGATGCACGTGACCATGAGTGCGACTCGCATCCGCGGCCTCCTTCGTCCCCTCAGTCCTATCAGGAATCGCCGGGCTGTCGTGGCGAATGCCCGAACGGCCGGCGGGTTCGCGGACGTGGGTCTCTCGGCGCGGGAATCGGTGCGACGCCCGCCGCGTTCTCCGCCCATGCACGCACTCTGGGTCTGGGCACATCCGCACACGTCGTCACTGAACGGACACCTGCGCGAGGCAGGCATCACGGCGCTTCGCGAGAACGGCTGGAGCGTCGACGAGGTCGACCTCTACCGCGAAGGCTTCGATCCGCTCCTCGTGGAGACGGGCGAGGAGGACGTACGCCGGCACCAGGAGCGGCTGCGCGAAGCCGATCTCGTGGTCATGCAGTTCCCGCTGTGGTGGTATTCGGTGCCGGCGGTCCTCAAGGGCTGGATCGACCGGGTCTTCGAGTCGGGGTTCGCCTACGACGTACCGGATCCGGAGACGGGCAAACCGCTGAAGTATGGCAAGGGCGGGCTGGTCGGCAAGCGCGCGCTGACGATCGTGACCGCCGGCGACCGGGCCGACAGCCTCGGGCCGCGCGGGATCAGCGGCCACATCGAGGACGTCCTGTGGCCGCTGCTGCACGGCACTTTCTGGTACACCGGCATGGACCCGCTGCGGCCCCACCTGATCACCGAGACCGGTGACGTCGACACCGACGTGCTTGCCCAGCTCGAGACCGACCTCGCCGTACGCCTCAAGGGAGTCACCGACGAGCCGCGCATCGAGTATCTGCCCATGACCGACGACCACTACGACCACACGATCAAGCTGCACCCGAGCGTGGCACCGGGGAAGGAAGACCTGTCCGCCCACCGCAGCGACGGCTAGCGGCGAGCGGTACGACGGGACGCTCTTGTCGGTCTACCCATAGGTAACGGACAAGAGCGTCCCGTCGTATCCGGCAGGCTCCTCAGAGCTGGGAGTCGTAGACGCGGATGTAGTCGACGACCATGCTCTGCGGAAACTGGGTGGTGCCGTCGGGGTTGCCGGGCCAGTTGCCGCCGACCGCGACGTTGAGGATGAAGAAGAACGGCTGGTCGAAGACCCACGGGTTGCCGCCGGTGTCGGCGGTGGTGCGGGTCTGGTAGACGTTGCCGTCGACCGACCAGCTGACCGATCCGGGCTGCCAGTCGATGGCGAAGGTGTGGAAGTCGTCGGCGAAGGACCAGCCCTGCGGGTGGGTGTAGGAGCCGGTGATCGGGTTGCCGCCGGAGTAGCCCGGACCGTGCAGGGTGCCGTGCACCATGTGGGGCTCGAAGCCGACGTTCTCCATGATGTCGATCTCGCCGGAGTCGGGCCACGGGGTGTCGGGGAACTGGCCGCCCAGCATCCAGAACGCCGGCCAGATGCCCTGGCCACGCGGGATCTTGATGCGCGCCTCGAGGTGCCCGAACTTCGGCTGCACCTTGCCCTTGGTGGTCAGCCGGGCCGAGGTGTAGCCGCTGCCGTCCTGCCGGGCGGTGATGACGAGGTTGCCGTTACCGTCGAGCGCGGAGTTGTCGCGGGAGTCGGTGTAGGTCTGGAGCTCGTTGTTGCCCCAGCCCCCTCCCCCGGTCTCGAGGTTCCAGTTGGCACCGTTGGGGGCGCTGCCCGCGGCGCCGTCGAACTCGTCCGACCAGGTCAGGGCGGAGGCTTCGGGTGCGGCCGGCGCCTGGTCGGAGCCGCCTGCGGGGCCGGGCACCGCAGCCGGTGCGGCGAGCGGGGCAGCGAGGACGAGAGCCAGAGCGGCGCTCGCCGTGAGTGTGGTGCGGATGGTGCGGGTGCGGATCCTCGAGCTTCGCATCGATCGCTCCTTCGCGAACGTGGGGGTTAACTGTAAGGCGACCTTACAGTTATTTACCCTGGCCCGGAGCTGAAACGCCGACCCGGCCTCCGGACACACTGCAGGCGAGATGGTCGCCACGGCACGGATCCGAGCAGAACGTGGACGCCGCTCCGTGCTCTCGTCGAGCAGATCGCTCTCGAGCACGAGGACTACAGCGGCGCCATCCGGTCAGGGCCGAGCGTCCGATCTCCGAGGATCCGCCAGGTCGCCGACCCGACGTCGAGGACCCGATCAGCTGAGTCGAGAGGCAATCACCAGAATGGTTGAGATGCTTGGCCCGATGCCCACCACCACGCCGCCCCGGACCGGACGACGCCGGCCCCTCTTCTGGGTCGGGATCGTCCTGATCCTCGCCGGTCTGGCGATCCTCGGCTACGTCGTCTGGGAGCTCTACGGGACGACGTACGTCAGCAAGGAACGGCAGCAGAAGACGACCACGAGGATCGAGAAGGCGTGGGACTCCGGCCGCGCGGCGGTCCACACCGACGCCGGGTCGACCAGCACCGTCATCGAGATCCCTCGGTTCGGGAAGGGCTACCGGGTGCCGGTCATCGAAGGCACCTCAGATCGCGCGTTGAGCGCTGGGTTCGGCCACTTCGCGGGCACGGCCGGGCCGGGCGAGGTCGGCAACTTCGCGCTCGCCGGCCACCGGATCACCCACGGTGAGCCGCTCCGCGACCTGCCCGAGCTTCGCTCAGGCGACAAGATCCGCGTGCTGACCAGGGAGAAGACGTACGTCTACGAGTTCACCAGCAACGGCGACGACCTGGTCGTGCCGTTCACGTCGGGCTGGGTCACCGATCCGGTCCCCGACAACCCCGAGCGGGTCGGCGTGGAGCCGGAGCAGGGCGAGGGTCAGCGCCTGATCACCCTCACCACCTGCTCCGAGCTCTTCCACACCGACAACCGGATGATCGCATTCGGCAAGCTGGTCTCGACAGAGCCGGCGAGGTAGCTCGCGGGGCGCGTCGCCACCCCGCGGGAACTTCAGCCGTGGGCGGCCTTCGCCGCGTCCGTCTCGGTGGACGCGCTGCCGGTCTGCAGCTGGCCGCCCTGATCCTCCAGGTGGGCGCGTACGAACCAGTGGAAGAGCTCGAGCTGCTCGGTCTGGCTGATCAGGATGTCCTGCGTCACCGGGTCGAGCTGCTCGAGGGTGTCGATCGCCTCGCGGTAGGAGCCGATCACGCCCTGGTAGGTCAGGTCGAGGGCGGCCAGGTGCTCCTGGGTCGTGGCCCGTCCGATGCTGTACTCGTTCCACGTACGCTCCTTGACCAGTGCCCCAGGAGTGCCTCGCGGGGCTCCGCCCACGGTGGCGATGCGCTCGGCGAGAGCGTCGGCCATGTCGCGCACCGCGTCGACCTGGGGGTCGATCATCTGGTGCACGGCGATGAAGTGCGGACCCACGACGTTCCAATGCACATGCTTGAGGGTGAGCTGGAGGTCGTTGGTGGCGTGCAGACGCGACTGCAACAGGTCGATGATCCTCGTCGCGGCACCCTCGTCGAGGCCGGGGACGGTGTAGTGCGGCTTGTTGGTAGTCATGTGCTGGTAGGTACCCGTCAGCGGCTCGGTTCATACCGCATAAACTCGGCGCGTGTCCGCACTTCTCCGCTCGCCGTCCCGCCTCTTCCGTCTCGTCGCGACCGCCGAGGCGGTGACCTGGACCGCCCTGCTCATCGGCATGTTCCTGAAGTACGTCACGGAGACCACCGACCTGGCGGTCAGCATCTTCGGCATGCTGCACGGGATCGTGTTCATCACCTACTGCGTGACCACGGTCGCGATCGCCGTCGACCAGCGCTGGTCGTTCGGCAGGCGCCTCGGCGGCCTCGCCTCCTCGATCCCGCCGTTCCTCACCCTCTGGTTCGAGCGCTACGCCGAGCGCCACGATCTCCTCGTGCCGGCATGGCGGCTGACCTCCGAGGCCCCGGCTCGCCCCCTCGAGCGTCCGCTGGCCTGGCTGCTGCGCAACCCGATCGGTGGTCTGGGCGTCGGCGTCGCGAGCGTCGCGGTGCTGACCGTCGTCGCCCTCGTCGCCGGCCCGCCGGTCGGCTGACCCGGCGTCGCCGGCGCGCGTGGCCCTAGCCAGAGGTCACGCGGTCTGGCTACCGTGATCGCGAACGCATCCCCACTACGAAGGAGCATTCGCGATGGCCGGCAAGTTCGAGGTGTATGAGGACAAGGCGGGCAAGTTCCGATGGCGACTGAAGGCCGGTAACGGCGAGATCGTCGCATCGGGCGAGGCCTACGAGTCCAAGAGGGCCGCGATCAAGGGCACCGAATCGGTCCAGCGGGCGGCGGCCGACGCCGCCGTGGTCGAGGTCGACTGACCGACACCGTCAACAGGGGTGACACCCGGCGATCCGCCCTGTCGCTCACATGAAGAGAGCGGCTGGCCATGGCGTTGTGCCTGGTCAGCGGCTCTTTCTGTGGCCCCCGAGCTGGAATCGAGCCCCGGCGGGTGCGCCCGGAGCCGTAGCAGCCACGAGGGCGGCCACCTCCCACTCTTTGCCCCCACGAGGAATGACACAACTTCCAGTGCCGCACCGTAGTGTTGACGGGAGTTGACACGACCCTGGCGGGCGCGCATGCGGAGCGAGTCCGAGCAGGTTGAGCGGAGGTGGGCGTATGTCGGCGACGAAGCTCCTGGTACTCGGTGTCGTGCACCTCTCCGGCGGCGCGCATGGCTACCAGGTGCGGTCCGAGCTACAGAGCTGGGGTGCGGAGATCTGGGCCAAGATCAAGCCCGGCTCGATCTATCACGCGCTGAAGAAGGCGGCGGCTGATGGCCTCCTCAACGAGCACGCCGAGCCGGGCAACTCCGGGCCGGATCGCGTTCTGTACCGCGTGACAGATCGGGGACGTGACGAGATAGTCGAACTGGTCCGCGACGGTCTACGGCGCACCCATGACCCCACCATGCTCGACGCGGCCGTCGCCATGTTGCCCATGCTGACCAGGGCAGATGCCATCGCGCACGTTGACGAACGGGTCGCACGCCTGGAAGCGGAGCTCGTCGGGCAGGCCCAGGGGTGGGAGAACCCGAACTCCGACATTCCCGAACACGTCCGCGAGCAGGCCGACCTGTGGGCGGGACGCGCCCGCACCGAGCTGGAGTGGGCGAAGAGCCTGAGCAAACGACTCTCTGAGGGCGCCTACACCATGGCCGATGATCCGGGTTCGTGGCGAACGGTCCCCGATCCCCTCGAGATGCGCTTCTAATCAACCTTGACTAGTTGTTCTCCTTCGGCGTACTTTGGCCAAGTAGTCAAACTTGGCTAGTGCTCAACCAATCCGTTCGCAACGCCGAGAGAGGGAATCGAACCGATGGGAAAGCTCGCGATCGAGACGAGAGGGTTGAAGAAGAGCTTCGGCAAGACCACCGCGGTCGCCGGTGTGGACCTGGCCGTGAGCGCCGGGGGCGTGTACGGCCTGCTCGGCCCGAACGGGGCGGGCAAGACCACCGCGATCCGTATGCTGGCCACGCTCCTGCGCCCCGACGCCGGAGAGGCGCACGTGCTCGGCTACGACGTCGTGCGTGACGCCCGCGCGGTGCGGAGCAGGGTGAGCCTCACCGGGCAGTTCGCGTCGGTCGACGAGGACCTCACCGGGGTGGAGAACCTGTTGCTGCTCGCCAGGCTGTTCGGCTACTCACGCCGCCGAGGCAGGGAGCGGGCGGCCGACCTGCTCGACGCGTTCGGTCTTGCCGAGGCGGCCGACCGGCAGGTGAAGAAGTACTCCGGCGGGATGCGCCGGCGCATCGACATCGCGGCCAGCCTGGTCGTCACCCCCGAGCTGATCTTCCTCGACGAGCCCACGACCGGGCTCGACCCGCGCAGCAGGAACCAGGTGTGGGAGATCGTCAGGGCCATGGTCGCCGAAGGCACCACCGTGTTGCTGACCACGCAGTATCTCGACGAGGCCGACCAGCTGGCCGACCGGTTAGCGGTGATCGACCACGGGAAGGTGATCGCCGAGGGCTCGAGCGGCCAGCTCAAGGCATCGGTCGGCGCCGGCTCGCTCCACCTACGGCTACGTGCGCCCGAACAGCGGGCCCCAGCAGAGCGGGTCCTCGCCGGCGTCCTCGAGGTTCCGGTCGAGCCGTCCGCCGACCCGGCCGCGCTGTCCGCGCGGATCTCCGACCCCGAGCGGGTCGCCCGTTCCCTGGCCGAGCTGTCCCGCAGCGGCATCGACGTCACCGAGTTCGCGCTCGGTCAGCCGAGCCTGGACGAGGTGTTCCTCACCCTGACCGGACACGCCGCCGAGGAGACGCCCGAGGAGGATGCCGCATGAATGCCATGACCGCAGAACAGGCGTCGGCGCCGGTCACCGAGGACGCGCTGCGCAGTGTGCTGGCCGGCGAGCGGCCGTCCAGCCCCGGTCCGGTGCTCACCTCGTTGACATTCGGCTGGCGCGCTCTGCTGAAGGTCAAGCACGTGCCCGAGCAGCTCGTCGACGTGACCATGTTCCCGATCATGTTCACGCTGATGTTCACCTACCTGTTCGGTGGCGCGCTCGCCGGGTCGACTCAGGAGTACCTGCAGTTCCTGCTGCCCGGCATCCTGGTGCAGGCGAACGTCATGATCACAATGAACACCGGCATCACGCTGAACACGGACATCCAGAAGGGGGTGTTCGACAGGTTCAGGTCACTTCCGGTGTGGCGACCCTCCCCGCTGGTCGGTGCCCTGCTCGGCGATCTGGTGCGCTACTCGATCGGGTCGGCGATCGTGATCACGCTCGGCCTGGTCCTAGGGTTCCGGCCGGAGGGTGGCGCCGTCGGGGTGGTGCTCTCGGTGGTGCTGCTGCTGGAGTTCTCGTTCTGCCTGTCGTGGCTGTGGACGATGCTCAGCCTGATCCTGCGCACGCCGAACTCGGTGGCGGGGGTCAGCATGATGGTGATGTTCCCGCTGACGTTCGTGAGCAACATCTTCGTGGACCCGAAGACGATGCCCGGGTGGTTGCAGGCGGTCGTCGAGGTCAACCCGATCACCCACCTGGCGACCGCGGTGCGTGGCCTGATGGACGGCTCGGTCCCATCCGGTGAGATCGGCTGGGTGCTGGTCTCGTCCGTGCTTCTCGTCGCGGTCTTCGGCCCGATCACGATGGCCCTCTTCCGCAACAAGAAGTAGATGCCGCTACCCGGACACGACAAGGAGAGCCGAATGAGCACCATCCCCACGAACAGCTCGGAAACCGTTGCGCACACGCCCGGGCGGGCGATCAGCTTCGGGGTCTGGATTCTGCAAGTCGCGCTGGCGGTGATCATCGCCGGCGGCGGAATCTCGAAGCTCGCCGGCGACCCCGTCATGGTGGACATGTTCGCCGACATCGGGGCCGGCCAGCGGCTCCGTTACCTGGTCGGAGCGCTGGAGGTCGCGGGAGCGGTCGGCCTTCTGATCCCGGCTCTGGCGGGCCTGGCGGGTCTCGGGTTGGCGGCACTGCTGACCGGTGCTGTCATCACCGATCTGTTCGTGCTCGAGCAGAGCCCTTGGCTGGCGCTCGCCCTTCTCGTCGTGGCGGCCGTGATCGCAAGGGCGCGGTGGTCGCGCACCGAGGCCGTCGTCGGCACGCTGCTCAGACGCTGAGACAAACCCCTCGAACGGAGATGTGAGATGAACGAGATGGCCTTTCGCGTGACATCGAACGATGGCACCACCATCGCCTACGACCGGAAGGGAAGCGGCCCGGCCGTCGTCCTGGTAGGCGGCGCACAAGACGACGGAGCCGAGAACGCTCCCTTGGTACCTGCTCTCGCCGAGCACTTCACGGTTTACAACTATGCCCGTCGGGGACGCGGCACGAGCGGCTTCACCGAGCCCTACGCCACGGAAAGGGAGATCGAGGACCTGGACGCGTTGATCGCGGAGGCGGGCGGCTCGGCACACCTGTTCGGGGCGTCCTCTGGTGGCGCGCTGGCGCTGGAA
The DNA here is from genome assembly GCF_006716315.1 of Nocardioides albertanoniae. NCBI lineage: Bacteria > Bacillati > Actinomycetota > Actinomycetes > Propionibacteriales > Nocardioidaceae > Nocardioides > Nocardioides albertanoniae. The sequence goes on along the minus strand of NZ_VFOV01000001.1, from coordinate 1,726,101 downwards.
GCCGCCGCGGCCGGGTCAGCCATCGACACGATCGCCGTGTGGGAGGTGCCCTATGCGGTCGGAGACGACATCCGCCCGCGATTCGAGGAGTACGTCGCGGACACCCGACGCGCCTTCGACGCCGGGCGGCACGAGGAGGTTCTCGAGCTGTTCATGCGCCTGACCGGCGCCTCCGACGACAACATCGCGGCCAGGAAAGCGGCAGGCAAGCAGACGGCGCACTGGGCGGACTCGGTCGCCCTCGCGCCCACGCTGGTCCACGACAGCATCTTCGTCAACCGCTACCAGTTGCCGGCCGATCGACTGGCAACGGTCACCCAACCGGTCCTGGTCACCACCGGAGGACCGATCACGGTCCCCTACATGGCGGGCCTACCCTCGGACTTCTTCGACCGCGCAGCCGACGAGCTCGCAGTCCTACTGCCCCACGCTCAACGGGAGACCCTCGAGGGGCCGGATCACGTCGTCGACCCACAGATCCTCGGCCCGCTGTTGCTACGGTTCTTCAGCAGCGAACACTGAGGGGACCGCGAGGTGTTGCGGGAAGACCGATGAGGCACCGCGCAAGCAGATCTCCGATGCGGCTGCTGCTCGAAATGACAAGAGCCTCTGACCCTGCGTTTCTGCAGGTCAGAGGCTCTTTTTCTGCTCCCCGAGTTGGACTCGAACCAACAACCCTCCGGTTAACAGCCGAATGCTCTGCCAATTGAGCTATCGGGGAATGCTCCTTGCGGCGCGTGTGGAACTTTAGCAACCCGGCCACGGCGATCGGAAATCGGCACCCCGGGAGATCGCGACCCTACTCGGCGACGAGGTTCCTGAGGCCGCGCCGGTGCTGCTCGAGAGCCGCGAGCTGGGCGAAGAGACGGTGGTAGCCCTCGGGGTCGGCGGCCGCGTCGGTGCGCTGCAGGCGGCTCTTCACCTCGGCGATGCGGCGCTGGTCGAGGAGCTCGAGGAGGCGTACGACATATTGCAGGACGTACGCCGCGTCGGGCTCCTTCGCCGACGGGACCGGCTCGACGGCGACCTCGGCGAGGATGCGGTTGACGAGGGGGTCGGAGGCGGCGGCACCGAGCTTCTGGGCCCAGCCGGCGTCACCGGTGCCGGCGCCCGGCCCGCCGAGGCCGGCGATGGTCTCCCACAGCGCCCGGTAGAGCGGGTGGGTGAAGGCTTCGGGGGTGATCTCGCCGGTGGTGCGGCCCAGGGCGACCGGGTGCTGCACGAAGAGCTTCAGCGTCTCCCGCTCGACCGCGAAGCGCGGCTCGCGCGGGTGTGGCATGGGCGGGCGCTGTGGTGCGGCGGGCGCCTCGGGAGCGGCGGCCGGCTCGCGACGCGCAGGAGCGGCCTGGGGCGCGGGGCGACCGGCTGCGCGGCGTACCTCCTTGGCGGCTTCGTCGGGGTCGACGCCGATGAAGCGGGCGAGGTCGCGGGTGAAGCCCATCTTCTTCGACTCGTCGCGCACGGAGGCGACCAGCGAGGCGGCCTCACGCAGGGCGTCGATGCGGCCGTCGGCACGGTCGAGGTCGTATTTCGAGGCGATGTTGCGCAGCACGAACTCATAGAGCGGCACCCGGTTGGCGAGCAGCTCGCGCACCGCCTCGTCGCCCTTCTTGATCCGCAGGTCGTTGGGGTCGAGGCCGTCGGGCTCGACGGCGACGTAGGTCTGCGAGGTGAAGTTGCCGTCGCCCTTGAACGCCTTCAGCGCAGCGGACTGACCGGCGGCGTCGCCGTCGAAGGTGAAGACGACCGCGCCGCGCAGCTGCTGGTCGTCGGAGATGAACCGACGCAGCACCTTGGCGTGGTCGTCGCCGAAGGCGGTGCCGCAGGTGGCCACCGCCGTCGTGATCCCGGCGAGGTGGCAGGCCATCACGTCGGTGTAGCCCTCGACGATGACTGCCTCGCGGGTGCGAGCCATCTCCTTGCGGGCCAGGTCGATGCCGTAGAGCACGTGGCTCTTCTTGTAGATCGGCGTCTCGGAGGTGTTGAGGTATTTCGCCTCGACACGGTCGTCGTCGAAGAGTCGGCGCGCACCGAAGCCGATCACGTCGCCGCCCGACTCGCGGATCGGCCACATCAGCCGCCCGCGGAACCGGTCGTAGTGGGAGCGCCCGTGCGCCACCAGCCCGGCGGTGACGACCTCCTCGTCGGAGAAGCCTCGTGCCCGCAGGTGCCGGTAGAGGTCCTCTCCCCCGCGTGGTGAGAAGCCGACACCGAAGTGGAGCGCCGCGTCGCGGTCGAAGCCCTTCTCGTCGAGGAACTGCCGCGCGACCACGGCATCGGGAGTCAGCAGCTTCTCGGCGTAGAACTCCGCGGCGACCTTGTGGGCCTCGACCAGCTTGCCGCGCGAGGGGCCGCGACGTACGGGCGCCTCGTCGCCCTCGTCGCGCTGCACCTGCACGCCGACCTTGTCGCCGAGCCGCTCGACCGCCTCGAAGAAGCTCAGCCCGTCGAGCTTCATCACGAAGTCGATGACGTCGCCGCCCTCGCCGCAGCCGAAACACTTGTAGAACCCGCGCGAGGGGTTGACGTTGAACGACGGCGTCTTCTCGTCGTGGAAGGGGCACAGGCCCTTGTAGGTGCCGGGCCCGGCGCGCCGCAGCGTCACGTACTGGGAGATGACATCGTCGAGGCGCGCCTTCTCACGCACCTCCTGGATGCTCGTCTCCTTGATGCGTCCCGCCACGGGGTGAATCCTACGGTGAGCGGGTCGAGACCGAGAACGTACGCCGCGGTCCCAGCTCCACCCTGCGGTCGGACCACATCCGCTGCTCCTCGCGCACCCGCGTCACCTCGGCCGGATCGATGGTGGCGACCACCATGCCGGGGTTGGTGTCGTCGAGGCGCTGGACGGGCATGCCGAGCGGGTCGTAGACCGCCGAGCCGCCGATCAGGCCGAGCGGCCCGCCGACGAGACCGGCGAAGGCGACGTAGATCGAGTTGTCGAGGGCCCGGGCCGCGTAGTGCAGGTCACGGCGGTGGGCTCCGCCGGGGAAGTAGGCACCGGTGTTGAGGTAGCAGATCGCGCCGTCGGCGGCCGCGGCAGCCGCATGCTCGGGGAAGTTGGCGTCGTAGCAGACCGACAGCGCCACCCGTACGCCGTCGACCTCGATCGTCGCGCCGTGCTCTCCGGGTTCGAAACGCTCGCGCTCGGGCGGGTAGAGATGCTGCTTGTCGTACGCCGCGACCGGCTGCCGCCCCGGCGCGATGACCAGGCTGGTGATCGTCCGGCGCCCGCCCGAGGCGAGGGGCGAGCTGAGCACGAGCACCGCGCCGGTCTCCTCGACGGCGGCCTGCACCGGGGCCAGCCAGGCGAGGTCGTCGAGCGTGGGAAGCGGGCCGTCGAAGGCGTCGAGGTCCCACGAGGTCGTGAAGGTCTCGGGCAGCGCGACCAGGCCGGCGCCTTGCGCCGCCGCCTCACGGACCCGGCTCGCGGCCGTCTCGACGTTGGTCGCCACATCGCCGGGCACGGCTGTGTCCTGGACGACCGCGAGCCGGAGCGTCGCGCGAGCGGGCATGTCAGTAGTCGCCGGACATGACGTTCGCCAGCGGCTCCCCGGCGGCGAATCGCTCGAGCTGCTCGCGGACGATCCGGTGGGCGCGCGGCCAGGTGGCGCTCGAGGGGCCGCCGACGTGCGGGGTGATCAGCAGGTTGGGCGCGTCCCACAACGGGTGCTCCGCGGGCAGCGGCTCGGGCTCGACGACGTCGAGGGCCGCGGAGATGCGCTCGGTGGCCAGCTCGGCCACCAGGGCGTCGGTGTCGACGACTCCGCCGCGGGCGATGTTGACCAGCAGCGCGCCGTCCTTCATCCGCGCGAGGAACTCGCGGTCGACCAGGCCACGCGTCTCGTCGGTCAGCGGCGTCGCGAGCACGACCACGTCGGCCTCGGGCACCAGCGCGGGCAGCTCGTCGAAGCCGCGCACGCCCTCGCGGGCCGTGCGGGCGACACCGATCACCTCGGTCTCGAACGGGATCAGTCGCTGCTCGATCGCGCGGCCGATCGCGCCGTGGCCGACGATCAGCACCCGCTTGTCAGCCAGCGCCGGGAACCACGCCTGCTTCCAGGTGTGCTTGTCCTGGTGGCGTACGTGGTCGGGGATGCCGCGTAGCGAGGAGAGGATCAGCGTGAGGGTGAGCTCGGCGGTCGAGGTGTCGTGGATGCCACGCCCGTTGCACAGGGTCACACCCTCGGGGATGCGACCGCGGGCAGCGTCGACGCCCGCGGTAAGCAGCTGCACCACCTGGAGCGACGACATCTGCTCGACGACGTCGAAGATGCGCGAGCCGAGCAGATAGGGCGGCACGTAGAAGGCGACCTCGTCGACCGACGCGGGCACCTCGACCGCGTCGGCGCCGAAGTATCTGCAGTCGAAGACCTCGAAGCGGAGACCGGGAGGAACCGAGCCGAGCTCGGCGGGATCGAAGGGCAGCCAGACCAAGGGATCGCTCACTCTGGCGAGACTACTCAGCCGAGTTCATCCGAATGCCGCCCAGGGCACCCCGAGAACCGGTTTGCTTGGACGGCACCGTGAACTCCCCCTCGAGCACACTCGGAGACAACCTTGAGACTCATCACGCGCATCCTGGCCGCTGCCGCCGTCGCGGCGCTGCCCCTGACCGCCACCGGCCTCTCCCCCGCTGCCGCCGGCACCACCGCCGACGCCGCTGCTGACACAGTCACGATCGACGGCGCGGCCGCGGGCACGTTCCGGGCGCTGACGTACAACATCGCAGGGCTGCCGGAGTTCCTCTCCAGCGCCCCGACGCCGCGCGAGGAGGCGACGCTGGCGATCGGTGAGCGCATCGGCGACTTCGACATCGTCAACGCGCAGGAGGACTTCAACTACCACGCCTACCTCTACCGCACCGACACCCACGCCCACCGCACCCCGACCTCAGGTGGCGTGCCGTTCGGGAGCGGTCTCAACAGCGTCCAGCACCAGCCGTACGAGGCCCTCGACCGCGTCACCTGGGACGACTGCTACCTCAACCAGGCCGACTGCCTGACCCCGAAGGGGTTCACCTTCCGCCGGGTGCAGCTCGCCGACGGCGTCTGGCTCGACGTCTACAACCTGCACGCCGACGCCGGCGACGCGGCCGGTGACGAGGAGGCCCGGCGCTCCAACCTCGCCCAGGTCACGGCCTATCTTCAGGAGCATTCCGCCGGGCGCCCTGTGCTGATCATGGGCGACACCAACACCCGCTACACGACGCCGGGCGACCGGATCGCGCAGTTCGCCGCCGACAACGGCCTCACCGACGCCTGGGTCCAGATCCCGCGCGGCGGCGACGCCCCCGAGCAGGGCGAGCCGCCGCTCGGGTGCCCCTCGGACAACCCCGGCACCGACTGCGAGGTCGTCGACAAGGTCCTCTACCGCAGCGGTGGCGGCGTGAGCCTCGAGGCGACCAGCTACGAGAACCTCGACGCCGACTTCCGCTACACCGACGGCCAGATGCTCTCCGACCACTTCCCGATCGCGGTCGGTTTCAGCTGGTCGGCCGAGTAGGCGACCACCTGGGCGCGGTCGTCACCTAGGCCGGCGAACCACACCTGCTCGCGAGAGTCGCCAGGCCCGGTCCGGCGAGATCCGAGAGGGCGTCGGCGCGACCGCAGACCGCCATCAGCAGAGCCTCTCCGGGGCCGGTGACCTCCTCACCGGCCCCGTGGGACCAGTCGAGGTCGGAGGCCACCAGACGCAGGCCGCGTACGTTGCGCCTCGCCGGCAGCGGCGGAGCCATCAGAGCGAAGCCCAGCACCGGCACCAACCGCTCGGCCGGCACCTCGCGCGGCAGCCCGAGGGCCCGGCGGATGTCCTGGTGATGGATGAGCCCGTCGGTCAGGCCGATCCGCGAGTCGGCCAGCGCCGTCGGGCCGGACGGCTTCGCGTGCGCGCGCACGTAGGCGACCAGGTCGCTGGGGTGCCGGGCGCTGAGCTCCTCGAGCCGGCGAGCGTTCATCGTGCCGATGTCGAACCCGGCCCGCAGGTAGCGGCGGGCGAGCTCCGACAGCCCGATCTCCTCATAGCTCATCATGTGTGCGACGACGTCGCGCACCGTCCACCCGCTGCAGAGCGAGGGCTGCTCCCACTGCTCCGCGCTCAGCGTCTCGAGGAGGTCGGCGAGGTCTCGCCGCTCGGCCGTGGCCAGTGCGGTGCGATCCGTGCTCATGGTGGTGCTCCTTCTCTGCCCGGCAGCCGGCTTCAGGATGCCTACTCTCCCAACGCCAGCCCCACGAAGGCCTGCAGCGCCGCGTCGATCGGGTGCGGCTGCGGGATGCCGGCGGCATCGAGAAGGTTCCAGCGCTGCTCGTTGAGCGCGATCGAGACCTGTCGGCGGCCGTCCTCGCTGGTCATCAACAGGGCGCCGGCGCCCCAGGCGGTGCCGTCGTGGCCCCAGAAGGTGCCCTGGCCCGGGGTCGTGGTGCGCGTCAGGCCGAGACCGTAGTCGATCGTCGAACCGTCGAAGGCGATCACCGGCCCCGTACGCCGCATCTGCTCCAGCGACGACGGCGAGACGATCTCGCCGCCCAGGAGCAGGCCGAAGAACCGGTTCAGGTCGGTGACCGTGGAGACCAGCGACGCGGCCGACCTGACCCAGGACATGTCGAAGACGCTGAAGTCGTGGGGCGGGTCGTACATGCCGAACCAGCGCTCGTACATCTTCGGGTGCGGCGCCTCGATCCGCGGCTGCGTGGGCAGCTCGGAGCCGGAGAGCCCTAGCGGCTCGATGAGGGTCTCGGTGACGTGCTGCTCGGCGTCGCAGCCGGTGACCAGCTCGAGCAGCTGCCCCAGGAGGAGGTATCCGGTGTTGGAGTAGATGCCCGGTCGGCCCTCTGGAGCGGCCACAGGCGGAGCGGAGACGCCCATCTCGATGAGCTCGATCGGGTCGAACCGGGTGAACTGGTGGTCCTCCATGCTCGCCGGGCTCGTCTCCGCGATGACCGGGAACGCTTTCAGGGAGGGGTAGGCCGTCGGCAGATAGTCGGCCAGGCCGCTGGTGTGGCTCAGCAGCATGCGCACCGTGATCCTGGCGCCGCGCTCGCCCGGCACCAGGCGCGGCAGGTAGTGGGCCACGGGCTTGTCGAGGTCGATCTCGCCCGCCTCGCACCGACGCATGATCGCGGCGGCGGTGAACGTCTTGGTGACGCTGCCGACCCTGAGTCGCATCCTCGGGTCCATCGGCCGGCGCGTGTCGGTGTCGGCGACACCGGCGGCTCCCAGCCAGGCGTGGCCGTCTTCGCGCACCTCCGCGACGATGCCGGCCAGTCCGGCGCCGTGGACCCGGTCGAGACCGGCCTGCAACGCTTCCGGGCTCATCGGGCCACCGCCTCGTGGGTCGCCTCGCGGGTCGGCTCACGGGTCGACTCGCGCCAGACCAGCACGACGGCCGCGAGACCTGCGATCGAGGGCAGCATGCCGACCCACCCGATCTGCGGCGCCAGCCCGGTCTCGCCCGAGGTGTCGCGGATCGTGAGGTTGAACAGCGCCACACCGGTGCCGAGCAGGAACAGCGTGGTCACCAGCCACGGAGCGACCCGGGGCCGCACCCTGCTGACCCAGAGGCTCACTGCCCAGCCGATCACGCCGATGGCTCCGAGCACGGTCAGATAGGTCGTGTAGACCCGCACTCCTTCACCGATCCGATCCTCGCCGTAGCTGGGGTAGCCGGCTCGGATGTGGTCGGCGAGCACGTTCGTGGTGGCGCGGTCGACGTAGACGACCGCGACCGCCGCGACGCTCAGGGCGAGGCCAGTCAGCATCACCAGCACGGTGCTGGTGCTCTTGTTCGTTCCCATTGATCTCTCCTTGTCTCTACATCTGTAGAGCACTCTACAGATGTAGAGGAACGACGCCAACGGATTTCAGGGGTCACCCCCGGCGGCGGAGCCTCAGGCGGTGACGGCGGCGATCAGCCGGGGAACGTTGGCCCGGATCACAGCGACCGCGTCGGCGGCACTCTCCTCGCGGACAACCGTGTCGAAGAGCAGGCCGTTGAGCAGGGCGACCAGCTCCTTCGCCCGCGCGGCCGGATCATCGACCCCCATCAGCGCGAACTGCTCATGGAGCGCACCCCGGAAGACCTCCTGACGAGCCACCAGGGCGGCGCGCAGCTCCGGGCGGCGGGTCGACTCGAGCGCGAGCTCGAAGCGCGCCACCTGACGCTCGCGGCCGGTGGTCACCCACGCCTCCAGGACGCCCGCGATCGTGGCGGCCGCGGCCTGCGGGTCTTCGAGCGAGGCCACGTCCATCTCCGCGGTGTCGACCTCGGTCGCTCGCTCCACCACCGCCTGGAGCAGCGCCTGACGCGTGCGGAAGTAGTAGGACGTCGACCCTTCCGGGAGGCCGGCCTCACGGTCGACCGCTCGATGGGTCAGGCCGCGCATCCCGTCGCGCGCCAGTGCGGCGATGGCCGCGTCGGCCAGCTCCTCGCGTCGCCCCATGGCGATTCTCCGTTCGCTCTACTTCTGTAGAGCCAGATCATAGGCCCCGGCAGAGCCGTTCGTGCCACGCCAGCGCGGTGACGTCGGTGAGCGAAGCGACCTGGTCGACCACGACCCGGAGCCGCGCCGCGTCGTCGCCCGCGGCGCGCCAGTCGTCGGCGAACTGACGGTCGAGGTCGCGCGGAGCGGTGGCAGCCAGGTGCTCGACGAGCCCGCTGAGCACGTTGCGCTGATGGTCCATCTTCGCCACCCGGTCGTCGGACTTCATCACGTAGTGCGCGGCGATGCCCTTCAGCAGCGCGATCTCCAGGCGGGTCTGCTCCGGCACCACCAGGTCGGCGCCGAAGCGGGCGAAGGGGCCGCCGCCGGCGGCGTACGTCGCCTCCTTCACGGCCCCGCAGAAACGGCCGATGACGTCGGAGGTCAGGTTCTTGAGCATCGCCTGCGACCGGCGCGAGCCGTCATAGGCCGCGCCCTCCGCGATCCAGCAGCCGGCCGCGCGCAGGTCGGCGATGGTCGCCTCCGCCCGGGCCCGGTCGAAGCCGGGCACATACCAGTCGGCCACCGTCTCGGCGACGCCGTCGAGGTCGAGCGTGGCGAGGTCGATCTTGCCGGCGACGATGCCGTCCTCGACGTCATGGACGGAGTAGGCGACGTCGTCGGCGAGATCCATGATCTGCGCCTCGACGCACTGCCGCTGCCCGGCACCCGGAGCACGCAGCCAGTCGAAGACGGGCAGGTCGTCCTCGTAGACGCCGAACTTCGGGCCGGGCCGCTCGCCGTTGCGCCACGGGTATTTCGTGCAGGCGTCCAGCGTCGCCCGCGTCAGGTTGAGACCGACCGAGCCGCCATCGGCGTCGAAGGTCTTCGCCTCGAGCCGGGTCAGGATCCGCAGCGTCTGGGCATTGCCCTCGAACCCGCCGACCCCCGCAGCGAGCTCGGCCAGCACGTCCTCACCGTTGTGACCGAACGGCGGGTGACCGAGGTCGTGGGCGAGCGCGGCGGTCTCGGCGATGTCGGGCTGCTCCGAGGCCGGCCCGTTGAGCGCACGTGACATGTCGCGCGCGACCTGGGCGACCTCGAGCGAGTGGGTCAGCCGGTTGCGTACGAAATCGTCGGCCTGCGGCCCCACGACCTGCGTCTTCGCCGCGAGCCGCCGGGTCGAGGCAGCATGCACCACCCGGGCGCGATCACGCTCGAACTGCGTACGCTCCGGCGCAGAGACTCGCTTGGGCGGCTCGGCGACGATCCGCTCGCGGTCGGCAGGCCTGTAGAGATCCACGACTGAGAGGCTAGCCGCTACCACCCCCAGCAACGCCGAGCACCGGTTCAGCGAAGCAGCGCCGCGTAGTCCTCCGCGCGGAAACCGGCGCTCGCGAGCACGTCGGCGAGCGTGATCGCCTCGAGCTCGGCGAGCACGGCCCGGGCGACCCGGCGGTCGAGATCGGTGAGCACGCCCTGGATGTTGGCACCCACCGCGCAGGCGGGGTTGGGGCCGTGGATGCCGAGCACCGGGTCGTCGCCCTGCAGCACCCGCCACACCTGGGCGAGGTCGACGACCTCCGGGTCTGCAGCCAGCTCCCATCCCCCACGGGCGCCGGGCCACGAGCTGACCAGGCCGGCCGCGCGCAACGGGCCGAGCACCTTGCGCACATGGACCGGGTTGACGGCGGTGCTGCCGGCCAGCTCCTCGGAGCCGACGGGAGTCGTACGGCCGGCCGCCGCGCACGAGGCGAGGTAGGTCAGCACATGGACGGCCACGGCGAATCGCGTGTTCGTCGGGGTGGCCATGACCCCCATCTTGCCTTATTGCCATCGCGGTGGCTACATTTGAACAACCGTCATCACCGCGACTACAGATTGAGGCTCTCCATGACCATCGCCATCACCGGCGCCTCCGGCCAGCTCGGACGACTCGTCGCCGACCAGCTCCTCGACGTGCTCGACCCTGCCGAGGTCGTGCTCCTCACCCGCGACCCCGCCAAGCTCGCCGACCTTGCCGAGCGAGGCGCCGACGTGCGCGCGGCCGACTTCGGCCGATCGGCCGAGCTCGCCGGCGCCTTCGCGGGCGTCGACCGGGTGCTGCTCATCTCGACCGACGTCGTGGGCGCCCGGGTCGAGGGGCACCGCGCTGCCATCGCGGCCGCCGCCAAGGCGGGCGTACGCCACATCGCCTACACCTCGGTGCCCGAGCCGACCGCCGACAACCCCGCCGGCGTCGTGCCCGACCACGCCGCCACCGAGGAGGCGCTGCGCGAGAGCGGGCTGGCCTGGACGATGCTGCGCAACAACCTCTACGCCGACATGCAGGTCGACACCGTCACCCAGGCCGCGACGAGCGGACAGCTGGTCACCAACCTCGGCGACGGCGGCGCCGCGTACGTCACCCGAGCCGACTGCGCGGCTGTCGCCGTCGGCGTGCTGACCAGCGAGGGACATGAGGGCAAGGCGTACGACGTCACCGGCCCGCACGCCTACACCGCGGCCGACCTGGCCGCGCTGGCCGGCGAGCGGTCCGGCACGCCGGTCGAGGTCGTCCAGGTCGGCGACGACGCCTACACCGCCGGCCTCGTCGCCGCCGGGCTGCCGGAGGCCTTCGCCCCGCTGCTCACCTCGTTCGGCGCCGCCACCCGCCTGGGCAAGCTCGCCACCGTCACCGACGTCGTCGAGCAGGTCGGCGGACGTCCGGCGACGCCGCTGAGCGCGCTGGTCGGCTAGCCCCACGTCGAGTCGGCGCGAATGTCCCAGAAAAACAGCTCGAGTCGGCGCGTCTGCCCCAAGCGGTTGGGGCAGACGCGCCGACTCGGGCGCAATTTCTGGGACAGACGCGCCGACTCGGCCCTTCGGCACGGGACAGACGCGCCGACTCGGCGGGTCAGTTGACGGCTACGTGGACGTGGTCGTAGTGGTTGGCGGTGGGGTCGCCGCGGTCCTCCATCGGGCGCCAGCCCTCGCTGGAGCGTACGGGGGTCCAGATCTGCTGATACCAGATGATGTCGTAGATGTTCAGGGCGGCGGCGTGCTCCTGCACGAAGGCGGCGATCGCGTCGCCGAGATCCTTGTCATCGGTCATGAAGTCGAGGGCCTCGCCGCTGATGTGCTCACCATGGGGGTCGTAGCCGTAGGTGGTGCCGGAGGCGACCGCCGGGAAGGCGTTGCAGACCGCGCGGTAGAGATTGACGGCGTCCGGCACGAGGCCGCTCTCGACCGAGGAGTCGCCGCACGCGGAGAAGTCGAGCCCGGCCGGGGCGTCGCCCGACGGCGAGGGTGATGGCGTGGGGGCGGGCTCGGGCTTCGGCTCGGGCTTCGTCTTGCCGAGGTAGCCGTCGGCGATCCACACCGGGCTGCCCTCCAGCACGATCTCCTGGCGGCTGCTCTCGTCGCGACCGGTGTAGTAGACCGCGCGACCGAGCTCGAGCGTGCCGAGCTCCTTGGCACGCTTCCCGGAGGCGGCGTAGACCGTGACGTCGTCCTGGAGGTAGCGCAGCACGGCCTCCTGGGCGCCACCGGCGACCGAGGAGGGCCGCTGGATCAGCGACTCGATGGTCGCCACGTCGCTCTTCGCATGCTTCGACGCCGTCGACTCGCGATCGCCGCCGCGGCTGACCACGGGGCCCCGATCGGAGACGTCGCGGCGATCCTTCGACACCCGGGTGTCCTCCCGGGTGGTCGGCAGCGGCGGCAGCTTCGTCGCGCTCTTCACGTCGGTCTCGCGCCCGGGATCGGGCACCGACGGCAGTCGCAGCCCGGAGCGGTGCTCCACCTCGGCGATCACGACGCCAGGGTTGGCAGCGGCGGCTCCGGTGGCGATCGCACCACTGGTCGCGAACGTCACGATGCCTGCGGTCGCCACGACCTGCTTGGTCCTGCGGACGGCTCGATAATCGCCTCTGTGGCTGGTGGCCACTGCGCAATCCTTCGCTCGACAATGTGGGGGTGTCGCCCGAGAACACCCTTCGCCACTCCCGATGGAGCTGGGCGTGGACCCGGGCACGGCGACCGAGTCAAGCACACACCTACGGGGGTATCCCACGTACGTCTGGAGACTTTTGCCAACTTGTTGATCAGCCGGCCGGGCCCGGACACAGCTCGGCCCGGGCTCGATGAGCCCGGGCCGAACCTCGTGTGGATCGTCGCGTGTCAGTTGGTCGACACGTGCACGTGGTCGTAGTGGTTGGCGGTGGCGGACCCACGGTCCTCCATGGCACGCCAGCCCTCCGAAGCACGCACAGGGGTCCAGATCCGCTGGTAGTAGATGATGTCGTAGAGGTTGAGCTCTGCGGCATGCTGCTGCAGGAACGCGGCGATCGAGTCGCCGAGCGCCTTGTCGGAGAGCATGAAGTCGAGCGCCTTGCCCGAGGTGTGCTCACCGTGGGCGTCCCAGCCACCGACGGTCATGGAGGCGACCTCGGGGAACGCGTTGCAGACCGCGCGGTAGACGTTGACCGCGTCGGGCACGAGGCCGCTCTCCACCGAGGAGTCGCCGCACGCGGCGGTGCTCACCCCGGCGGCGGCACCGGTGGCCTCGGGCTTCTCGTCGACGAGGTGACCGCTGGTCACCCACGAGACCTCGCCGTCGACGAGGATCTCGTCGCGACCGGACTCGGTGCGTCCGGTGGCGTAGACGAGCTCGCCCGCCTCGATCTCCCCGGCCTGGGCGGCGTGCTTGCCGAAGGCGGACCAGAGGTTGAGGGTCTCTTCGGTCCACCGCTTGACGGCCTTGCCCGTGCCGGTCTCGACCTGCTCGGGCCCCTTGGTCAGGGTCTCGACGGAGGAGACGGACTCACGGTCGCCGCCGCTACGGCTGACGACCGTCTCGCGGCGGTCGCCCGCCACTCGTGCATCGTCGCGCGTGCTCGGCACGTCGGCCTTGCTGGACGAGGCGATCGACGCCCCGGCCTTGTCTGCGATCAGGGTCGGCTCCGCGAATGCGGCTCCGGCGCCCACCGCGGCTCCGGTCGCAAGGACCGCGACGCCTGCGGAGACAACTATGGATTTGGTCTTACGGACGGCCCGAGTGTCGCCTCTGTGGCTGCCGACCACACGCAGTTCCTTTGCTCGATGACATGGTCAGTGCCCGCACATCTCGATGAGTTACAGCTGGTGAAACCCATCGGGGAAGGCCGGGCACGAAGATCGAGTACAGCACACACGCCAAGGGGTATTCCAATCCCTCTACGCGGTTTTTGCGTTGTTTTGTTTCTGTCGATCGACTGACTTTGCGCGCCCCAAAGGGCATGGTGTAGCGGCCGTCGAACCCTCGCCGCGAGGCCGGTGAGCCTCAGCCGCCGGAGGTCTCCGCGACGTTCTCCGAGAACCCGCACCCGCGCCCGTCGGCGTCGTCGAGCCACCCCTCGGGGAGGGCGACCTTGTGCCTGGGTGCACCCTGTCTCCCACGCGGAGAACCCAGCTGTGACGAGGGAAAAGGCTCGTTCCGGTCGAGCCTCGAGAGCATCTCGTCGAGATCTTCGAGGCTGTTCACGAGGCCCAGGGTGCGACGCAGCTCGCCACCGGCACCGAACCCCTTGAGATACCACGCGATGTGCTTGCGGATCTCCTTGCAGCCGCGCTCCTCCCCCATGTGCTCGCAGAGCAGCTCGGCATGGCGTCGCATGATGTCCGTCACTTCGCCGAGTGTGGGGAGAACGTTGACCTTGTCACCCGCGAAAGCGGCCGCCAGATCACGGAAGAGCCAGGGACGACCCAGGCAGCCGCGGCCGATGACGACGCCGTCGACGCCGGTCTCCTCGACCATCCGGATGGCGTCGGCGGCCTCCCAGATGTCGCCGTTGCCGAGCACCGGGATGTCGACAGAGGCCTTCAGCTCGGCGATCGCGTCCCAGTCGGCCGTGCCGGAGTAGGCCTGGGCGACCGTACGCCCGTGGAGCGCGATCGCCGCGGCGCCGCTCTCCTGGGCGATGCGGCCGGCGTCCATGTAGGTCATGTGGTCGTCGTCGATGCCCTTGCGGGTCTTCATCGTCACCGGCACGTCATAGGGCGCGGCCGCGCGCACGGCGTGCTCGAGGATCTCGCCGAGCAGCCCGCGCTTGTAGGGCAGGGCTCCCCCACCGCCCTTGCGGGTCACCTTCGGCACCGGGCAGCCGAAGTTGAGGTCGACGTGGGCGACGCCGTAGTCGGCGCAGAGGATCTCGGTGGCCTTGCCGACGTAGACCGGGTCGGTGCCGTAGAGCTGCACGCTGCGTACGGTCTCGGCGTCGTCGAACCGGAGCATGTCCTTGGTGTGCTCGTCACCCTCGACCAGGCCGCGGGAGGTGATCATCTCGCAGACGTAGAGGCCCGCGCCCTGCTCGGCGCACAGGCGCCGGAAGGCGGCATTGGTGACGCCGGCCATCGGCGCGAGCACCACCGGAGTCTCGACGCTCAGGCTGCCGAGCTGGAGGCCCCCGGAGATAGGCGAGGCGGGAAGGGACATGCCTTCCATTGTCCGGCCAAACCCGATGCGTACGAAATCTATGGATGTATCTAGGGAGTCGGCGATCCCGACGCCGACTTCGACGGCTTCGGCGCCGCGTACGGCGTCGGCTCGCCCTCCCAGGTGATCGGGTCGAACTCCTCGAACGGGCGGAAGCTCACGCCCACCAGCTTGCCCTGGTCGGGCACCAGCATCACCAGGCAGGCGTCGACGCTGGCACCGGCGCCGAACTTCTGCGGAAGCGTCTTGGCGCTGCAGGGCTTGAACGGCTCCTTGAACGCGGCCGCCTCGACGAGGTTGCCCTCGCCGTCGAGACCCCACAACGGGACGTCATAGCCACCGAGGTCGGTCTCGCCCTCGTTCTTCACGGTGACGCGCACGAAGTAGGGAGCGCGGGACTGGGCCGCCTCGTCGAGCTTCCAGCCGGAGAAGGTCTGCTTGTAGGAGGTCGACTCGAGCTTCTTGAGCGTGATCGAGATCTCGCCGTCGACGCCCGACTTGGGCGACCATTCGACCGTCGCCGTCTCTCCGACGTTGCGATCGGCGCCCGGCTCGGTCGTCGCCCCCGAGGTCGGTTCGGCGTCGGCCGTGCCGGACGCGGAGCCGGAGGCGGACGCCGAGGCGGAAGGTGACGCGGATCCTTCGGGCGCGCTGGACCGCGGGGCAGTGCCGCTGCAGCCCGTCAGCGAAATGGCAAGGACCGCACCCGTGACGGATGCGGTGACAAGGGAGCCCGCTCTCAGCATGGGGACATCCTGCCGCACTCCCCTCGGGGAGTGCGGCAGGAGGTGCTTACGCACGCGATAACGGTGCTCGCCGTGAGCGGTCGCGCTCAGGCGCCGATGAGACGCTCGGCGAAGTACTTCGTCACACCCTCGAGCGGGATGCGCTCCTGCTTCATGGTGTCGCGCTCGCGGATGGTGACCGCGTTGTCCTCGAGGGTGTCGAAGTCGACGGTGACGCAGTAGGGCGTGCCGATCTCGTCCTGGCGGCGGTAGCGCTTGCCGATCGACTGGGAGTCGTCGAAGTCGACGGCCCAGTTGCGGCGCAGCTCGGCCGAGAGGGCCTTCGCCTTCGGGCTGAGCGCCTCGTTGCGGCTGAGCGGCAGCACGGCCACCTTGACCGGGGCGAGGCGGTGGTCGAGCCGGAGCACGACCCGCTTGTCGACACCGCCCTTGGCGTTGGGCGCCTCCTCCTCGGCGTACGCGTCGACGAGGAAGGTCATCACCGAGCGTGACAGACCGGCCGCCGGCTCGATGACGTAGGGCAGGTAGCGCTCGTTGGCGGCCTGGTCGAAGTACTGCAGGTCCTGGCCCGAGTGCTTCATGTGGGTGCCGAGGTCGTAGTCGGTGCGGTTGGCGACGCCCTCGAGCTCGCCCCACTCGCTGCCGGCGAAGTTGAACTTGTACTCGATGTCGACGGTGCGCTTGGAGTAGTGGCTCAGCTTCTCCTGAGCGTGCTCGTAGAGACGCAGGTTGTCAGGGTTGATACCGAGGTCGGTGTACCAGGCCATCCGGGCGTCGATCCAGTGCTGGTGCCACTCCTCGTCCTCACCCGGCTTGACGAAGAACTCCATCTCCATCTGCTCGAACTCGCGGGTGCGGAAGATGAAGTTGCCCGGCGTGATCTCGTTGCGGAAGCTCTTGCCGATCTGGGCGATGCCGAACGGCGGCTTCATCCGCTGGCTCGTGACCACGTTGGCGAAGTTGAGGAAGATGCCCTGCGCGGTCTCCGGACGCAGGTAGTGGAGACCCGACTCGTCCTCGATGACACCGAGGTAGGTCTTGAGCAGGCCGGAGAACTTGCGCGGCTCGGTCCATGCGCCGCGGGTGCCGCAGTTGGGGCAGGCGATCTGGTCGAAGGGCACGTCGTCGGGGTTGACGACCTCGCCCTTCTTCTCCGCCTTCTCGGCCACGGCCTCCTGCAGGTGGTCGGCACGGAAGCGCTTGTGGCACGACTGGCACTCGGTCAGCGGGTCGGTGAATGTCTCGACGTGACCGGAGGCCTCCCAGGTCTTGCGCGGCAGGATCACCGCGGAGTCGAGGCCGACGACGTCGTCGCGCTGCTGCACCATCGCCCGCCACCACTGACGCTTGATGTTCTCCTTGAGCTCGACACCGAGCGGGCCGTAGTCCCAGGCGCTCCGGGTGCCGCCGTAGATCTCGCCGCTGGGGTAGACGAACCCGCGCCGCTTGGCGAGGGAGACGACGAGGTCAAGGGTCGATGCTGGCGGCTTTGCCACGATGATTGCTCTCTGCTCGGTTCGAGCCCGGCCGGCTGCCGGGCATCGGGATGGGGACACTCAAATCGTATCCACGGTGTCATCTTGTTATGTACGCCGCCCGCGGGGCCAATTCGCCAGGCCAAATCGTTGGGCGCCTGAGGTAGGTGCCGATACCGTCGTTCGGCATGGAGCCCAACGCGCGTCGCCTGTGGAAGCTGCTCGAGCCGATCCATGCGGTGGGCTACTTCTCCCCCGAGCCGATCGGCCTGCTCAAGGACGCGGGCTATCGCGGCTACTGGATGGGCTACTTCGCCGCGCGGTCTGCCCCGCTGGGCGCTGTTCCTCCCGAGGTCGTCCACGCGGCGTTCTACAACTTCGCTCTGTCACATGTCTCCCGGGCGCTTCCCGACGCCTGGGGATTCGCGCCGCCGGAGGCTGCCCACGAGGCCCGCCGCACCGGTGCCGTCGCCGCGCTCCGGCGTCAGCTCGGACCGCTCGCCGACTCCGACGACCTGGCCCGGACAGCCGCCCTCGCCTCCCGGGCCGCTCTCGGCGCTCCCATGGAGGGACGCCCCCTGTACGCCGCCCTGCGCTCGCTCCCCCTCGCCGACGACCCCGTGAGTCTCCTCTGGGACGCGGCGACGCTGCTGCGCGAGCACCGCGGCGACGGTCACGTCGCCACCCTGGTCGCCGCCGGGATCGGCGGCCGCGAGTCGCACGTCTTCCACGCCCTCGCCAACGGCACCTCGCCGTCGGTCTACGCCACCACCCGCAACATCCACGAGAGCGAATGGTCCTCCCTCGTCTCGGGGCTGCGCTCCCGCGGGCTCGTCACCCCCGACGGCGACTCACTCACCGACGCGGGCCGGGAGACCCAGGTCGGGATCGAGTCGACGACCGATGCGCTCGCCGCCACGGCGTACGAAGCGCTGCAGCCGGCCGAGGTCGACGACCTCATCACCCTGCTGCTCCCGCTGACCAAGGCAGTCGTCGCCTCCGGGGAGATCCCCGGCCAGTCACCGATGGGGCTGAACCTCGACGACCTCGACCGAGACCAGTGAGGTCCAGCGCCTTCGGTGCACACAGTCGTTACTGAAGTGAGGTTTGAGGCGCCTCGTTCGTCACATCAGTAACGACTGTGTGCGCGTCGGTCACCAGACCAGGGCGTCGAGGGATGCGACCCGGCGTACGTGCGCATCGGGATGGGCGTCGTGACGGTCGACGAGGACGGCGTCGAGGCCAGCGTCGATCGCACCGAGCACGTCGTGGGCCAGGCTGTTGCCGACCATCAGCGCCTCCGCGGGGGCGACGCCGGCCCGCTCGCAGGTGAGCCGGTAGGCCCGCGGGTCTGGCTTGCTCGCCGGAAGGGTCGAGGTCGACACGAGCAGATCGACCTCCGCGGCAAGGCCGGTCAGATCGAGCTTGAGGCGCTGGTGGGCATCCTCGCCGTTGGTGAGGACGACCGCCCGGAGTCCGGCCTCATGGACCCTGCGCAGCGTGGGGACGGCATCGTCGAAGGCGACCCACTGCGCCTCGTACCTCTTCAGATATCCGGCGAAGAGCGCATCCGCCTCCGCATCGTCGAGCTCGGTGCCGAGGAAGTCACGGGTCCGCTCCCGCCGCTGCTCGTGGAAGCTGATCTCGCGACGCTGGTAGCGCTCGTAGTGCCGGCCCGAGATCGCATCCCAGCGTGCTTCGACGTCCCCCGTGACGCCGTGCTCGGCCGCCCATCCGGTCACGGCTACCCGCGCCGCCCCCGCCTGGTCCACCAACGTGTCGTCGAGGTCGAAGATGATCGCGCGCAGCACGACCGACACTCTATTGCCGCCACCACCGCGCACCTGCCCGATTCTGGTTCCCCGTACGCGGCGTCAGCTGGCACCTTCCCCACATGTGCGCGGTTGTTGCATCCAGAGCTGGCGGGCGATCCAGCGGTTACCCGACCCGCACGACTTCAGCGCGGGCGGCAGCAGGCGCCGCGCCCCAGCCCGAGGTCGGCCGGGTCTCCTCCTCGGCTCAGACCTCAGCGGCGCGGCCAGAAGCGGCCCGAGCCCGGCCGGGCAGTCGGGTGACGAGGCCGACGACGACATCGGAGAGGGCGAGGACGAGGGCGGCGGGGGTGGCGGCGGCCAGGAGGATGGCGGCTGCGGTGAGAGGGTTTCCGGCGAGGTCGAACAGCAGCCAGGCCAGACCGGTCGAGCCTCCGGAGAGGAAGATCAGCACGGCCGCGCCCGCGACGACGCCCTTGGGGCCGCCCACGGCTCGGGCAGCGATCGCCGCAGGCACGGCGACGGCAACGCAGACGATGCCGGCGACGGCCCCGAGAAGGATGAGGACGGGCCCGGCGAGCGGGCCACCGGGACCCGTGTCGCCGGTCGCGGAGACGAGCAGGAGTCCGATGTAGACCAGGGCCGTGAGCACCGGGTAGGCGAGCCAGGCGATCACCGCTGCGAGAGCGAAGGAGGCAGTGCGGAAGGCGATCACGGGCAGGCTCATGCGCACAGGATGCCGGAGCGCGGTGGCTGTGGCGCCAGGTGTTGGTGTCTCGTTGGTCAATCGAGGCGTCCGCGGACCATGCCGATGAGGCGCCCGAGCACCTCGTCGGGCGCGACGTTGAGGCCGTTGTGGAGGTGCGCGTTGGTGATCCACGGGCGCAGGGTGGGCACCAGGCCGGCGGTGGCGAGCGAGTGCTCGCGCAGGACGTAGGGGTCGTCGTAGTAGACCGCCGCGGCGCACGGGACGTCGACGGTGGCCAGCGCGGCCGGGTCGTAGAGGCTCGGCCACTCGCGCTCGGCGAGCAGGTCCGCGGCGTCGGCGAAGGGAGCGAGCAGCGGGTCTTCGGTGAAGTGCCACGGGAAGAGGTGCTCGGCGGTGAACAGCGTCGGATCCTCGTACGCCGCGGGCCGGACCCGCGCGGAGGCCCACCGCGTCGCCTGCCCATCGGCGTAGCAGGCCTCGTGCACGAGCGCGTAGAGCGGGGCGTGTCCGCTGAAGGGCAGCAGGGCCGCGACCTCGTGCCCGAAACCAAGGCCGGCCGGGTCGCGCTCGAGGAGGTGGTGGATCTGCTCGGAGCCGCCGGTCATGCCCAGGCGGATGCCGATGGAGCGCGCCTGAGCGGCGGAGAGGAGACCGCCGTGCGGGAGCCGGATCTCGCTGGCGTCGCAACGCTCGACCAGGGCGCGCATCCGGTCGCGGTCGCCCGGGAAGCGGGCGTAGTGGCGCTCGGTGAGCTCGATCGTGCGGGCGAAGGTGGCGGCGTAGACCTCGTCGAGAGGCACGCCGACCGCCGGCACTCCCCCGGTGAACAGCACCTCGCGCAGCGACTCGGGATGGGTCGAGAGGTAGCGCAGCGAGCAGAATCCGCCGAACGACTGCCCCAGCAGCGACCAGCGTGAGATGCCCAGATGGGCACGGAGCAGCTCGGCGTCCTCGACGATCGAGTCGGCGCGGAAGTGAGCCAGGTGGTCGGCCTGCTCGGCCGGGCTCATCTGGGTCATCGCGGTGAGCGGCGTCGAGCGCCCGGTCCCTCGCTGGTCGAGGAGGATCACCCGGTAGTCCTGAAGTGCCCGCTCCAGCCACCCCGGCACCATCGGCACGTTGACCGGACGCGGGCCCTCGCCGCCCGGGCCGCCCTGCAGGAAGAGCAGCGCGTCGCGGTCGTCGCGATCACCCGGGCGGCGCACCTCGCGGGCGAAGACGGTCAGCGTCTCTCCCCCGCCGCCGAGATGGTCGAGCGGCACCTCGATCTCGTGCTCGATCAACACCAGGCCAGGGATCGTCTCGATGCGCACGCGACCGATCGTAGCCGCGTGCAGCTGGACACCTCTGTTGCCAAGCAGGCTGGACCCACCTAACCTGAACGCCGTTCAGTTGAACGGTGTTCAGGTTTGCTATCACCCGAGGAGACGCATCACATGACGACAGCCTTCGACCAGCTGGCAGACCGGATCCTGGCCGGCGGGGCCGCCAGCGCCGACGACGCGGTGGCGGTGCTGCGTGCGCCCGACGCGGAGCTGATGAGCGTCGTCGCCGCGGCCGGGAGGCTGCGGCGGGAGCATTTCTCCAACACCGTGAAGGTGAACTACCTGGTCAACCTGAAGTCGGGGCTGTGCCCGGAGAACTGCAACTACTGCAGCCAGGCGCTCGGCTCGCAGGCGCCCGTGCTCAAGTACTCCTGGCTCTCCAAGGACGAGACGCTCGAGCAGGCCGGCGCCGGACTCCGCGGCGGGGCGACACGAGTCTGCATGGTCTCCTCGGGCCGCGGGCCCTCCGAACGCGACATCGACAAGGTCGTCGAGATGACCTCAGCGCTCAAGGACGAGCACGAGGGCGTCGAGGTCTGCGCCTGTCTCGGGCTGCTCAAGGGCGGCCAGGCCGAGCGGCTCAAGGCAGCGGGGGTGGATGCGTACAACCACAACATCAACACCGCCGAGTCCAACCACGACAACATCGTGCAGACCCACACCTACGCCGACCGCATCGACACGATCGACAAGGCGAAGGACGCCGGCCTCTCGCCGTGCTCGGGCCTGATCGCGGGTCTGGGCGAGAGCGACGAGCAGCTCGTCGAGGCGCTCTTCGCACTCAAGGAGCTCGACGCCGACTCGATCCCGGTCAACTTCCTGATGCCGTTCGACGGCACTCCGTACGAGAACACCTGGGAGCTCTCCCCCGCCCGCTGCGTGAAGATCCTGGCGATGGCGCGCTTCGTCTGCCCCGACAAGGAGATCCGGATCGCGGCGGGGCGTGAGATGCACCTGCGTACGCTGCAGGCGACCGCCCTGCACGTCGCCAACTCGATCTTCCTCGGCGACTACCTGACCTCCGAGGGACAGGACGCGCTGGCCGACCTGGAGATGCTGCGCGAGAACGGCTTCGTCATCCTCGGCATGGACGCCGGGGCGTTCGAGGAGCTGATCGAGGAGCATCGCGCGAGGGCCGCCGGTGCCACCGACCGGGTCGCCGGCGGTTGTGGCAGCAGCTGCGGAGACGGTTGCGGCGGCGGTTGCGGCGGCCACGACGAGCCGGAGGGCCCGGCGATCCGGCGTCGCGGAGCGGGAACCGATGTCGCTGCCAACGCTTGAGCGGGGCGCCGAGCTGCTCACCTTCGACCGCGAGCACCTCTGGCACCCCTACACCTCGATGACCGAGCCCGCCCCGGTGCGGCTCGTGACCGGCGCCGAGGGCGTACGCCTCCATCTCGCCGGCGACGACGGCGAGCGTCTCGAGGTCGTCGACGCCATGTCGTCGTGGTGGTCGGCGGTGCACGGCTATCGCGTGCCCGAGCTCGACGCCGCGCTCGCCGAGCAGGCCGGACGGATGGCGCACGTGATGTTCGGCGGCCTGACCCACGCCCCCGCGGTCGATCTCGCCGAGCGGCTCGTCGCAATCACGCCCGACCCGCTGCAGCACGTCTTCCTGGCCGACTCCGGGTCGGTGAGCGTCGAGGTGGCGATCAAGATGGCGCTGCAGAGCCAGCGCGGACGCGGGCGGCCCGAGCGCACCCGCCTGCTGAGCCTTCGCGGCGGCTACCACGGTGACACCTTCGGCTGCATGAGCGTGTGCGACCCGGTCGGTGGGATGCACTCGATGTTCACCGACGTGCTGGCTCCGCAGGTCTTCGCCGAACGGCCGCCCGCGCCGGGCGGGGACGTGGAGGCATGGGCCGAGGGCGTACGCCGCCTCGCCGAGGCCCACGCCCACGAGCTCGCCGGGATCGTCGTCGAGCCGCGGCTCCAGGGCGCGGGCGGGATGTGGGTCTACGACGACCGCTGCCTGGGCGTGCTGCGCGAGATCGCCGACGAGCACGGTCTGGCGCTGATCTTCGACGAGGTCGCCACCGGGCTCGGCCGCACCGGCGACCTCTTCGTGTCCGCGCAGGTCACGCCCGACATCCTCTGCCTCGGCAAGGCGCTGACCGGCGGCTACATGACCCTGGCGGCCGTGGTGACCACCACCGAGATCGCGCACGCGATCTCGCGCAGCGAGTCGGGCGTGCTGATGCACGGCCCCACCTTCATGGGCAACCCGCTCGCCTGCGCGGTGGCGCTCGCCTCGCTCGACCTGCTGGCAGCTCGCGGCTGGGAGCAGGACGTACGCCGCATCTCCACCGCACTCTCCGCCGGCCTCTCGCCGCTCGCCGACCTGCCCGGGGTCACCGGCGTCCGCACCCTCGGGGCGGTCGGCGTGGTCGAGCTCGACCGCCCGATCGACTCCGCCCGCGCCACCGCGGCGGCGCTGCGGGAAGGGGTCTGGATCCGGCCGTTCCGCCACCTGATCTACACCATGCCGCCCTACGTCACCGACGACGCCGACCTCGTCCGCATCTGCCGCGCGATCGCTGCTGCCGCGGAGGTGGCCTGATGAGCAAGGCGCTGGACGGCTCGCCGGAGTCGACAGACCGGGGTCGGTCGAAGACTAGGTGGGAGAGCTGGATCGCTGAGGCTGCCACAGCTCGGGAGGCGGCCGGCCTGACCAGGCGGCTGCGGCCGCGTGGGCCCGGCGACGACACCATCGATCTGGCCGGGAACGACTACCTGGGGCTCTCGCGCCACCCTGATGTGCGTCGCGCCGCGGCCGACGCGGCGCTGCTCTGGGGCGGCGGGGCGGGTGCATCACGCCTGGTCACGGGCACACTGAGGCTTCATCAGGAGCTCGAGCACGAGCTCGCCGACTGGCTGGGGCAGCCGACGGCGCTGACGTTCTCGACCGGCTATCACGCCAACCTCTCGGTCGTCGGCGCGCTGGCCGACCGCTCGGCCCATGTCGTCTCCGACGCGCACATCCACGCCTCGTTGATCGACGCGGTGCGGCTCTCCCGCGCGCAGCTCACCGTGGTGCCGCACAACGACGTGGCCGCGGTGCGGGCCGCGCTGGCCGCTCGCCCCGGCGTACGCACCCTGGTGCTGGCCGAGTCGATCTACTCGGTGCTCGGCGACGAGGCACCGCTGACCGAGCTGGCGGCGGCGTGCGCCGAGCACGGCGCGCTGCTCGTGGTCGACGAGGCTCATGGTGTCGGCGTGCACGGGCCCGGGCTCGTGCATCGGCGCGGTCTCGCCGGGAGGCCCGACGTGCTGGTCACCGCGACCCTCTCCAAGAGCCTGGGCAGTCAGGGTGGTGCCGTGCTCGGGCCGGGAGCGGTGCTCGACCATCTGGTCAACACCGCCCGGCCGTTCATCTTCGACACCGGGCTGGCGCCCGCCTCGACCGCCGCTGCCTTGGCTGCCGCGCGGGTCGCACGCTCCGGCCCGGACCTGGCCGACACCATCCGCGCCCGCGTCACCGCGCTGGCCCGGGCCCTCGGGGTCGCGGCCCCCGCCGGCGCGGTGCTGTCGGTGCCGATGCCGTCGCCCGAGGCTGCCGTCGCCGCTCAGGCAGATCTGCTCGCCGAAGGCGTACGCGTCGGCTGCTTCCGCCCACCGTCCGTGCCCGACGGGGTCTCCCGGCTGCGGGTCACGGCCGGGGCGGGTGTCACCGAGGAGGCGTGGGAGCGGGCGTGCAAGGCCATCGACACGATCGTGGGCGAGGTCCGGTGAGAGCGCCGCTGAATGCTCACCGAGGTACCTCGGTGAGCATGCGAGGCACGGCATGACCGGCCGCGTGCTGATCGTCACCGGCACCAGCACAGGGCTCGGCAAGACGGTCGCGACGGCGACGCTGGCAGCCCGGGCGCGCGACGCCGGCGAGAGCGTGGCGGTCGTGAAGCCGGTGCAGACCGGCACCGCCGACGGTGACAGCGACGCCGCCGAGATCCACCGGCGCACCGGGATCGAGGTGCACGAGCTGACCACCCTCGAGGAGCCGCTCGCCCCCGACACCGCCGCGAGACGGGCCGGCGTGGAGATCCCCCGGGTCGCTGCGTACGCTCCGAGGGTCTCGGCCCTGGCCAGCGACAACGATCTCGTGCTCGTCGAAGGGTCTGGCGGCCTGCTGGTGCGCCTCGACACCCACGGCGGCACCCTCCTCGATCTCGCCGACGCACTGCGGGCCGCCCGTACGCCCACGTCGTTCGTCATCGTCACCTCGGCCGGCCTGGGCACCCTCAACCACACCGAGCTGACCGTGGCCGCGCTGCGCGCACGTGGCTACGAGCCCGACGGGCTGATCATCGGGTCGTGGCCGAGCGACCCCGGGCTGGCCGAGCGGTGCAACCGCGACGACCTCCCCCGCGTCACCGGTGTCCCCCTCCTGAGCGCCATCCCGAAAGGAATTGACAACCATTCTCAACAGGTCTGAGAATGGTTCTCATGACCCCCACAGTCCGTCCCGTCGGCCTCCTCGCGGCCGGCGCACTTCTGCTCAGCTCCGGCTGCGCCGCGTTCACCGACGACTCCGGCTCGGCCGGCTCAGAGTCCGGAAAAGTCCAGGTCGCCGCCGCTTTCTACCCGCTGCAGTACGTCGCTGAGCGGGTCGGAGGCGACCTGACCGACGTCACCGGCCTCACCAAGCCGGGCGTCGAGCCCCACGACCTCGAGCTCAGCATCAACCAGACCGCCGCGCTGCAGAGCGCCGACGTGATCCTCACCGAGCACGGCTTCCAGCCGGCCGTCGACGACGCGATCGAGCAGGACGTGCCCGGCGAGGTCGTCGACGTCGAGAAGTCCGTCGAGCTCCGCCACGGCGAAGAGCACGACCACGGTGACGACCACGGCGACGAGGACGAAGCGGCCCACGCCGAGGAGGGGCACGACCACGGCGATCTTGACCCCCACTTCTGGCACGACCCGCTGCTGCTGGCGCAGTATGCCGGCGACGTACGCGATGCTCTGGCGAAGGCCGACCCCGACAACGCCAAGACCTACGAGGCCAACGCCAAGGCGCTGACCGACGACCTGGGCGCGGTCGACAAGGAGTTCACGACCGGGCTCGCGAAGTGCCGGATCAAGGAGGTCGTGGTCTCCCACGACGCCTTCGCCTACCTGAGCAAGTACGGCCTGGAGTTCGAGTCGATCGCCGGCCTGACCCCCGACGCCGAGCCCAACCCGGCCCAGCTCGCCGACATCGGCGAGCACGCACGCGAGCACGACGTGACCACGATCTTCTCCGAGCGCCTGGTCAGCGCCGCGCTCGCCGACACCCTTGCCGGCGACCTCGGCCTGAAGACCGCCGTGCTCGACCCGATCGAGGGCCTCTCCGCGGACACCGAGAAAGAGGACTACCTTTCCCTCATGCGCCAGAACCTCGACGCCCTGAAGGCGGCCAACGGTTGTCAGTGACCACAACAGGGAGCAGCACCGTCCCCGCCGATGTCCCCGTGCAGCTGCTGCGCGGGGACGTCGCGCTGTCCGGACGCCCCGTCCTGCGTGAGGTCGACCTGAGCGTCGACCGCGGCGAGTTCGTCGCGCTGATGGGCGCCAACGGCTCCGGAAAGTCGACGCTCGTACGCACCTTGGTCGGCCTCAACCCGCTCTCGGCCGGGCGCCTGGAGCTCTTCGGCCGCCCCCTCGCGGGCTTCCACGACTGGTCGCGGATCGGCTACGTGCCGCAGCGCTCGACTGCCTCCGGCGGTGTGCCGGCATCGGTCTGGGAGGTCGTCGCCTCCGGCCGGCTCACCCACCGCAAGCTGCTGCGCCCGCTGCGCAGCGCAGACCGGGCCGCGATCCGATCGGCGCTCGAGGTGGTCGGGATGGATGCGTACGCCCATCGCGGCATCGCCCAGCTCTCCGGTGGCCAGCTCCAGAGGGTGCTGATCGCGCGAGCGCTCGCCGGCCGCCCGGAGCTGCTGCTGCTCGACGAGCCCACCGCCGGGGTCGACCTGCCCAACCAGCACGCCCTGGCCGGGGCGCTGCGGCGCCTCAAGCACGACGGCGCGACCATCGTGCTGGTCGCCCACGAGCTCGGTCCGCTCGCGCCGCTGGTCGACCGCGCCGTCGTGATGCGTGACGGACGCAAGGCCTACGACGGCGCTCCCCTCTCCGACGCCGACGTCCATGCGCAGGGGTTCGACGCCGCGCACGTCCACTGCGACGACGCGTCGACGCCTGAGACCAACGCCGCCGTCCCGACTCCCCTCAAGGAGCTCTGATGACACTCTTCGAGCTCTTCTCGGTGCCGTTCATGCAACGCGCCCTGATCGCGGCGTTCCTCGTCGGGGTCGCGGCACCCGCGGTCGGCACCTACATCGTCCAGCGACGGCTGGCCCTGATGGGCGACGGCATCGGCCACGTCGCCGTCACCGGCGTCGCGATCGGACTGTGGACCCAGACCTCCCCCACCTGGACCGCGGTGGTCGTGGCGATCGCCGGAGCCGTGGTGATCGAGATCGTTCGCGAGCGCGGTCACGCCGAAGGTGATGTCGCGCTGGCGATGCTGTTCTACGGCGGGCTCGCCGGCGGCGTCTTCGTCACCGGGCTCGCCGGCACCGGCGCCTCCCGGTTGCAGGAGTTCCTCTTCGGCTCGATCCTGACGATCTCGGTCGACGACCTGCTCGTGACGATGGCGCTCTCTGTCGTGCTCATCGTCCTCTGCGTCGGGCTCTCGCCACAGCTGTTCGCGGTCTCCCAGGACCCCGACTACGCGAAGGTCGCCGGGCTGCCGGTGCGGTTCTACTCGATCCTGGTCGCTGTGCTCGCCGCGCTGAGCGTCGTGATCGCGATGCGTACGGTGGGGCTGCTGCTCGTCTCGGCGCTCATGGTCGTGCCGGTGGCGATCGTGCAGCAGCTGACCCGGTCGTTCCGGATGACGCTGCTGGGCGCGATGGGCGCCGGGCTGCTCGCCTCCGTCGGTGGCCTGGTCCTGGCGGCCGCACTCTCGCGTACGGGCGCCAACGTGCAGCCCGGACCCAGCATCGTGCTGGTCGCGCTGGCCGGCTTCTTCCTGGTCTGGCCGATCGGAGCCTGGCTGCGCAGGCGGCGCGCCCTCGTGGCGCCCTTCCCCGAGACCGAGCCGCCCGAGCAGCCGGTCGACGAGGAGCACCCGCACCAGCACGGTGAGAAGTGCGGACATGTCGCGGTCGAGCACGGAGACCACGTCGACTACATCCACGACGGCCACCGCCACGCGGCACACGTCGGCGCGGAGGAGGAGCACTATGACGAACACTGACCCCGCGACCACCGCCCAGCTGGCCTCCGACGCCAGCCTGCGCCCCACCAAGCAGCGGCTCGCGGTGGCCGAGGCGCTGAGCACGTACGACGGCTTCCACTCGGCCCAGGAGATCCACTCCCGTCTCGACGGTGCCGTCGGCCTGGCCACCGTCTACCGCACCCTCACCGCGCTCGCCGAGTCGGGCGCCGTCGACGCCATGCGCTCGGAGGACGGCGAGACGATCTATCGCCGCTGCTCCGACACCCACCACCATCACCTCGTCTGCCGCGACTGCGGTCGCACCGTCGAGGTCGAAGGCCCCGCCGTCGAACGCTGGACCAAGGCCATGGCCGACGACAACGGTTTCACCGACGTCTCCCACACCCTCGAGATCTTCGGCACCTGCACCGACTGCCGCTGACAGCCGAGAGGTCACGTCTGCAGGCCGAAGCGTCACGTCTGCAGGTCGAAGCGTCACGTCTGCAGGTCGAAGCGTCACGTCTGCAGGTCGAAGCGTCACGTCTGCAGGTCGAAGCGTCACGTCTGCAGGTCGAGTGGGCATCGAGATGCCCACTCGACCTGCAGAACTGACCTCTCAACCCGCAGGAGTGACCTCTCGACCTGCAGGGGTGACCTCTCGGCGGGGAGGGGTTAGGGTGAGACCGGGTTGGGGAGGGCGCCGCCGTACCTTCTGTCCCTGCTCGCGTACGTCTCGATGGCGTGCCAGAGGTGGCGGCGGTCGACGTCGGGCCAGAGCACGTCGGTGAAGACGAACTCGGAGTAGGCGGCCTGCCAGAGCATGTAGTTGGACAGGCGCTGCTCGCCGGAGGTGCGCCAGATGAGGTCGGCGTTGGCGAGCTCGGGCACGTAGAGATACTTCTCGATCGTCTTCTCGGTGATCTTGGCCGGGTTGAGGCGACCGGAACGTACGTCCTCACCCATCGCCCGCATCGCGTCGGCGAGCTCGGCGCGGCCGCCGTAGTTGACGCACATCGTCAGGGTGCACACGCTGTTGTCGCGGGTGAGCTCCTCGGCGACCTTGAGCTCGTTGATGACCGACTTCCACAGCCGTGGCGTACGTCCGGCCCACCGCACCCGGACGCCGAGCTCGTTCATCTCGTCGCGGCGGCGGCGGATGACGTCGCGGTTGAAGCCCATCAGGAACTTCACCTCGTCGGGCGAGCGTGACCAGTTCTCGGTGGAGAACGCGTAGGCCGAGATGGCCTTCACGCCGATCTCGATGGCTCCTTCGACGACGTCGAAGAGCGAGGACTCACCGGCCTCGTGGCCCTTGGTCCGGGGGAGGCCACGGTCCTTGGCCCATCGGCCGTTGCCGTCCATGATGATCGCCACGTGCTCCGGGACGAGGTCCTTGGGGACCGGGGGCGGGGTAGCCCCGGACGGGTGGGGGCTCGGGATACGGACCGGGTTGTTCACGAGGCCCAACCCTAGTCGGGCGATAGCCAGCGGGCGGCTGCTGGCCCGGATAGGCCCGCGGCGGAGGCACCATCGGACGCCGCGCCCGGTCGTACTCCATCTCCTCGGGTCGCGGCGCCGGACCCGGCAGCGTCAGCGCGCCGATCACGGTCGTGATCGGCATCGCCAGCACCACCCCGATGCCGGCGGCCATCGTGGCCACGATCTCGCCGGCCATCTGCTCGGTCGTGAGCAGGGAGAGGAAGGTGCGGTCGTAGAGCTGGATCACCAGCAGCAGGGTCAGCGCCGAGCCGACGTAGGCGAACACGATCGTGTAGATGGTCGAGGCTACGTGGTCGCGACCGATCCGCATCGCTCCGCGGAAGATGTCCCAGCGC
Organism: Nocardioides albertanoniae; assembly: GCF_006716315.1. Taxonomy (NCBI): domain Bacteria; kingdom Bacillati; phylum Actinomycetota; class Actinomycetes; order Propionibacteriales; family Nocardioidaceae; genus Nocardioides; species Nocardioides albertanoniae. The sequence goes on along the minus strand of NZ_VFOV01000001.1, from coordinate 1,696,167 downwards.
GACGAGTCCGGCCCGGCGGCGCGCAGCTCCCACACCGCCGACGCCTGGGTGATGGTGACGTCGTTGAGAGCGCCGAGGCCGGCGATGATCACCGCCGCGACCAGGAGGCTCTGCAGGTCGAGCCCGTCGTCGAGCGACGACAGCGTCTGGCCGCTCTCGGAGCCTAGGCCGCTGAGCCGGCTCGCACCGATGGCGACGGTGCCGATCAACGCGGTCACCGCGACACCGGCGAGCGTGCCCGCGAGCGCCACCGAGGTGCGCACCGAGAGCCCGTGGGTCGTGTAGAGCACGACGTAGAGGATCAGCACCGAGGAGACCAGCGCGACCCATGCCGCGGGCTCGCCCGAGAGCAGCGCGGGCAGCAGGAACAGCCACACCACGGCCCCGGCGAAGCCCAGCCCGAGCACCGCCATCAGCCCCCGCAGCCGGGCGACGGCGACGACCGCGATCACGAACAGACCGACCAGGAGCGCGAGCGGGGGGCCGCGCTCGACGTCGAAGAAGGCGTACGTCGCCTCCCCCTGCTTCTCGATGCGCGAGAGCTCCACCTTGTCGCCGGCCTCCAGGCCGGAGCGGGCCATCGGGGTCGAGACCTCGACCGAGACCTCGGTGCCGGTGTCGGGTCCGCTGGCGAGCTTGGCGGTGGCGGTGTCGCAGCCCTTGGGCTTGCCCTCGGCGGCGCAGGGCGCGGAGACGGAGGTCACCTCGGCGGTCTCGAAGACGACCCCCTTGGCGATGAACTCCTGCGAGCCCTGCAGCTGGTCGACCGCGGCTCGGTCGGGCCACCAGGCGGCCACCCCGGCCAGCGTGATCACGGCGACGAGCACCAGCGAGACGGTCAGGACCATCCGGGGCAGCGCGTCGACCTCCACCTCGACGTCGTCTCCACCGTGCGCATGACCGTGGCCGTGCGAGTGGCCGTGCGAGTGGCCGTGGGAGTGGGCCATCGTCTCCTCAGCTCTCGACGTATTCGAGCGACCGCAGACTGCGGTCCAGGTGCCAGGAGAGATAGGCGGCGACGAGCCCGCTCGCCTGTCTGCTGGTGCGCTCCTCGGCGCGAGCGACGCTATCCCAGTCGCCCGCGAGCAGCGCGCCGAGGTGGGCGAGCGTCTCCTGCGACGGCGTCGCCGAACCCGGCACCCGGCAGGTCGTGCACAGCGCACCACCCATCGACACGTTGAACCATCGGTGCGGGCCCTCCAGCCCACATCGCGCGCACGCCTCGAAGCTGGGCGCATAGCCGGCCACGGCCAGCGAGCGCAGCAGATAGGAGTCGAGCACGTGGCGCGGCAGCCGGTCGCCCTGGGCGAGCACCCGCAGCCCGCCGACGAGCAGCAGATACTGCTGCGGCGAGGGCTCGCGCTCCTCGTGCACCAGCCGGTCGGCGGTCTCGAGCATCGCCGTGCCTGCGGTGTAGCGGTCGTAGTCGAGACCGATGCCGCTGTGGAACAGGGTGAGCGTCTCGGCCTGGGTGATCGTGTCGAGCGTGCGACCCTCGGCGAACTGGAGATCGACGTGGGTGAACGGCTCCAGCCGCGACCCCCACCGAGAGCTCGTACGCCGCACGCCCTTCGCCACGGCACGCACCCGTCCGTGCTCGCGGGTGAGCATGGTGATGATGCGGTCGGCTTCTCCCAGCTTGTGGGTGCGAAGCACGATCGCCTCGTCGCGGTAGAGGGGCACAGGGACATTGTGCCCTCAGCCGCCCACATAACCTGCCTCACGCCTCGGCGTTATCGGAATATGCATCCGACCGTCCGGCGTCCGCTGGTCCTCGTCCTGGCCGCGGCACTGGCCCTTGCCCTCCTCGCGCTCGCCCCGGCCTCACCGGCCCGCGCGGCGACCGATGAGGTCTACGCCCCGCTCGACCGTCCCGGTCCTTCCCTGACGGTGCCACGCGAGAAGCTTCGCGACGCACTGACCTGCCACGGTGATCCGACGACGGGTCCGACGCCCGTGCTGCTCAACCCGGCCACCAGCGTGACCCCGGAGGAGAACTTCGGAGCCACCTACGTCAAGGCCTTCAACGCCCAGGGCCGCGCCTGGTGCTGGGTGACCATGCCCCACAACACCCTCGGCGACATCCAGATCGCCGCCGAGCATCTGACCTACGCCGTGCGCACGCTTCATCGACGGGCGGGCCGCGACATCTCGGTGCTCGGCCACAGCCAGGGCGGGATGAGCATCCGGTGGGTGCTCCGCTTCTGGCCGGACACGCGCGCGATGATCGACGACGTGATCGGGGTCGCTCCCTCCAACCACGGCACCACAGCGCTCGCCGAGTGCGTCGAAGGGGTCACCACGTGCACGCCCGCGGTCTGGCAGCAGCGGGACGAGGCCGCGTTCATGGACGCCCTGAACAGCCGCAGCGAGACCATTGCCGGGATCTCCTACACGGTCGTCTACACCCGTCTCGACGAAGTGGTCACCCCCAACCACTCCGCAGCCGCATCGTCCTCGTCGTTGCGCACCGGCGAAGGTGACATCACCAACGTCGCGATCCAGGACGTATGCCCCACCGCGGCCAGCGAGCACGTCCTGGTCGGCGTCACCGACCCGGTGGCGTACGCCCTGATCACCGACGCTCTCGACCACCGTGGCCCCGCCGAGCCGGCTCGGGTCGACCGGTCGACCTGCACGCAACCTGTGATGCCCTACTTCGACGCGACCGACCCCGACACCGCACGGCTGCTCCTGCTGCAGGCCGCGCCCAAGGTCGCGACCGTGCCGGTCCCGGTGCTCAACATCGCCGGAGCACCGCAGGTGCCGGCCGAACCACGGCTGCGCTGCTATGTGTACGCCGACGGTTGCTGAGCCACATCACGGCAACGACGCGTGTGGCTGACGGGCTCCGCACGATGCGTCTCATATCGTGCCGCTCATGAGCACAGCAGCCACCGACCGAGGCGCCGACCGGCGCCACGACGACCGCAACCCCGGCGCCGCGCCGACGCCGCCGGTCACGATCGTCGACTGGCTGATGCTGGTGCTCGCGATCGTCTCGGTCGCAGCGGTGGTGTGGGTCTCGTTCTGGGACGTCTCCCAGGTCTGGTACGACCGCGTGGCCGTCGCCGACTACGTCGTCTGCGGCATCTTCGCGGTCGAGTTCGTGGCCCGCTGGATCCGCTCGGGGCTCGGCTGGAAGTTCCCGATGATCTACTGGTACGAGCTGCTCGGCATGATCCCGCTCGGGGTCGCCGCCAGCCCGGCCTTCCGCGGCCTGCGGCTGCTCCGGATCGTGCTGATCCTGATGAGGCTGGCCCGCGCGGCAGACCGCGCGTTCGGCGACCGCATCTCGGCGTACGTGGTGGGGAGGTTCTCCGGCGCCATCGTCAACGCGATCCGCAAGCCGATCACGGTCGCCGTGCTCGACGAGGTCATCGCCGTGGTGCAGACCGGCAACTACACCCGCCACATCTCCTCGGCGATCGAGGAGAACCGCTCCGAGATCGACGCGCTCATCATCGATCTCATCCGCCAGGACCAGGCGGTGGGCAAGCTGAAGTATCTGCCGTTCCACGACGACATCGTCCGGCTCGTCGCCGACACGGTGCTGCGCCTGGCCGACGAGGGCCTGGCCGACCCGCGCGTGCACGAGATCATCTCCGACGCCATCCGCGAGTCGGCCAAGGAGCTGCGGGAGAACATCGGGTCCAGCGCCTACAACGAGGTCAAGAAGGACGCCGAGCTGTTCGGAAAATAGCCCGTCGGGGCCCGCGAACGGGCCCCGACGAGATGCTTCTCAGACGCTCGGGATCGTGACCGCCTGCGCGCGGTTGGCGGCGCAGACCACGGCCCGCAGCGATGCGGTGACGATGTTCTCGTGGATGCCGATGCCCCACACGATCTCGCCGGCGATCTCGCACTCGACGTAGGCGGCCGCGGCGGCGTCACCGCCGGCAGAGAGCGCGTGCTCGGCGTAGTCGAGCACCCGGATCTCGGCGCCGGCGTCCTTGAGCGCGTCGACGAACGCTGCCACCGGGCCGTTGCCGACACCCTTGTAGGTGCGCACCTCGCCACGGACCCGCAGGTCGACGCTCTGCTCGTCGCCGCCCTCGGCGTCGGTGACCGACGACCAGCTCTCCAGGGCGTAGGGCTCCTCGCGCTCGAGGTATTCCGCGGAGAAGGCCGACCAGATGTTGTCGGCGCTGATCTCGCCGCCCTCGGTGTCGGTGTGCTGCTGGATCGCCCGGCTGAACTCGATCTGCGCGCGGCGCGGCAGGTCGAGCGAGTGCTCGGTCTTGAGCAGGTAGGACACGCCGCCCTTGCCCGACTGGCTGTTGACCCGGATGACGGCCTCGTAGGTGCGGCCGACGTCCTTGGGGTCGATGGGCAGGTAAGGCGCCTCCCACGGGATCTCGCCGACGTCCTTGCCCTGCTCGGCAGCCAGACGGTCGAGGTCCTCGAGGCCCTTCTTGATGGCGTCCTGGTGGGAGCCGGAGAAGGCGGTGTAGACGAGGTCGCCGGCGTAGGGGTGGCGCGGGTGCACCGAGATGTTGGTGACGTACTCGACGGTGCGGCGGATCTCGTCGATGCCGCCGCCCACGGTGAAGTCGATCTGCGGGTCGATGCCCTGGGAGAAGAGGTTCATGCCCAGGGTGACCAGGTCGACGTTGCCGGTGCGCTCACCGTGTCCGAACAGGCAGCCCTCGACGCGGTCGGCGCCGGCCATCAGGGCGAGCTCGGTGGCCGCGACCGCGGTGCCGCGGTCGTTGTGCGGGTGCAGGCTGATGGCGGAGTGCTCACGACGGGTCAGGCCGCGACCGAAGTATTCGATCTGGTCGGCGTAGGTGTTGGGGGTGGACATCTCGACCGTGGCGGGCAGGTTGAGGATGATCTCGCGACCGGCCTCCGGCTGCCATACGTCGGAGACCCGCTCGCAGATCTCCAGCGCGTAGTCGGTGTCGGTCTGGGTGAAGATCTCCGGGCTGTACTGGTAGCCGAACTTCTCGGTGCCGATCAGCTCCGGCATGTGCTCCTCGGCGTACTTCATCACCATCTCGGTGCCGCGCACCGCGATGCCGATGCACTCGGCAGGCGAGACGTGGAAGACCACCCGGCGGAACAGCTCGGCGGTGGCGTTGTAGAGGTGGATCGAGGCGCGCGGGGCGCCGGCCAGCGACTCCGCGGTGCGTGCGATGAGGTCTTCGCGTGCCTGGGTCAGCACCGAGATCTGTACGTCGTCGGGGATCCGATCCTCTTCGACGAGCTTGCGCACGAAGTCGAAGTCGGTCTGGCTCGCGCTCGGGAAGCCGACCTCGATCTCCTTGTAGCCCATGTCGACGAGCAGCTCGAACATCCGCAGCTTGCGGGCCGGTGTCATCGGGTCGATCAGGGCCTGGTTGCCGTCACGCAGGTCGGTCGAGAGCCAGCGCGGAGCCTTCGTGATCTTCTGCGCCGGCCAGGTGCGGTCGGGCACGTCGACGGGCACGAACGCGGTGTAGCGCTCGAAGGGCATCCCCGACGGCTTCTGCTGATTGCTGGAGTTGCTCAGGTTGGTCATGCGGAATCCTCGTCAGATGGGAGAGAGTGCCGGCGCACGTCGAACCTCCGCAGCGAGGGAGTCCGGCTTCTCAGACCCCGCTGCGGCAGCTAAGAAGGAGGCTGCGCAACATGACTCCGTCACCATAACAGAACGGTTACACGCACTCCCCCGCGGCCACCCGGCTTCTCGGATCGAGAGACGCCCGAGCAGAGGCGCCTCCCGAGTCTCGGCCGTACGCCTGGACGGGTGCTCACAGCCGACAACAATGGTTGGCTGTGAGCATGGCCAGCCTGCTGATCGTCCACCACTCCCCCACCCGCTCCCTGCAACGTCTGACGGACGCGGTCGTCTCGGGTGCCAACGATCCCGAGATCCACGGCGTCGACGTCGTCGTACGCCCCGCGCTGGAGGCCACCGCCGACGACGTCCTCGCCGCCGACGGCTACGTGCTCGGCACCAGCGCCAACTTCGGCTACATGTCGGGTGCGCTCAAGCACTTCTTCGACTCGACGTTCCTCGCCGTCGGTGGTGCGCTCGACCCTTCCGGGGGCGCGGGTGAGTCAGCGGGAGAGACCGCCAAACGCCCCTACGGCCTCTACGTCCACGGCCGCTACGACACCACCGGCGCCATCCGCTCGGTGCAGTCGATCGTCGGCGCGCTCGACTGGACCCAGGCCTACGACATCCTCGACGTCCTGGGGGACGTCGAGGATGCGCACGTCGAGGCCGCCTATGAGCTGGGCGCGACGCTTGCCGCAGTGATCACGGCCTGACCAGGACGATCGAGTTGTAGGCCGTCAGGTTCTTGTCCACGTAGTAGCCGGATCCCAGGAACCCCTCGCAGTCGCCGGTGCCGTCGTAACCCGTGCAGGTGCGCGCGGTCGCGCCGCCGGTCTGGTTGTTGTAGACCCGGTGGTCGCCGTGCTCGTTGGAGAGGTTGTGGGCACCGTAGGAGTAGTAGACGTGCTCCGGCATGTCGCCGTTCCACCCGGTGCCGGGGTAGACGCAGACCGCGCCCGAGGGGCAGCCGTGCGCCTGGGCGGTGACGTCCTTCGCCGCCTCCGCCTGGGCTGCCGGGGCGGATGCCAGCAGGGCGCCACCGGCGATGGCGACAGAGGCGAAACCGGTCATGGCCGCCCTCGTGATCACGGTGTTCATGGTGTCTCCTCATCTCACGTCCGGCCGAGCGGTTCGACCGGGGCGGATCATCCGCCACCACCGACTCCACCGTGTCGGGCTCACCCGAATCTGCACCGAGTCTCACCCGCTCCTCTCGCGGACGGGTCCCACTGGATTTCGGCTCGCGCATACCCCCGCAAGTAGAGTCGACCCCCGTGATCGGCCATACCCCGCGACGTACGACGTCCGTTGCTCTTCTGATCGTGGTGCTCGCCGCTCTCGCGCTGAGCGGGTGCGGCGGCGATCGGGCTGCCGCAGAGGGCGAAGACCCGAAGCAGGTCGACTCGACCGCGCTGCCCGAGGTGGGCAAGTGCCGCAACCTCAGCCACGACGACGTCTCCGAGGCCTACAACTTCGACAAGTACGTCCCGTGCGACGAGCCGCACAACGCCGAGACCTTCGGCGCCGGACCGCTGCCCGACGAGTTCAAGGACGCCGGCTACGGCGACGAGAAGGTCAACGAGTGGGCCTTCAGCCAGTGCCGCAAGCTGCTGGAGGACTACGTCGGCTCCGACCAGAGCCTGCTGATGCGCTCGATGCTCTCCCACGTCTACTTCGGCCCGTCGGAGAAGGCCTGGGACGAGGGCGCGCGCTGGATCCGCTGCGACGTGGTCGGCGGTGGCCAGCAGGGGGCGGAGTACGTCGACCTGCCGACCACCACCCGCAACCTCCTCAAGGTCAAGAAGGTCGAGGACATCGAGGACCGCTGGATGGTGTGCGCGACCGGCAAGACCGTGACCTCACCGAAGGTGCCGTGCTCGGACTCCCACAAGATGCGCGCGGTGACGACCATCAAGCTGGGCGAGGCCAAGGACAAGTTCCTGGGCGTGGAGGACTCCAAGAAGAAGGCGGCGCAATACTGCCGAGGCTCGGTTAACGCCTGGCTGGGCTACCCGGAAAGCTTCGAATACGGGTACACATGGTTTGGAGAGAAAGAGTGGAAAGCCGGCAACCGCTGGGCGATCTGCTGGGCGGCGACCAAGGAGTGAGCATGCGAGACACGCTGAAGCGGGGCCCGAAGCGATCGATGCCGCTCGGGGGATCTCTGGCCCTTGTCATCGTGGGGGCCCTGGCCCTCGCCGGCTGCGGAGGCGGTGAGCCCGACGCCGCGCCGTCACCCTCCTCGGCACCGCCGTCGGCATCGGCGTCCGCCGCACCCTCCCCCAAGGACGGCGCCTGCTACAACGTCAGCTACGACGAAGCCCTGGCCCCCACGGCCGGTGGCACCGCGGTGAGCTGCAAGGGCAAGCACACCACCCAGACGTACGCCGTCGGCCGGCTGAAGAACGTCGTCGACGGCCACCTCGTCGCGGTCGACTCCGAGCAGGTCGCGGCCCAGGTGGCGGCCTCGTGCCCGAAGAAGGTCACGAAGTATCTCGGCGGCAACGCCGACGACCTGCGGCTCTCGATGCTGCGACCGGTCTGGTTCACGCCGACGATCAAGGAGTCGGAGGCCGGCGCCAACTGGTTCCGCTGCGACATCATCGGCATCGCCGGGCCCAAGGCGCTGATGACGCTCAAGGGCAACATGCGCGGCGTGCTGGGCGACTCCGACACCGCCGAGCCGTTCCGGATGTGCGGCACCGCGTCGCCGAAGTCCGACTCGTTCAAGCGGGTGCCGTGCTCGCTGAAGCACTCCTGGCGGGCCCTGTCGGTCATCGATCTCGGCTCGGGCAAGTACCCCGGCGAGTCGAGGGTCAACCGCGCCGGCGCCGAGGACTGCAAGGCCGCCGCCGCCGAGGTCGCCGACGACCCGCTCAAGTACGAGTGGTCGTGGGAGTTCCCCAGCGCCGAGCAGTGGCAGGGCGGGCAGAGCTACGGCATCTGCTGGGCGCCGGCCTGATCCCTCAGGGGCCGATCCCTCACAGACTGATCCGGCTCAGAAGCCCAGCCGGCGCAGCTGGCGCGGGTCGCGCTGCCAGTCCTTGGCGATCTTGACGTGCAGGTCGAGATAGACCGGCATGCCGAGCAGCTCCTTGATCTGCAGCCGTGCCCGCTGCCCGACGTCCTTGAGCCGGGCTCCCCGGTGGCCGATCACGATGCCCTTCTGGGAGTCGCGCTCGACGTAGAGGAAGGCGTGCACGTCCATCAGCGGCTTGCCCTCCGGGCGGTCCTCCCGCAGGCGCATCTCCTCGACGACGACCGCGATGGAGTGCGGCAGCTCGTCGCGTACGCCCTCCAGGGCCGCCTCGCGGATCAGCTCGGCGACGATGATCTCCTCGGGAGAGTCGGTGAGCTCGCCGTCGGGATAGAGAGCCGGGCCCTCCGGGAGGAGCTTGATCAGCAGGTCGCCGAGGAGGTCGACCTGGTCGTCACCGACGCTGGAGACCGGCACGATCTCCGCCCACTCGATGCCGAGCTCCTCGCCGAGCTGCTGGATCGAGAGCAGGTGCTGCCCGATCTGCTCGGGGGTGGCGAGGTCGGTCTTGGTCGCCACCGCGACGCGTTTGATGCCCTTCTTGAGCTTGTTGGCGTTCTCGGCGATGCGACGGTCGCCGGGGCCGATCTTCTCGTTGGCCGGGAAGCAGATCGCGACCACGTCGACCTCGGTCCAGGTGGACTCGACCAGCTCGTTGAGCCGCTCGCCCAGGAGCGTGCGCGGCCGGTGGATGCCCGGGGTGTCGACGAGGATCAGCTGGCCGTCGGGGCGGTGCACGATGCCTCGGACCACGGTGCGCGTGGTCTGCGGCTTGTCGGAGGTGATCGCCACCTTGGTGCCGACCAGCGCGTTGGTCAGCGTGGACTTGCCCGCGTTGGGGCGTCCCACGAACGACACGAAGCCGCTCCGGAATGCAGCCTGGGTCTCCGGATCGGTCACTGTCGCTCCTGTTGCTCGTCGTATCGCTGCCAGATCTGCTCATCGGTGAGCCCCTGGGCCTTGCCCTCACGCCAGATCGGTCCGGGGTCGACCGCCCGCGGCTGCCGTTTCTGGCCGCCTCCGCGCCAGTAGCCCATCACGTCGTAGGCGTGGGAACCGAGCTTGCGCTCGCGCATCAGATGCTTGCGGATCGCCCGCATCTGGCTCGACTCCCCCGCCATCCAGAAGTAGCCGTCACCACCGGGCCAGTCGATCTTCTCCACGGCCGCGGCCAGGTCGGAGGAGGTCGCCGTGGGCGACGTCGACCAGACGACGTCGACGCTGTCGGGAAGATAGCCGGGCACGTCCTCGGGCACCTCGGCCCAGATCCGCGTGGGCAGCGTGGTCGTCTCGGCGATCCGCGCCATCGCGGGCATCGCGGTCAGGTCGCCGACCAGCAGCAGCCACTGCGCGGCGTCGGGGGCGGCGTAGGAGCCCTTGGGCTCGGTGATGGTGACCGTCTGCCCGACCGGGTCGGTGCGCATCGCCCACTCGGTGACCAGACCGACGTCGTGCACGACGATGTCGAGGGTCAGCTCGCCACCCTCCCAGGAGCGCACCGTGTAGTAGCGCGACTGGAACTGCCCCGGCACGATCAGCCCGACCCACTCGTCGGGGATCCCGGTCGAGGTGAACCCGGCCAGCCCCGCACCGCCGAGCACGAGACGGACGAGGTGGGGCGTGATCTGCTCGCGCCGCAGCACCTCCGCGGCGTACTGCTGGGCCTTGACACTCATCGTCGCGCAGTTTATCCGCGCCCGGCTCCGCCACCCGCATCACCGCGTCGGCGCCCGCCGTGATTGTCGAATTGGTCGTGACTCGTTCGTGGAGCAGGTGGATAGTCCTGTTCAGGCGAAGGAGACAGCCATGAAGACCTACAACCTTGCTGAGATGTACGGCGCGCCGACGATGTCCTGGGAGGAGGTGAGCGAGCGGCTGGAGGCGGGGTTCAACCAGGGGCCGGGCTCGCAGGAGGGGGAGCCGGGGCGCTACACGACCTGGGTGAGCACGATCAACGCCGACGGCGGGCCGCACGTGAACGCGGTGGGCGCGGTGTGGTTCGAGGGCTCGTTCTACCTCGTCACCGGGCCGACGACGCGGCGCGGTCGCAACCTCGACCGCGACCCGCGTTGCGCGGTCTCGCTCTCGGTGCGCGAGTTCGACCTCGTGGTCGAGGGGCGGGCGACGCGGGTGCTCGGCGACGAGCTCGCACGGGTCGCCAGGCGCTACCACGACGACGAGGGCTGGCCGGCCGAGGTCGACGAGTCGGGTGACGCCCTGACCGCGCCGTTCAGCGCCCAGAGCGCCGGCCCCGCGCCGTGGCACGTCCACCGGCTCGAGGCAACCTCGGCGCACGCGGTCCAGTGCGTCGAGCCGTACGCCGCGACCCGGTGGAGGTTCTGACATGGTCGACCTCTTCGCGGGCATCCCGGTGACGAGCATCGCCGCCGCCGTGACCTGGTACGAGAAGCTGCTCGGCGAGGTCGCGTTCTACCCGAACGACGTCGAGGCCGTCTTCGAGGCCGCCGAGCACCGTTACGTCTATGTCGAGCAGAAGCCGGAGATCGCCGGACACGGGTTCCTCACCCTCTTCGTCGACGATCTCGACGCCCGTCTTGCCACGATCGCGGATCGCGGGCTGCGGCCGGCCTCGGAGGAGACGTATGCGAACGGGGTGCGCAAGACCCTCTTCCGCGATCCAGACGGCAACGAGATCGGCATCGGAGGCGGCCCGGAGGCCGCCTGAGATGCCGACCCGTCAGAAGGTGTGCCGCAGGGGGTAGCCGGAGAGGCCGTCCACCGTCTTGGTGGCGAGCACGTGGTGGAGCTGGATGTTGTTGCGCTCGAAACCGATCCGAGAGCCGGCCATGTAGACACCCCAGACCTTGGCGGTGCCGAGACCGACCTCGTCGACGCACGCGTCCCAGTGCTCGACCAGGTTGTCGTTCCACCCGGTGAGCGTCTTGGCGTAGTGCACCCGGATGTTCTCGTGGTGCTGCACCTCGAGGCCGGTGTTCTCGATCGCGGACACGATGGTGCCCGAGCCGATCAGCTCGCCGTCGGGGAAGACGTAGCGGTCGATGAACGCCCCTGCGCTCGCCCGGGAGACGTTCTCCGGGCGGGTGATGCAGTGGTTGAGCAGGCGGCCGCCGTCACGGAGCTTGCCCTTGATGAACCCGAAGTAGGCCGGGTAGTTGGCCACGCCGATGTGCTCGGTCAGCCCGATCGAGCTGACCGCGTCGAAGTCACCCTCGGCCACGTCGCGGTAGTCGGAGTAACGCACCTCGGCGACGTCGTCGAGGCCGTCGGCCTTGATCGCCCTCTGCGCCCAGTTGGCCTGCTCGCGCGAGAGGGTCACGCCGAGCGCCTTCACCCCGTAGTGCTTGGCGGCGTGACGGACCATGCCGCCCCAGCCGCAGCCGATGTCGAGCAGCCGCATCCCGGGCTCGAGCCCGAGCTTGCGGCAGACCAGGTCGTACTTGGCGAACTGCGCCTCCTCGAGCGTGGCGTCGTCGGCCGGGTAGAGGGCGCAGGTGTAGGTCATCGACGGCCCGAGGACGTACTCGTAGAAGGTGTTGGAGACGTCGTAGTGGTGGTGGATCGCGTCGGCGTCGCGCTCGTGCGAGTGGCGCGTCCACGGCAGCGCGCCGAGCGCGCGACCGGAGAGATGGCGTACGGTCTCGGCCCGGTGCCGCCAGGCCGGCAGGTGCTCCTGCGGCGGCGGCTTCGGCGGCACGAAGCTCTTCACACCCATCGCGCGCACCAGCTCGACCAGCTCGCGGGGGCTGGGCCGAGCGAAGTCGGTCTTCTCCAGCACCAGCGAGAGGAGCGGGTAGGGGTCGCCCGGATGGATGCCGGTCAGGTCCATGTCGCCGTTGACGTAGGCACGAGCCAGGCCGAGGTCACCCGGCGCGGTCAGCAGGAACGCCAGGCCGCGCGGGTTGAGGATGTCCATCCCGTACGGCGAGTCCGGGTCACCCGAGACGCTGCCGTCGTAGGCGGTCAGCTTGATCGGCAACCCGCCGTCGAAGAGCCCGTTGATGGTGCCTGCGATGTTCTTGCCCGGAACGTGACTGCCTGGAATGTGGCTGTCTGGAACGTGACTGCCTTGACTCACAGCCTCTTCACCGCCTTGCTGTACAGATCGGTCAATCGGTCGCCGGGGTCATACCTCGCCTTCACGGCAGCGAGGTTGTCCCCGTCGTAGAGAGCGTTGAAGACATCCTTGTCGTAGAACGCCTCGGAGTAGAGCGATTTATGCCCGCCGAGCTCGTGGACCCGCGCCTCGATCGCGCGGTTCTTGGGGGCGTCGACCGCATCAGGGCCGACGTGCACGGTGCCCCAGAAGCCGACGTTGACGTAGGGGCGGTGGGCCTCGAGCGGGTAGGTCGGCCACTTCTCCCCGGCCTTCGTGCCCCGGGAGACCAGCGGGCACAGCCACACCGGCCGCATCCCGATCTCGGCGTCGAACCACTCCAGGAAGGCCGGGAGATTCTCCACCGGCACCTCGATGTCCTGGATGACCCGCTCCCGCAGCGGCCGGCCGGCGCGGGCGTCGAGCCTGTCGGCGATGCTGAACCTGCGGTCGAGGCCGATCAGCTTCATGTAGACGTCGGAGCGGCGCAGCCGGCGCGGCCAGAGGCGGCGGACGTACTTGTTCTGCGCGCCGAAGGCGCCCGAGCACCAGAACCAGTCGGTGTCCCAGCGCCACAGGTAGTCGTAGGTCGTCAGCAGGTCGGTCTCGCGCTCCTGGATCGAGCGGTAGTAGATCTGCTGACCGCCGTAGTCGGACGGGTTGCCGTAGGGGCGCTCGGTCCAGGTGGCCAGGGTCAGGTAGTACTCCCCCGGCTCGAAGGCGACGCCGTCGAGCGCGTCGACGGCGACCTCGTCGTACGTGCCCGACTCGGTGATCTGCGCGATCGTCTTCGCGAGCAGATCGGGGTCGTCGAAACGGATGTGGCGCAGCGCGACGTGGCCGGGCACCTTCTCCAGCTTGATCTTGAGCCGGGTGGCGTAGCCGAGGGACCCGTATGAGTTGGGGAAGGTCTCGAAGAGCTCGCGGTGCTCGTTGTCGGGCGATGCGGTGACGACCTGACCCGTGCCGGTGAGGATGTCCATCTCCAGCACCGACTCGTGGGGCATGCCGTTGCGGAAGCTGGTCGCCTCGATGCCCATCCCGGTCACCGCACCACCGAGCGTGATGGTGCGCAACTGGGGCACGACGTAGGGGATCATCCCGTAGGCCAAGGTGACGTCGACCAGGTCCTCGTAGGTGCACATGCCCTGTACGTCGGCGGTGCCCGCCTGCGGATCGACCTCGATCACGCCGCCGAGGCCGGAGACGTCGAGACCGGGTGCGCTGGTCTCGGCGCGGGCCCTGAAGAGGTTGGTGGTGCGTTTGGCGAGTCTGACCGGGGCCCCGTCGGGGATCTCGGCGTAGGAGGCCGTCAGTCGTTTGACGGCCTCGTCGTGCACTTCCCAGCCAGTCTCACTCGTCACCCGATCGACTTTACTCGCCCGCTGGACATCCGGTTTCGATTTTTCGGGTAGTTCGCTTACAGTCGCAAGCTCCGACGCCTCTGTGTCGGGCTCCCCCACCTCGTGCACCCTGGAGGGTCTTCATGTCCAGTGCTGCCCATCGCGACGCTGTGTCCACACTTGCGGAGAAGGCATCGCCCTACTTCACCGAGAACCAGGTCAAGTGGCGCAACAAGGCCGTCTCGCAGGCCCGGCTCGCGCTGGCGATCGATCAGATCGTCGTGCACATGCGTGAGAAGGGCGTCGACATGGCCACCATGAACGGCCTCACCGCCTACCGCGACGAGGACGGGATCCACGTCACGATCGAGCTCGGCACCCTCCCGCTCGTCGCCGACACCGGCGGCCACCGGGCCGCTCGCTGAGCCGGCAGCCGTCTAACGGAGGTTGCCCCGCGGGTCACCGACCAGGACCAGCACGTCCTCGCCCGCGAACTCCTTGACGGCGGCCAGATCCTCGGCGGCCGGCTGATCGGAGTCGCCGAGCACGACGACGGCCTCGAGCCCCTTCGACCCGGAGGCGACGGCCATCGCCACGCAGACGCCGATCGCCGAGATCTGGAGCGCGGCCAGATCCACGGTGGCGGCGGCGTAGGTGCGGCCGTCGAGATCGCGTACGGCTGCGCCTTCGGCCGCTCCGGTGCGGGCTCGCGTCGCGCGGGCCAGCGTCACCAGCTTGCGGTCCTCGGCCGAGAGCTCACTCTGCTCGGGCATGGGCCTCCTTCATCCTGTCCTTGACCCGGTCGTGGGTCCTGTCGTCGGCCTTGTCGTCTGACCTGTCCGGCTTCTCGCGCTGCTCGTCGCCGCCGTCGTGGCTCGCGGTCTCCGACTCGGCCTCGACCGGAGCCACGACACTGATGCGTACGGTGCCGATCTTGTTGCGCCGCCCCGCCGACTCCTCGGCCTCGAAGTGGAGGCCGTAGGCGTCGACGTCGGATCCGGGGATCGGCACCAGGCCGAGGTGCTTGGCCATCAGGCCGCGTACGGAGTCGACGTCGTCCTCCTCGACGGGGAACCCGATCAGCTCCTCGAGGTCGCTGACCAGGAAGCGCGCGGGCACCCGCCAGGAGCCGTCGCCGAGATGGAGGGGTTCGCGATCCTCGACATCGTATTCGTCGGTGATCTCGCCGACGATCTCCTCCAAGATGTCCTCGATGGTGACCAGCCCGGCGGTGCCGCCATACTCGTCGACGACGACGGCGATGTGCTGACGGTGCTGCTGCATCTCGGCGAGCAGCTCGTCGACGGGCTTGGAGTCGGGCACCCAGGTGGGCTTGCGCATCAGCGACTCGACGCGCTGGGTGGTCTCGACCTCGGGCGCCTCGAAGTCACGGGCGACGACGTCCTTGAGGTAGACCATGCCGATGATGTCGTCGAGGCTGTCGTCGATGACCGGCATCCGGGAGAAGCCGGAGCGCAGGAAGAGCGAGAGCGCCTGACGCAGGGTCTTGCGTCGGTCGAGGAAGACGATGTCGCCACGGGGCACCATCACCTCGCGGGCGCTGGTGTCGCCGAGCTCGAAGACGGAGTGGATCATCCGGCGCTCGTCGGCCTCGATCAGGTCGGAGGCCTCGGCGATGTCGACCAGCTCACGCAGCTCGGTCTCCGTGGAGAACGGGCCCTTGCGGAAACCCTTGCCCGGGGTGAGCGCGTTGCCGAGCATGATCAGCAGGGTCGGGATCGGGCCCAGCACCGTGGTGATCATGCCGATCGGGCCGGCGACCGCGAGGGCGATGCCCTCGTGGTGCTGGCGGCCCAGCGTGCGCGGACCGACGCCGATGACCACGAAGGAGACCACCGTCATCGTGGCGGTGGTGGTGAGCACGGTCGGCCACCAGCGCCCCTGGTAGGTGTCGTAGGCCCACAGCGCGGCCAGCACGGTCGCGCCGATCTCGCACAGCATCCGCAGCAGCAGCACCGTGTTGACGTAGCGGGCGGGGTCGTCGACCACCGCCACCAGGCGCTTGGCGCCGGCGCGGCCCTCGGCGACCAGCTCGCCCGCCCGTGCGCGCGAGAACGCGCTGAGCGCTGCGTCGGCGGCCGAGAAGATGCCGGCGATGAGGACCAGAACTGCGGCTGCGATCAGCAGCCTCGCATCGTCCATGAGTGTTTAGACCGACTCCTACTCGGGTGCTCTGGCTGCGGATCCCCAGCTCTGCAGGAGCTTGGCCTGCAGGGCGAACATCTCGGTGTGCTCGTCGGGGTCCACGTGGTCGTAGCCGAGCAGGTGGAGGATGCCGTGTGTGGTCAGCAGCTCGATCTCCGCGACGGTGCCGTGGCCGGCCTCCTCGCCCTGCTTGGCGGCGATCGTCGGGGCGATGATGATGTCGCCCAGGTCGCCCTCCTCCGGCTCCTCGTCGAGTCGGCCGGGGAGGAGCTCGTCACCGGGGAACGAGAGCACGTCGGTCGGGCCCTCGGTGTCGAAGTAGCGCTCGTTGAGCTCGGTGATGGTGGCCTCGTCGCCGAACTTGATCCGCAGATCGGCCTGCGGGTGCACCCGCAGCTCCTCGAGCAGGTGACGAGCCAGCTTGGCGACGTGCTCGACGTCGATCTCCTGCTCGGACTCGTTGATGATCTCGGTGCTCATCGCGGGCTCAGCGACCCTCTCCCGAGGCGCGTTCGGGCTGCGCCTGGCTGCGGGCGTCGTGGTCCTCGTAGGCGGCGACGATCTTGGCGACCAGGCGGTGGCGTACGACGTCGTGGCTGGTCAGGTTGTTGAAGCTGATGTCCTTGACGTCCTCGAGGATGCCCTCGACGACCCGGAGGCCCGACTTCTGGCCTGAGGGGAGGTCGGTCTGGGTCGCGTCGCCGGTGACCACGATCTTGGAGCCGAAGCCGAGGCGGGTCAGGAACATCTTCATCTGCTCGGGCGTCGTGTTCTGCGCCTCGTCGAGGATGATGAAGGAGTCGTTGAGGCTTCGCCCGCGCAGGAACGCGAGCGGCGCGACCTCGATGGTGCCGCTCGCCATCAGCTTGGGGATCAGCTCGGGGTCCATCATGTCGTGGAGCGCGTCGTAGAGCGGGCGCAGGTAGGGGTCGATCTTCTCGGTCAGCGTGCCGGGCAGGAAGCCCAGCTTCTCGCCGGCCTCCACCGCGGGCCGGGACAGGATGATCCGGTTGACCTGCTTGGACTGCAGCGCCTGCACGGCCTTGGCGACCGCGAGATAGGTCTTTCCGGTGCCGGCCGGGCCGATGCCGAAGGTGACCGTGTGGTTGTCGATCGCGTCGACGTAACGCTTCTGGTTGAGCGTCTTGGGACGGATGCTGCGACCGCGGTTGGAGAGGATGTTGAGGCTCAGCACGTCGGCGGGCTTCTCCGTCGTGTCTGCCTGGAGCATGCCGATCACACGCTCGACGGTCTCGCCGCTCACGCCCTGGCCGGTGCGGATGATCTGCACCAGCTCCTCCAGCAGCCGCTCGATCATGGCGATCTCGCTGGGCTCGCCGATCAGGCTGACCCGGTTGCCACGCACGTGCACGTCGGCGTCGAAGTGTGCCTCGATGATGCCGAGATGCTCATCGGCCGGGCCCAGCAGGGTGACCATGTCGACGCTGTTGGGAACGACGACGGTGTGCTTGGTGGTCGCGGAGTCGTTCGGGAGCGGACTTGGGTGTCGATCGGTCATGGATGCCCGGGCGGGCCCTTTCTGGTCACGAGGCTGGTGCTATCCATCGTACGCGGCGCGCGGGCCCGGCTCCTACTGGCTAGTTCGCCCGCGGCCGCCGTCGATCTTCAGCCGGCCAGCAGGGCCTCGACCCGAGCGGTCTCCTCGGCCAGCTCGTCGCGCTCGTCGGGGGTGAGGTCGCGCAGCATCTTCTGCACGACGACCTCTCCGTCGACCGGTTTCCAGAGCCCGACGAGGTGGCCTCCGGCGAGGATGACAGCGCCGCCACGGGCGATGCCCCACTCCTTGCGGGTGCCCTTGGCGGTGATCCGCTCGCGGTTGGCGTGGGCGAGCCAAAGGTTGTCGTAGGTGCCGAGCAACCGCACCGGCGCGTGCTCCTCGCCTGTGGCGATCGGGGCGTCAGGCACGTCGTAGAGGGTCTTGCCGGCCTCGTCGCGATAGGTCACCAGGCCGTCGATCCGTTTGATGACCGGACCGAGACGAGTCAGCGACGACCAGGCGGTGATGTCGGCGGCGGTCGCCGGCCCGAAGGCGCGCAGGAAGCGGCGTACGATCTCGGGCGCCAGGCTCGGCACCACATCCTCGACCTCCACCGGGGAGACGCCGGTCCAGCGGGGCAGCAGGTCGTAGACCAGGCCGCCGGACCCCTTCCACAGCCCCCGGGGCGGCAGCTGCACCAGCGGCAGCTCGTTGCGCGCGCGCAGCCCCAGCGCCTTGGCGGGCACACCCGGGAAGTGGTCGACCAGGCCTGCCTCGAGGGCGGCGTTGGGCAGGGCGCCGAGGGCCAGCACGTCTTCGGTCGCCTCCACGAAACCGGGCAGCTGCGCGGCCGGGCGGATGATCTCGACCCGCTGGGTGTAGTAGTCGTGCACCGGCTGGGTCCAGGCCCTGATCAGCGCGGCGTCGGCGGCGGTGTGCATGTGGATCGTCGAGCGCAGCGAGGAGAGCCGGACGAGCTCGCTCGCCTCGAGCTGAGCGCTGAGCGCGTACGGATCGAGCGACTCCAGCCGGGCCGCGAGAGCGAAGAACGGTGGCAGCTGGTCCTGCGCCTGGAGGCCGACCAGGTGCTCGATCATCTCGGCCGGTGTCATCGCGACCCGTGAGAGCAGGTGCTGGCGCAGCAGGAGCGTCCGGTTGAGCCGGCGTTCGGTGAGGATCACGGTAGTGATGATCTCCTACTCGACCGTGATCTTCGCGCCGACCTCCTCTGCGGGCTTGCCCTCGCCGTCGGAGGTGTCGTCGGTGCGGGCGATGAAGGTGTAGGTGCCCGGCTCGAGCCCGGAGACGTCGACGGTCGTCGACCACGGGTAGAGCTTGTCCATCCAGCCGTCGGCCGTGGCCGCGCCGTCGAGGACCGCCTTGCCCGTGGAGTCCTGGATCTCCCACGGCACGTTCGCCTCGGGCGAGTTGGCCTTGCCCGAGGCCTCGAAGGTGTCGGCCACCTTCGCACCCTCGGCCGGCGTCGCCAGCGTGATCAGCTCGGCCGTACGCGGCGGGGTGCTGACCTGGGCGGACGGCTTCTCCGAGGGCGCAGCGGAGGCGTCCGGATCCTCGGCGACCGCGCCGTCGCTGCCGCAGCCGGCCGCCCCGGCCAGCACCCCGACCATCGCGATCGCGGCCAACCGGCGCCCGTGAACCGTAGGTGTGCTCCTCATGCGTCCATCGTCACGCTCCACCCCGTCACGAGAAACCCACCACGCCGGGCAGGCCGTTCCCGATCGTGAAACGTCGCCGGCCGACGTCTCGTGACGGGTCAGGCCCAGCGCAGGGTGCGCGCCAGGAGAGCCGCGGTGGCGGCGACGCCGGCGGTGGAGGTGCGCAGCACCTCGGCGCCGAGGCGGACGGTGGTGGCGCCGGCCTTCTCGAAACCGGCGACCTCGTCGTCGCTCAGGCCGCCTTCGGGGCCGACGACGACCAGGATGGTGCCCTCGTCGGTGACCGGGACCGCGCCGAGCGGGAGGGTGCCGTCCTCGTGGAGCACGACGGCGACGTCGGCGGCTTCGATCATGGCCACGACGGCATCGGTGGTGGCCAGCGGCTCGACCTCGGGGTGCCACAGCCGGCGGGACTGCTTGGCGGCCTCCCGAGCGGTGGCCCGCCACTTGCCGAGTGACTTCGCCGCGCGCTCGCCCTTCCAGACCGCGACCGAGCGCGACGCCGCCCACGGGACGATGCGGGCGACGCCGATCTCGGTGAGCATCTCGACGGCGAGCTCGCCGCGGTCGCCCTTGGGCAGCGCCTGGACGACCGTGATCGCGGGAGCGGGTGGCGCGTCGGCGAGGATGACGTCGTCGACGCGTACGGTCATCGACCTCTTGGTGGTCTCCGAGATCGTGCCGGTGATGCCGGCGCCGGCGCCGTCGGTGAGCATGACCTCCTCGCCGAGACGGAGCCGTCGCACGACGACCGCGTGATGACCCTCGTCACCGCTCACCTCGACCTCGTCGCCGACACGGGCGTCGGCGAGCGAGTCGACGATGTGAACAGGCAGCGTCATGTCGCTACCTCCGTAGCGCGAGCGCAAGAACACGGAGATAGCGACATGACCGACCGAATGTTCGCTCGCTGGCGCTCGATCATGACATCAGTGCCCGTTGAGGGTGTCCTTGAACCAGGAGAAGACGCCGCCCTTGTGGGCTGCCTTGAGCTGGCCCTGGGTGGCCTCCTCACCGCGCATCTCGGCGAGCTGGCGCAGCAGCGCCTCCTGCTCGAGGTCGAGCTTGGTGGGGGTCTCCACGCTGATGGTCACGACCAGGTCGCCGCGACCGCCACGAAGCCCGGGCACGCCGCGGCCACGCAGCACGTGGTCGGTGCCGGACTGGGTGCCGGGGCGGAGCTCGATCTGGATCGAGGCGTCGTCGGCGTCGACCAGGTCGGAGCCGTCCTTGGCGAGGTCGGCCTCCAGGGTCGGCAGGTTGAGCGTGGTGCCCAGGGCCGCCGCCGTCATCGGCACCTTCGCGGTGCACTGCAGGTCGTTGCCGCGGCGGGTGAAGGTGGCGTGCTTGGCGACGTGGATCTCGACGTAGAGGTCACCGGCGGGGCCGCCGCCGGGGCCGATCTCGCCCTGCTCGGCGAGCTGCACCCGGGTGCCGTCGTCGACGCCCGGCGGGATCTTGACGGTCAGGGTGCGGTGCGAGCGCACGCGCCCCTCGCCACCGCAGTCGCGGCACGGGTCGGGGATGACCGTGCCGAAGCCGTTGCAGGCCGAGCACGGACGCAGCGTGCGGATCTCGCCCAGGAAGGAGCGCTGCACGACCGCGACCTCGCCCTGGCCGTGGCAGGTCTCGCACGGCACCGGGCGGGAGCCCTCCGCGGCACCGTCACCGTCGCAGGTGTCGCACACGACGGCGGTGTCGACCTTGAGGTCACGGGTGACGCCGAACGCGGCCTCGGCCAGCTCGATGTCGAGACGGATCAGGGCATCCTGCCCGCGGCGTACGCGGGGACGGGGGCCGCGGCCGGCGCCACCGGTGCCCGCACCGGCGCCGCCGAAGAAGGCGTCCATGATGTCGGTGAACGAGAAGCCGGCGCCCTGGGCACCGAAGCCGCCGGCGAACGGGTCGCCGCCGCGGTCGAACGCGGCCCGCTTCTGCGGGTCGCTCAGCACCTCGTAGGCGTGGGAGATCTCCTTGAATTTCTCCTGCGACTCGGCGTCGGGGTTGACGTCGGGGTGATATTGGCGCGCCAGTTTCCGGTAGGCCTTCTTGATCGCCACGTCGTCGGCGTCGCGGTCGACACCGAGGAGCTCATAGGGGTCCAACGTCACTCTTCCTGCCATCGAAATCAGTTCCTGCTCAGGTCGTCAAAGGGTTCGGGGGCCTGCTCAGGCCTCGTCGAGGATCCGGGAGAGGTAGCGCGCGACCGCGCGCACCGCTGCCATGGATCCGGGGTAGTCCATCCGGGTCGGCCCGACCACGCCCAGCGTGGCCAGGGCCTCGTCACCAGGTCCGTAGCCGGTCGCGACCACGCTGGTCTGCGACAGCTCCTGGTAGGGGCCTTCGGCGCCGATGCGCACGGTCACCAGGCCGCCGGCGGTGGCCTCCCCCATCAGCTTCAGGAGGATGACGTGCTCCTCGAGGGCCTCCAGCAGCGGACGTACGGCGGTGTCGAAGCTGTCGCCGAAACGGGCCAGGTTGCTGGTGCCGCCGATGGAGATCCGCTCGTCGGAGCGGTGGTCGTTCATCGCCTCGATCAGCGACTCGGCGATCGCGGCGGCGAGAGCGTCCTGCGGGGCATCGGCCGCGGGCCGGGCGATCGCGCTCAGCGCTTCGCCCGCGTCGGCGATGATCGCCCCGGAGACAGCGGTGTTCATCTGCGCGCGCAGCCGGGCCAGGGTCTCCTCGGAGATCTCCTCGGCGACCTCCAGGATCCGCTGCTCGACGCGGCCGGTGCTGAGGATGACGACGATCAGGAGCCTGGTCGGCGCCAGCGCGACGAGCTCCACGTGGCGTACGGTCGAGCGGCTCAGGGTGGGGTATTGCACCACCGCGACCTGGCGGGTCAGCTGGGAGAGCAGCCGGGTCGAACGGCTGACGACGTCGTCGAGGTCGACGGCACCGTCGAGGAAGCCGGCGATGGCACGCTTCTCGGCCGAGGTCATCGGCTTGACCGTGGTCAGCCGGTCGACGAAGAGGCGGTAGCCCTTGTCGGTGGGCACGCGGCCGGCGCTGGTGTGGGGCGCGGTGATGTAGCCCTCCTCCTCCAGCGCGGCCATGTCGTTGCGCACTGTCGCCGGGGAGACGCCCAGACCGTGTCGTTCGACCAGCGCCTTGGAGCCGACCGGCTCCTCGGTCTTGACGTAGTCCTCGACGATCGCCCGGAGGACGGAGAGCCTGCGTTCGTTCTGCATCCGCGCTCCTTTCCTACCCCGGGTCCGCTGCCAGACCTTGGGTCGCCTGGCACTCATTCCGTGCGAGTGCCAATCCTACCGGTTCACCGGCAGGGAGCCAGTTCCGGCGGTCGTTCCGCGACCCGGAACGCCGCCAGGCGGCGAGATGGCATCGAAATCGTGACAGAGAACACATCTCTCGCCATCGAGACACCCTTAGGTTAGGCTGACCTTAGAGAAACTGATTCAACGCTTTCGCCCCACTGGAGAGTCCCATGATTGCTGACGATCGACTGGCCCGCATCACGGACCACGCGAACGACGAGCACCAGGCCGACCTGTGCCACACCCTCGCGGCACGCCTGGGCCTGCGCCCGCGGCACATCGTGGGCGTACGCCTCTCCAACCTCACCTCCGAGAGCGTCGAGGTCTCCTGGATCACCCTCGACGGCGGCCACCACGCGACCTTCCGGTTCCCGGCGACCGCCACGACCCCCGACGAGGTGCTCGAGCAGCTCGGCCGGGTGCTGACCGGCTCGCTGTACTGATCTGCGCACGCGGCGTGGCTGCGTGCCCCCGAGGGTGTCGGTCACTACCCTCACCCGGATGAGCGATCGCTACGGCTCCGACGTCCTTGCCGGCGACTGGCGCAAGCCCAAGAACGGGCGCGCCGTCGAGACCCCCGCAGAGCTGGGCGCGGTGGTGGAGGAGGTCGAGACCGACTTCGTCGGCGAGATCGTCCGGATCGACCGCGACCTGCACACGCTGACGCTGGAGGACAGGCGCGGCAAGCGGCGTACGTTTCCGCTCGGTCCCGGCTTCTGGCTGGAGGGCAAGCCGGTCATCCTCACTCCCCCGGTGACGCGCACGGCTCCGGCCAAGCCGGCCAAGACCGCCTCGGGGTCGGTCGCGGTCTCAGGCGTGAAGGCCCGGGTCGCGCGCGAGTCGCGGATCTTCGTCGAGGGGCGTCACGACGCCGAGCTGGTCGAGAAGATCTGGGGCGACGACCTGCGGATCGAGGGCGTCGTCGTGGAATACCTCGGCGGCGTCGACGACCTCGCCGACCACCTGGTCTCCTTCCGGCCGGGCCCGCAGCGACGTGTCGGCGTGCTGGTCGACCACCTGGTCAAGGGCTCCAAGGAGGCCCGGATCGCGGACTCCATCAGGCGCTCCGCGGTCGGCAAGGACGTGCTGATCGTCGGCCACCCGTTCATCGACGTGTGGCAGGCGGTCAAGCCGGATCGGCTCGGGCTGGAGAAGTGGCCATCGGTGCCGCGCTCGATCGAGTGGAAGAAGGGCATCTGCCAGCACATGGGCTGGCCCCACCGCGACCAGGCCGACATCGCGAGGGCGTGGAAGCACATCCTCTCCCGGGTCTCCTCCTTCGGAGACCTCGAGCCCGCCCTGCTCGGGCGGGTCGAGGAGCTGATCGACTTCGTGACGGTGGATCAGTAACCAGCACGCTTGGGCATGATGATCCACAGCACGATGTAGACGATGAACTGCGGTCCGGGCAGCAGGCAGGAGATCACGAAGGCCAGCCGGATCAGGTTGGCGTCGATGCCGAAGCGGTCACCGAGGCCGGCACAGACACCGGCGATCCATTTGTTGTCGGACGGACGAGAAAGAGTTGTGGTAGCCATGGCTCCACACTGCCCTGCCTGAGGCTCTTTACCAATCAGGAACTCCCCTGATCCTGCGATCAGGACCAACGTCCCGTCCTCAGGGCCTCTCAGGGCGTCTCATTGCCTCTCATGGCTTCAGGGCAGCAGGTCTCGGACCACGGCGTCGGCGAGGAGCCGGCCGGTGTCGGTGAGGACGATCGTGCCGTCGGCGACGGTGACCAGGCCGCGGCTCACCTGCCCGGGAAGGGCGGCGCGGCCCTCGTCGTCGAGCACCTCGACCCGCAGCCCGTCGGCGAGGCGGAGCTCGAGGAGGACGCGCTCGACGCGCCGGTCCTCCGCGGCCAGGATCTCGCGGGCGTGGGCCGGGCTGAGGCCGTCGTTGATGCGATCGGCGTAGGCCTTGGGGTGCTTGACGTTCCACCACCTGGTGCCGCCGACGTGGCTGTGGGCGCCGGGGCCGACACCCCACCAGTCGCCGCCTTGCCAGTAGAGCATGTTGTGGCGGCAGCGCTGGGTGGCGTCGGTGGCCCAGTTGGAGACTTCGTACCAGGTCAGGCCGTGTTTCCGCAGGGCGGCGTCGGCCAGCTCGTACTTGTCGGCGAGGTCGTCCTCGTCGGGCATCTCGAGCTCGCCCCGCCGGACTCGCCGGGCCAGCGCGGTGCCGTCCTCGACGATCAGGGAGTACGCCGAGATGTGGTCGGGGTCGCTCGCCAGAGCGGTCTCGAGGCTCGTGCGCCAGTCGTCGATCGACTCGCCCGGGGTGCCGTAGATGAGATCGAGGGAGACCTGCTCGAAACCGGCCTGCCGTGCCCACTCGACGACCTGCGGCACCCGCTCGGGGTCATGGGTGCGGTCGAGGGTCTCGAGCACGTGGGGAACGGCCGACTGCATCCCGAAGCTGAGCCGGGTGAACCCGCCCTCGCGCAGGGCGCGCAGGTAGTCGAGGTCGACCGAGTCGGGGTTGGCCTCGGTGGTCACCTCCACGTCGTCGGCGAGGCCGAACTCGTCCCTGATCGCGCCGAGGACGCCCGTAAGGTCCTGCGCCGGGAGGAGCGTCGGCGTGCCGCCGCCGAAGAAGACGGTGTCGACCTGCTTCTCGCGCTCACCCAGCACGCGGCGGGCCAGCCTGACCTCCTCGATGGCCTGGTCGGCGTACGTCGTGCGGCTCACGCCCTCGCCGAGCTCGATCGCGGTGTAGGTGTTGAAGTCGCAGTAGCCGCATCTGACCGTGCAGAACGGGACGTGGACGTAGAAGCCCAGCCCCTTCTCCCCCAGGGTGCTCAGCGAGTCGGCCGGCAGTGTTCCGTCGGCGGGGGCGGGGTCACCGGGAGGCAGAGCAGAAGGCACCCGTCCATTATCGAGCCAGCCGGCGAAATGGGTTAACCGCGCCTGGGGTGGGGGTGGCAAGATCCGGGTGTGTCCGTCTCCCAGCCAGACCTCCTCGATGACGTCCTCGACAACCCGGCCTGGCACTCGCTGACCGGTGCGCACGCAACGCTTGCCGAAGGCTCGGGGCTCGGGCGGCGCTACCGGCCCGACGTGTCGATCTTCGCCGCGGTCTCCGACCCGCACGAGCCGCAGGCGTGGCGGGATCTGGCCGGGGTCGTCGGCCCCGGAGGTACGGCGCTGATCACCGGCGCGGGTGGCGTCTGCAGCGAGGGGTGGTCGCGGGTCGGCGGCGGCGAAGGGGTGCAGCTCGTCGAGACGTCACGCGTCACGGCGGCACCCGATCCGGAGGCGATCGTGCTCGGCGACGCCGACGTGCCCGAGATGCTCGATCTCGTCGCTCGCACCGAGCCCGGACCGTTCGAGACCTCGACCCACACGATGGGTACGTATCTGGGGCTGCGTCACGAAGGCCGCCTCGTCGCGATGGCCGGCCAGCGGATGCACCCCGGCGGATGGGTCGAGATCAGCGCCGTCTGCACCGCCCCCGAAGCCCGCGGGCGCGGCCTCGCGAGCCGTCTGGTCGGTGCGATCACCGCCGACATCCACGCCCGCGGCTCGCGGGCGCTGCTCCACGCCTCGGTCACCAACACCAGCGCCATCTCGGTCTACCTGGGTCTCGGCTTCGAGCTGCGGCGGCGTACGACCTTCGAGCTCTTCCGCGCACCCCTCTGACCCTGTCTCGTCGAGGCGTCAGGTCTGCAGGTCGAGGCGTCAGGTCTGCAGGTCGAGGCGTCAGGTCTGCAGGTCGAGTGGGCAACGTTGTGCCCACTCGACCTGCAGGAGTGACTTCTCGCCCTGCAGGAGTGACTTCTCGACCTGCGGGGGTCAGCGGAAGTCGCGGGAGCGGTGGCGGGAGGCGATGGCCTTGGCTGCCTCCGGATGGATCTCGTCGAGCGGGGCGAGCCGGTCTGCGAGCAGGTTGGTGACGTTGTCGTTGCGCTCGAGGATGCCGCGGATGAGCATGACGGAGGTGGAGACCGCGATCTTGCGATGCTTCTTCCACAGACCGGCCGAGCAGACGACGTTGAGCATGCCGGTCTCGTCCTCGAGGTTGATGAAGGTGACCCCGCCGGCGGTGCCGGGGCGCTGCCGGTGGGTGACCAGGCCGGCGACGGTGATGCGGCGCCCGGAGTCATAGGTGGGGAGGTCGGCGATCTTCGGAAGGCCTGCCGCGGTCAGCCCCTGACGGAGGTGGGCGAAGGGGTGGCTGCCGGGGGTCACACCGGTCGCCCAGAGGTCGGCGAGGGTCTCCTCGACCGGATCCAGATCGGGCAGCTCGGGCGTCTCGGCGGTGAAGCGTACGCCTTCGAGCTGATCCTCCGTCTCGGTCCATCCTGCCTGCCACAACGCCCGGCGGCGGCTCGAGGTGAACACCTCCAGGCACCCCGCGGTGGCCAGCGCCTCGAGCTGGGTGCGCTCCAGGCCGGCCCGGCGCGAGAGGTCGAGGGAGTCCTCGAACGGGCGCTCCTCGCGGGCCTTCACGATCCGCTCGGCGACCTCCTTGCCGATGCCGCGGACGGAGTCCAGACCCAACCGCACCGCGAAGTTGGCGTCGCGGCGGTGCTCCGGGGTGGGGTCGGGGGTGCCGGGCACCCACGGGCTCTTCTCCTCCGTGTCGAGTCGGCACTCGTCCTTGCCGGTCGGTGACAGATCGGGGTCGGCCGGGCCCAGATCGACCGGCTCCAGATCGGCGGTCGCGCTGGAGAGGTGGAGGTCGGGGCGGCGCACCTCCACGCCGTGGCGACGGGCGTCCTGGGTCAGCGACTGGGCCGAGTAGAAGCCCATCGGCTGGGCGCGGAGCAGCCCCGCCAGGAACGCGGCCGGGTAGTGGAGCTTGAACCACGACGAGGCGTAGACGAGCTTGGCGAACGAGAGCGCGTGGGACTCGGCGAAGCCGAAGTTGGCGAACGAGAGGATCTGGCCGTAGATCGCCTCGGCCTGCTCCTCGGTGAGGCCCTTGCTGCGCATGCCGCTGTAGAGCTGCGCCTTGAGCGAGTCGATGCGCTCGACGCCGCGCTTGGATCCCATCGCCCGACGCAGCAGATCGGCGTCGTCGGCATCGAAGTCGCCCAGCACCCGGCCCATCTCCATCAGCTGCTCCTGGAACAGGGGCACCCCGAGGGTGCGCCCCAGCACCGGCTCCAACACCTCGTGGGCATAGCTCGCCTTCTCGCGCCCGGTGGCGCGGCGTACGTAGGGATGGACCGCCCCGCCCTGCACCGGCCCCGGCCGGATGAGCGCGATCTCGATGGCCAGGTCGTAGAAGCATCGCGGCTGCAGCCGCGGCAGGGTGCCGATCTGAGCACGTGACTCGACCTGGAAGACCCCGATCGAGTCGGCACGGCAGAGCATGTCGTAGACCGCCGGCTCCTCCTTGGGGATGGTCGCCAGGGCCCAGTCCTCGCCCAGGTGCTCGAGCGCCAGATGCATCATGTGGTCGAGCGCTGCCAGCATGCCGAGCCCGAGCAGGTCGAACTTCACCAGCCCCATGTATTCGGCGGCGTCCTTGTCCCACTGGATCACGGTGCGGTCATCCATCCGCGCCCGCTCGATCGGCACCACCTCGCCGATCGGCTCCTCGGTCAGCACCATCCCGCCGGAGTGGATGCCGAGATGACGCGGTGCGCCGTGGATCTCGGCGGCGAGCGCCAGGACCGGGGCGGGGATGCCGATGTCATCAGGAGCCTCGACGCGGGAGTAGCCGACGTGCTTGGACCAGGCGTCCTGCTGCCCGGGGCTGTGACCCAGCGCCTTGGCCGCATCCCTGACCGCCATCTTCGGCCGGTAGCCGACGATGTTCGCCACCTGCGCGGCATTGCGGCGGCCGTACCGCTGGTAGACCCACTGGATCACCTTCTCGCGCTTGTCGGAGTCGAAGTCGACGTCGATGTCGGGCTCCTCCTCGCGATGCACGGAGATGAACCGTTCGAACGGCAGCCGGTAGAAGACCGGGTCGATCGCGGTGATCCCCAGCGCGAAGCAGACCGCGGACGCGGCCGCCGATCCTCGCCCCTGACAGAGGATCCCCTCTCCTCGCGCGAACTCGACGATGTCGTGCACGATCACGAAGTAACCCGGGAAGTCCTTGCCCTCGATGACCGCGAGCTCATGCTCCACACGCTTGCGGGCCTTCGCGACGAACTCCGGGTCGGTGGCGTTCGGCTTCGCATAGCGCTCCGCGAAGCCCTTCTCGGTCAGGTGGCGCAGCCGGCCCGCGGCGGTCTCGCCCTCGGGGATCCCACGCTTGGGCAGCTTGGGCGTGGCCTTGCGCAGGTCGAAGGCGCACTCCTGCGCGATCTCGACGCTGCGCTCCACCGCGCCGGGGTGGCGGCGGAAGAGCTGCTGCATCTCCTCCCCCGACCTGACGTACGCCGTCGGGCCGGCCGGGAGCCAGCCGGCGATGTCGCTCAGGGTGCGCCGCGCGCGGACCGCGGCGAGCGC
This sequence comes from Nocardioides albertanoniae, assembly GCF_006716315.1. Taxonomy (NCBI): domain Bacteria; kingdom Bacillati; phylum Actinomycetota; class Actinomycetes; order Propionibacteriales; family Nocardioidaceae; genus Nocardioides; species Nocardioides albertanoniae. Next base: position 1,667,139 of record NZ_VFOV01000001.1, on the reverse strand, counting down.
GTCGGCCACCCGATGCCGGTCGGGCGTGGCGTAGTGGACGTTGTTGGTGGCGACCGTGGGCAGCCCGAGCTCGCGGGCGATGCCGGCGAGCAGGTCGTTGTCGTAGGCGTCGGTCGGGTGGCCGCGATCGGTCAGCTCGACGACGACGTTGTCGCGCCCGAACATGTCGGTGAGCTCACGCAGCGCCCGAGCAGCGGCGATCGGGCCGGCGTCGGTCAGGGCCTGGCGCACGGCACCCTTGCGGCACCCGGTGAGGATCATCCAGGGTTGTGACGAACTGACTGACCGGTCAGTCAGTTCGTGGAGGTCGTAGGTCGGCCGGCCCTTCTCGTCGCCGCGCAGCTGGGCCTCGGTGATCGCCGCGGCCAGCTGCCGGTAGCCGTCGACGCCCCTGGCGAGCACCAGCAGATGACTGCCTTCGGGGTCGGCGACCCCGTTCTGCGGCTTGGTCAGGCCCAGGGACAGCTCAGCGCCGTAGACGGTCAGCAGCTTCCTCTCCGGCGGCTCTGTTGTCTCCGGTGTCTCCGGCACCAGCTTCTGAGCCGCCTCGGCCAGGGCGGGCGCCCCGTAGAACCCGTCGTGGTCGGTGATCGCCAGCCCGTGCAGCCCCTGCCGGATGGCCTCGGTGACCAGCGCCGAGGGGCTGCTGGCGCCGTCGAGGAAGGAGAAGTCGGAGTGGGCGTGGAGCTCGGCATAGGGCACCACCGGACCTTCTGGCCACGAAACCGCCTCCTCGGTCATCCGTTTCTTGCGTCGCGAGATCGGTGCATCACCGTAGGGGTCCTTCGGAGGGCGACCGGACAGCCTCCGCTCCAGCTCCTTCCACGGGATCTCGGGGTTGTTCCAGCCCATCAGTCATAGCTCGCTTCGGTGACCCAGTGGTCGGTGTCGAAGGTGGCCAGCCAGGCGCGACCGTCGACACCGACGAGCTGGAAACGGGCGACCCGCCGGCCACCGCCCGGCTCCCACCAGCCATCGGTGACCGGCCACGGCCCGGCCCAGGAGGCGATCCGCTGCCAGGGCTGGGCGGCCGTGGGGCGGTAGCGGACCGGCTCGCCGGAGAGGCCACCCCGCGGCAGGACGACCACCTGCCGCCCGGCCTGGTCGCAGACCTCCGCCGGCCAGGGATCGGCCAGCACCCTGGCCGGCGCCGGCGGCGGAATGCTCCCCGGCCAGGGCAGCGCCCGGTCGCGGAGGGTGGTGGGGCGGTCGCCCCAGGGGACGTACGCCTGCCGCTCGCGCGGGCTCCGGCCACCCTGGATCACGGGGGCGACGACGGCCTCACGGCCGAGCAGCCCCTGCACCCGGGCGATGCCGCGCTCGACGCGCTGGTCGGTGCCGCCCCAGAGCCCGTCGGCGTGAACCGCCTCGGGCACGGCGACCTCGGGCACGAAGCGGACCTGGGTCACCGCCCCGCCTCCGTCGACTCCAGCGAGCTGCCAGTGCAGCCGGTCGATGAGATCGGCGGAGGAGAACCAGCGCGGGTGCGCCCAGGTGCGGCAGGAGTCGGCGCCGCGCGAGAGGGACGCAGTCTCCATCGCGACCTCGATCCGCACCTCGGTGCAGACCTCCTGTCGCGCCGCGAGCCCTTTCACGAACCCTCCCGCAGCCTGGCGCGAGGAGAAGCAGACCGCCTCCGCGGAGTCGAGCGGCGGCTCGAAGGCCACCTCGGTGGCGAGCTCGGGTGGTGGCGTACGGCCTGCGACCGGTCGCAGCCCTTCACCGTGGATCACCCGTCGGACCCATGCGGCCTGCGCGCCGAAACGGGCCTTGACGTCGGCACCGGGCAGGTCGGCGAGGCCGCCGAGCGTGGTCAGGCCGAGCCGTTGCAGGAGGCTGACCGTGTTCGCGTCCTCGAGGACGTGGACCGGCAGCGCCCGCAGGAACGCCGCGGAGCCTCCCTCTACCGGGACCGCGTAGGTCTCCTGCAGCCCGGCGCTGCGCGCGGCCTGCTCGGCGGTGAAGAGCTCGTCGGCGATGCCGATCCGCACGTCCCAGACCCCGAGCCCCACCACGCACTCGGCGATCGCGGCGCCGGCCTCGGCCTCGCCACCGTAGAACCTGGCCGGCGAACGCAGCGCGACCAGCCCGGGGCGCAGCGGCATGACCCCGGGACGCAGCTCCTCCAGCCGGGTCAGCACCTCCTCGAAAGCCCGCGTGTCACGGAGCTCGTCGGCAGCGAGCACCTGCACCTCGGGGCAGCGCGACTGCGCATCCCGACGCCGCATCCCGCGCTTGATCCCGAAGTCGCGGGCCGCCTGGTTGCTCGCCTGGACCCGGTTCTGCGCGAAGACCGCCGCAGGCAGGTGCCGCGGCAGCCCCTGCTCACCCAGCGCCGAGGCGACCGGCCAGTCGGCGCACCAGACCACCAGCGTGCGGTTCATGGCATGCGCGGCGCTCATGCCGACTCCTGTTTACGCAGGTCGACCACGGATTCGAGGCCCCGCTGATCACCGGCGGGCCTGAGGGCGCCGCCCTCGGCCGGGAACCAGAGCGCCGTACGCCGCGGCGGAGCCGTGCCGCGCGCTGCCTCGACCGTCATCCGTCTCGCCCGGAGGTGGCCGGCGCCGTTGCCCAGACCGACCCAATGCGGCTCGGTCGCCCGGAGGCGTACGTCTGCCCTGGGCCACTCCCCCAGCGCGACCAGCGCGGCACCCCGGGTGCGCAGCCGGGCACCGATCTTCTCCGCTACACCCGGCGAGACCCGACCGGTCGGCCGGACCAGCACCACCGTGGTCACATCGACCAGCGCCGCGGTCGCCTCGAGCCAGAAGTCCTGCGGACGCGGCACCAGGATGGTCCGCTCCAGGGACACCCCGGTCTCGGCCGCCGCCTCGGCCCCGAAATCGTCCACCCCGACCACGGCGGTCCACTCCCCCACCCCCGAAGGCCCCGCCAGCATCAGCATCGCCAGTGACAGCGAGTCGACCGCGTACGTCCCGCCGGCCCGCAGCTGCACCACCCCGCCCAGCGCCTCGTGCGTAGCCAGCTCCGCGCCGATGCCCGGCTTCTGCTCCAGCCGTCGCACCTTCGACCGAAGCTGCTCGATCTGCGCCAGCTTCTGGTGTCGCTCAATCCCCGCTACCACTCCCACTCAGCAAGTATCGAACATTTGTTCGAACAGAGCAAGGTCGCCGAGAAGTCACTCCTGCAGGCCGAAGAGTCACTCCTGCAGGTCGAGTGGGCATCGAGATGCCCACTCGACCTGCAGACCTGACGCCTCACCCTGCAGACCTGACCTTTCGGCCTGCAGACCTGACGCCTCGGCGAGGGAAGGGTCAGCCGCCGCGGAGTGCGGAGGCGAGGTAGGTGAGGCGGGGGTGGTCGGCGGAGGGGAGGGCGGTGACGACGGCGCTGGAGGCGACGGCGACCTTCCAGTAGGTGGCGCCGGCGACGACGAGGAAGTCGGCCTTCGACGAACCGTCGCACGACAACGGCGTGGTGATGAGCTCGGGCTCACCGAAGGCGCGCAGGGCGGCGATGACCGGGGAGTCGTCCTCGAGGGCGGCGCGTGCGCAGGCGACCATGCCTTCGTCGGCGTCGGGCACGGCGCTGACACGCAGGGTCTGGATGCGCGGCTCGGCCTCCGGGGAGAGCATCACCTCGAGGTCGTAGCGGCCCTTCTCGGCCGGCACGACCGCCAGCGCGACGCCCATGGAGCGGGAGAAGTAGCCGTAGGGCGCACCGCCCAGCGGCAGTCCGACCTTCGCGCGCGCCTGGCTGATCTGGGTGCGCCGGTGGACATCGGGCGCGTCGAGCTCGACGTTGTCGGCGAACAGCGACGGCGTCGCGAACACCTCACCACCCTCCGGGTCGAACGTACGCAGCCGCTCGATCGCAGCCTCCAGCGCCGAGTCGAGCCGCGGCCGCAGGCCCTTGACCACCGTCGAGAAACGGTGCGGCCCGCCGGCGGCGGTCTCCTCGGCGACCAGTCGGCGCAGGGCGTTCGCCGCCGTCGGGGCAGCACCGGCGTAGGTGCTGTTGGACAACGTGATCACGCCGAGACCGGTCGCCGGGTGCCAGAGCATCCGCGACCCGTAGCCCGGGTAGCCACCGGAGTGGTGCACGAACTGTCCGAGCCGGTCGTGGTCGACCATCAGGCCGTAGCCATAGCCGGTCGCGACCGCGCCGAGACCCGCCTCTGGCCCCTCGAGCGCGAGCGTGGCCGAGACCGAGCCGAAGCGCTGCATCTGCTGCATCTCACGCCGTGACGCCTTCGAGAGCGGGTGCGCGTCGGTGGCCGAGGAGAAGGCACCGACGAACCCACCGACCCAGCGAGCCAGGTCGGCCACCGAGGAGTGCATCCCGCCCATCGCCGCGAAGGAGCCCGAAGGGATCGGCTCCGCCTCGGTCCACGACCTCGACCCCTCGAGCCGGTCGCCGGCCCAGGCCGGGTGCAGCGGCGGCACGTGACCGGGCACCCGGTTCACGATGAGGTCGGGCGAGAAGGCGGAAGCGGTCATCCCCAGCGGCGCGAGCAGCTCGTGCTCGATGAAGTCACGGTTGGCTCCCTCCGGCGAGGAGCCGCCCACGACGTTCTCGATCGCCCGGCCCAGCAGCGCATAGCCGAGGTTGGAGTATTCGAACCCGACGCCCGGCTCGCGCCCGACGGTGAGTCCGCCGTCGAGGAAGGTGCCGAAGTCGTCGTAGGACAACGACTCCTGACGGTCGCCCCACGGGTCGTCGGTGGGCAGACCGGCGCTCATCGAGAGCAGCAGCCGCAGCGTGACCGCCGGTGAGTCCGGCGAGTAGGGCGGCTGGTCGACGAGCTCGGGCACATACTGGGCGATCGCCTCGTCGAGGTCGAGCAGCCCGCGGTCGCGCAGCAGCAGCACCGCCGCGGCGGTGAACGACTTCGACATCGACGCGATCCGGAAGACGCTGTCGACACCCGGAGCCGGGCCACCGAGGGTCGTCGAGCCGAAGGCGCCGGAGTGGATCAGCTCGGTGCCGCGTACGACCCCATAGACCAGGCCGGGGGTCAGATTCTCCGCGAAACGCTGAGCGAAGAGCTCGTCGACGGCGGCGGTGTTGAGACTCATGCGGGCGTTCCTTCGGTTGCAGGTTGCTCGACGCGTTGCAGCCTAACCACCGACGGCACCGAGAGGACGGCAAGACAGACCACGACATAGAGCATGCCGCTGGCCAGGAACACCGGCCGTGCGCCGAACCACGCCCCGAGCGGGCCGTAGAGCAGCTGTCCGACCGGCATCGCCACGAACGAGCCGAGCGCGTCGTAGGAGTAGGCGCGCGAGAGCATCTCCTCGGGCACGTTCTCCTGCATCGCCAGGCTCCAGCCGAGGCTGAAGATCTCGATGCCGGCGCCGGCGACCGCCATCGTCACCACGAACGGCACCGTCTGCGGCCAGAGCGCGAGCGCGAAGAACGGCAGCCCGAACACCATGATCCCGCACATCCCCGCCCGCAGCGGACGCCGGATCGTGGCCCGCATCAGCACGATCGTCATCACGAGCATCCCCGCCGCCAGCGCGGAGTTGCCCAGCCCCCAGCCCTCCACGCCGATCGAGGACGACTTCGCGTACGCCGGGCCGAGCACCTGCTGGCCACCGGACTGGATCGCGTTGAGGATCGCGAACGCCACCACGACGACCCACAGCCAGGTGGTGCTGCGGAAGTAGGTCCAGCCCGCCCGCAGGTCCTGGAGGGCCGAGGTCTTCTCCGCATCCGCGGGCCGAGGCGGGATGCGTACGCGAAGCAGGAAGAGCGCCGCGAGCAGCCAGGTCAGCGCATCGACCGCCAGCGCCCAGCCGGCGCCGACACCGACCACCAGGAGCGCCGCGATCGAGGGGCCGAGGATCGTCAGGGTGCTGCGCGACATCGAGAGCAGCAGGTTGGCGGGCTGCAGATCCTTCTTCGCCACCAGCTGCGGCACCATCCCCTGCATCGCCGGGAAGGCCATCGCCATGGCGGTGCCGTTCATCGCCTCCAGCACGACCAGCTGCCAGATCTCGGCGTGGCCGCTGATGATCAAGGTGGCCGCGGCCGCCTGGGTCAGCGCCGAGGCCACGTTGCTCAGCTGCAGCACCAGCCGCCGCGGGAACCGGTCGGCGATCACGCCTCCGATCAGCAGGAACACCACCATCGGGATGGTGTGCGCGGCGACGACATAGCCCAGCGCCGAGGCCGAGTCGCTGACCTCCAGCACCGCGAACGCCAGCGCGACGTGCGACATCGACGACCCGGCGAGGTTCACGAACCGGGAGGCGAAGAACCAGCCGAAGTCGCGGTCCTTGAGGACGAAGAGGCTTGCCTTGATGCTCACCGGGTCGCGACGTAGCGCTCGGCCACGGCACGCGGCTTGTCACCCAGACCCTCGATGCCGATCAGCCGCGGCAGCAGCGTCCGGTCGAGGTTGAGCGCGCGAAAGAGGTCGGAGACGGTGATGCCGTGGTCGGGTCGGTGCACGACGACGATCTCGTCACCGGCCTCCAGCTCGCCCTCCTCCAGCACGCGCAGGTAGGGCCCCGGGCGGGCCTCCTGGGTGAACCTCCTGACCCACTGGGAGTTGTCGTAGCCCGAGACCCCCATCCAGTTCTTGAAGTCGTTGCACGGCGTACGCACGCTGCAGACCTGCAGCAGCACCGTGCCGATCCGCCACTGCTCCCCGACCAGCGACTCGTTGATGTCGATGCCCTCGGTGGTGAGGTTCTCGGCGAACTGGCCGTCGCGCAGCTCGGCGCCGAGGCGCGCGCCCCACAGATCGAGGTCTTCGCGGGCGAAGGCGTAGACCGCCTGCTCCTCGCCGCCGTGGAAGCGCCGGTCGGTCTGGGTGTCGGTCACGATGCCTTCCGCACCGACCCGCACCGGACCCGGCGTCGCGTGCTTGTCGATCGAGGTGGCGCCCACTCCCGCCCACTCCGCGGGCTTGGACGGACCGACGTTGACGCTTCGCACGATGGGCATGGCCCGATTCTCCCCCGGCCTCGCCGGGTGGGTCACGCGAGTTTCTGAGCCGCCCGAAGACAGCCCGGCGACCGCCCGGAGACCGCCCGGAGATCAGTCCTGCACAGCCTTGGCGACCGAGATCATCGCGGTGATCCACTCCTTGTCGGGCGTCTGGTTCTCGGCCACCTCGCCCTTGACGTTGACCATCAGCCGCAGTATCGCCCACGCCCGGGCACGATCCTCGTCGAGCTCGGCGGCGTCGACCAGCGCGAAGAAACGGTCGCGCACACCCTCGCGCAGCCGCCCCGCATATTCGTCGAACCGGTTCCACAGCATCGGCGCGAGCTCGTAGTGCGGGTCGCCGGAGAGCGGCTTCGGGTCGATCACCAGCCACTCCTCGCGATCACCGCGCAGCACGTTGCCGAAGTGCAGATCGGTGTGGACCAGCCGTCCGTCGGTCGCCTCGTCAGCGGCGAGGTCGCGGGCGATCGCGCGCGCCTGCTCGACCATCCGCGGCGGCGCCGGAAGCCGCCGGGTCCTCTCCCCCAGCTCGCTCGCCCAGCGCGCGGCCTGGGCCGACAACGTACGCAGCTGCGGCGGAGCCGCCACGTGCAGCTGCCGGTAGAAGCCGCCGACGATCTCGCACGCCTGCACGTCCCACACCTCGCTGAGGTCTTCGGTGTGCAGCCGCTCCAGCAGCAGCGCGAACCGTCTCGGGTCGGCCCGCAACAGGCGTACGACGCCGCGACCGCCCCACGCCTGCAGCGCCAGCGCCTCGTGCTCTGCCTCCCAGTGGGGCCGGACGACCTTCAGCATCGCGGCCTCGCCGTCGGCGGTGCGCACCGGCAGGACAAGGGCGGTGTTGCCGTGGGTCGGCTCGCCGTCGGGCCTCAGCGACCACTCCTCGAGCAGGTCGCGAGCCACGTCGGCAAGCCTGTCGAGCCACGTCATCGACAGCCACCTTAATCGCTTCCCAACCCCGGCCGGATCGGGCAGGTTGAGGCCATGTCACTTCCAGAGTCGATGGGGACCCGAGGCGTCCCCTATCCGCCCGAGCGCTACGACGGCGAGGCCGGTGAGGTCTCGGCCTACCACCGCCCCAGCTCCGCCGCTCCCGATCTCGAATATCCCCGCAGCGGCGTCACCGTCGACTATCTGGCCACCGGCGCCACCACCGCCGGCGACTACGGGCTCTACCGCTGGCACTTCGGCCCCAACGAGTCCGGCCCCGGCCCTCACTTCCACCGCGCGGTGGCCGAGTCGTTCTACGTGCTGACCGGCACGGTGAAGATCTACAACGGCGAGGAGTGGATACCGGCGGGCGCCGGCGACTTCGTGCACGTGCCGGCCGGCGGCCTGCACGGCTTCCGCAACGTCGCAGACGCACCCGCCTCGATGCTGCTCCACTTCACCCCGGGTGCGCCCCGGGAGGGCTACTTCGAGGGCCTGCGCGAGCTGGCCGAGGGCACCGAGCTGGGCCCCGACGACATGGCGGAGTTCTACAAGCTCCACGACAACTACTGGGTCGACTGAGCTACCGGGTGGTCAGAGCCTTCCAGGCCTCGATCCCCAGGCCGACGATGTCGGCGGTCGACTCTGAGGTGGCGGCCGCGTCCTCCAGCGGGAGCCACTCCGCGAAGTCGGTGGTGCCACCGACCTCCAGCGTGCCCAGCACGCCACCGACGATCCGCGCCTCGAAGATCACCCGCGTGGACTGGTAGGGCCGTCGCCCGGCCTCGAACGGCACCACGAAGACGTTGGTGGTCAACGGCTCGCCGACCTCGACGTCGTAGCCGGTCTCCTCCTTGACCTCGCGCACCACCGCGGCGGGCAGCTGCTCGCCGTAGTCCACGCCACCTCCCGGCAGCGTCCAGCCCGGGTCTGTGCGGTGGTTGCCGTTGAACCAGCTCAGCAGGATCCGGCCGTCATCGACGATGACGGCGTAGGCCGCCACCCGGGTGTCGTAGTCGGTGAAATGCATCCCCGGGAGACTACAACGGACGAGCCGACGGGCTCAGTCGAAGACGTACGCCGTCGCGTCCTGGGGGAAGGATGTCCAGGCCCTGATCCGGCGTGGGCGCACCACCGGTGCCCCTGCTGCGTAGTGCTTCGCCTCGAAGACGTTCTCGCCGTACTCGGGATACTTCGCGTTCAGCAGGCCCGCGATCTCCTCGGCGACCTCCGGTGCGAACGCCGTCTCGTGCACCTCTCCCTCGATGACCACCAGCTTCCACGGGTCCGGCAGGTTGACCGTGACCTTCGGGTGCTCGGCGGCGAGCCGTCGGTGCAACGTCTCCGGGCTGCCGCCGTAGACCAGCATGTCGTCGAACCAGATCCCGTCCAGCGGCGTCACGTGCGGACTTCGCCCCGGTCGCTGGAAGGCGAACCAGAACTGTTTCGCCTCGACCAGCCGTCGACGTACGTCCTCCCACGCCAGCAGCTCGCTCGGCGTGCCGTACTCCTCCGGGAACCGGACCTGTTCAGTGCGCATACGGCGAGTCAACCACCGCATGAGCACCTCCCGCCTGACCGAAATTGCGCTGGTTCGACGTCCGTACGCCACAACGCATAACCAGTGGCCGCGGGCGATCGCGGCGACAAGAATGACGTCGTGAGCACACCCCGAGCAGTCGGCGTACGCATCTCCTACGCCGACGTCCCGACGGCCGTGACCGGCTGGGTCGAGGCTCGCCTCGGCTCGCCCGTGGTCTCCTACGCCGACCAGGTCGGTGGGATGTCGCCCGGATGTGCCACCCGGGTGGTGTGCGCCGACGGCACGAGGGCGTTCGTCAAGGCCGTCGGCGCCGACCTCAACGCGCACACGCCGACGCTGTTTCGGCGCGAGATCGCCGTGCTGGACCTCATCGGCGAGCACCCGCTGTGGGCGCGGCTCGAGGCGTCCTACGACGACGGCGACTGGGTCGCTCTCGTGCTCGAGGACGTCGAGGGCCGCCATCCCGACCTGTCGGACGACGTGGTGATGGGCCGTCTCCTGGAGGCGACCGACGACCTCAGCGTCGTCCTGGGCGAGCGGACACCGCGCGAGATCGCCACCGGCGGCGGCACCTACGACACCGGGCTGACCGGCCAGCACTCGATCTTCCGGCAGTTCGCCGACTCCGTGGAGACCCTCACCGAGATCCCCGACGCGCCCGTGCCTGCGTGGGTGCGTGCGGACACGGCCGGCTGGGCGAAGAAGATCCGCACGCTCGCTGAGCACCCGATGACCACGCTGGTCCACTACGACATCCGGGTCGACAACCTGCTGCAGCGGCCCACCGGTGAGATCGTCTTCGTCGACTGGGGCGGCGCCGGGATCGGGCCCGACTGGATCGACCCGCTGCTGGCCAGGCTGGAGCGGGTCGACCAGGGCTGGTTCGATGCCTCGCTGGCCTCCTCCGAGGCCCTCGTGCGGATCGGCGACGAGGCGGTCACCACGTGGCTGGTCGGGATCGGCACCCATCTGGCCGTGCGCTCGGTCACCGCCGTCGACGTCAACCTGCCGACTCTGCAGGAGTTCCGGCGTACGGAGTCGGCGAGGTTCCTCGGCGCGGCAGCTCGGCGTCTGTGACCCGACGCTGCCGCGCTTGGTCCGTCGTGATGGACTGACGGGCATGCAGACCCGGGCTGCCCTGACCGCCACGCTCCTCGTGATCGCTGCGACCTCGGGCTGCGGCTCCGAGCCCGCGCCCCGGACCACCGGCACGCCGAGCGCGTTCTCGGCCGAGTCGACCTCCATCCCGAGCGGGTTCACGGCAGCGGAGTGCCCGGCGACGGTCAACGACAAGCACGCCACCTTGAAGCTGGCCGTGCCGACCGGGTTCACGCCCGAGTCCACCGACCCGAGCGACCAGACCCCCGACGGCCGGTGCTCGTGGCGCAGCCCCGACGACCTCTTCTTCAGCGTCGAGGTCGGCGAGAAGGAGTCACTCGGCGACCTCAACGACGAGCTGAAGCAGTATGAGGACATCGGCGGCGACGACGAGGTCAAGGACGTGACGTACGACGCCCCGACCGACGCCTTCGGCGGCATGGAGGGCGAGCGGCTCAGCTGGTGGACCTACTCCGACGGCTCGCCCGCCGACTGCGTCGATGTCCAGGCAGGCGGCGTCCATCTGTCGTGGCAGAACCCCGAAGGCACCGAGCAGCGCCTCGACGACCTCGACGTCGTCCTGGAGAGCGTCGAGCTCGTCCTGTCGTGAGGGGGCGTCAGGACGTGCGGATCCAGTGGTCCGGCGGCAGGTCGGGCTTGTCGGCGACCGGCACGGTGGTCTCGGTCCAGCCTTGACCCCACGCCTGGGTCGCCACCGCGGGCCAGAACGCGACGGCTGCTGCGTTGTCGTGCTGGAACGGCACCGCCCAGGGCCCGGGGTGTCGGGCGATGACATCGAGAGCGAGCTTGCGCCCGAACCCACCGCGACGAGCCGCGGGCACGACGAAGAACGCCTGCATGATGCGCTCGGCGAGCCCGAGGCCCCGCACCAGCGCGAACCCGATCGGAGCGTCCTCCCCCGTGTCGGGGTGCGGCGCCCAGGCCAGGTAGCCGCAGCGGTCAGACGCGGGATATTCGTCGAGCCACTCGTGCCGATAGCGGCCGTCGGCGAGCGGGAAGCCGTTGACCACGGGCGCGAGGTCGTGGCGGAAGTCCTGCCACAGCCAGGCGACGATCCCCCACTCCGCCTCGGTCGAGACGGGGCGGAGCGCGTAGGTCACTTCTTGCCGGCCGACTTGTCGGTGGAGGGCTGGGTGGTGGAGAGCGCGGCGACGAAGGCCTCCTGGGGCACCTCGACGCGACCGACCATCTTCATCCGCTTCTTGCCCTCCTTCTGCTTCTCGAGCAGCTTGCGCTTGCGCGAGATGTCACCGCCGTAGCACTTGGCGAGCACGTCCTTGCGGATGGCGCGGATGGTCTCGCGGGCGATGACCCGGGCGCCGATGGCAGCCTGGATCGGCACCTCGAACTGCTGCCTGGGGATCAGCTCGCGCAGCTTGCCGGCCATCATGACGCCATAGCCGTACGCCGCGTCGCGGTGCACGATCGCGGAGAACGCGTCGACGGCCTCGCCCTGGAGCAGGATGTCGACCTTGACCAGGTCGGCGGCCTGGTCGCCGCTGAACTCGTAGTTGAGCGAGGCGTAGCCCTTCGTCGACGACTTGAGCTGGTCGAAGAAGTCGAAGGCGATCTCACCCATGGGCAGCGTGTAGCGCATCTCGACGCGGTCCTCGGAGAGGTAGTCCATGCCGCCGAGCGTGCCGCGCTTCTTCTGGCACAGCTCCATGATCGTGCCGATGTAGTCGGCCGGCGAGAGGATCGTGGCCTTGACGACCGGCTCGCGCACCTCGCTGATCTTGCCCTCGGGGAACTCCGAGGGGTTGGTGACGATGTGCTCGGACCCGTCGTCCATCACCACGTCGTAGACCACGTTGGGCGCCGTCGAGATGAGGTCGAGGTTGAACTCGCGCTCGAGGCGGTCGCGGGTGATCTCCATGTGCAGCAGGCCAAGGAAGCCGACGCGGAAGCCGAAGCCGAGCGCGCCCGAAGTCTCCGGCTCGTAGGTCAACGCCGCATCGTTGAGCTGGAGCTTGTCGAGCGCCTCGCGCAGCACCGGATACTGGTCGCCGTCGATCGGGTAGAGCCCGGCGAAGACCATCGGGTTGGGGTGCTCGTAGCCGCCCAGCATCTCCTCGGCGGGCCGGTGGTTGCCGGTGACGGTGTCACCCACGCGCGACTGGCGTACGTCCTTCACACCGGTGATCAGGTAGCCGGTCTCGCCGACGCCGATGTGGTCGGCCTTGACCGGCTCGGGGCTGATCACACCGAGCTCGAGCATCTCGTGGACCGCACCGGTCGACATCATCTTGATCTTGTCGCGGTGGGTCAGCTTGCCGTCGAAGACCCGCACGTAGGTGACCACGCCGCGGTAGGTGTCGTAGACCGAGTCGAAGATCAGCGCGCGCGCCGGGGCGTCGGGGTCGCCGACCGGGGCCGGGGTCTGGGCGACGATCTCGTTGAGCAGGCCCTCGACGCCGAGGCCGGTCTTGGCGCTGACCTGCAGCACCTCCTCGGGCTCGCAGCCGACGAGGTTGGCCAGCTCGAGAGCGTACTTCTCCGGGTTGGCCGAGGGCAGGTCGATCTTGTTGAGCACCGGGATGATGTGCAGGTCGGCGCTCATCGCGAGATAGAGGTTGGCCAGCGTCTGGGCCTCGATGCCCTGCGCGGCGTCGACGAGCAGGATGGCCGCCTCGCACGCCTGCAGCGAGCGCGAGACCTCGTAGGTGAAGTCGACGTGACCGGGGGTGTCGATCATGTTGAGGACGTACGTCTCGCCCTCGACCGCGTTCTCCTGGCCCTCGGTGACCGTCCACGGCATCCGCACGGCCTGCGACTTGATGGTGATCCCGCGTTCGCGCTCGATGTCCATCCGGTCGAGATACTGCGCCCGCGCGGCCCGCTCGTCGACGACACCGGTCAGCTGCAGCATCCGGTCGGCCAGGGTCGACTTGCCGTGGTCGATGTGGGCGATGATGCAGAAGTTGCGGATGATGGCCGGATCGGTGGAGCCGGGCTTGGGGGCAGCAGTCATGATGCCCGTCATCATCCCATGGTCAGGGCTGATGGAACCAAAGCGGCAGCTGCACCGACTCCCCCGGGCAGGTCACGTTGCGATCGCGGTCGTCCTCGAGCCACTGCACGATGACGGCGGCGCCGCCCTGGAACATCCACTCCCCGTCGCAGCGTTCGAGCGCCGCCTCGCGTGAGGTCTCGCCGGCCGGGCGCCATTCGGGCAGCTGCAGCTGCAGGTCACCGACGATCGGCGTCCACAGGCCCGAGATCGAGTAGACCCCGACCCGCTTGCCCGCGTCGCGGTAGCCCTGCACCGCGCCCTTGACGACCGCCTGATTCTGCTCGATGTTGTTTGACCACTCCCAGACCTTGACCGGCTCGACGTCGATCCAGACCGAGGGCGACTCCAGACCGGCCCGCTTCATCTGGTCGAGGTTCCAGCGCGCCTGCTGGTAGCCGACGTTGGTGAGCTGCCCGGTCCGTGTGCTCGGGTCACCGGGGCCCTCGCCGCCGCGCTCGCGGATGTCCTTCTTCTCGGGGAAGGAGACGATCGCGTACGCCGAGGTCATCAGCTTGCGCTCCTTCGCCCACTCCGCCTGCGAGGCCAGGCACGGGTTGGGCCGGAACGCGGGCCCGTTGGAGAGCCCGATGATCACGAACTCGGCGGAGTCGAGCGGCATCGGCAGGCCCAGCGTGCGACGCTCCTTGATCCCCATGCCCTTCGGACACTGCGGCCAGCTCATGTCGCCGCCCTCGACGATGCCGCGATCCTCGGCCGGCGGCACCGAGGGCACCTCGAGCGAGGTCTGCGGCGATGGGCTCGTCGGCGCCGAGCTGCTCGAACCGGGCGCGGCAGGCGCTGAGGGCGACGCGGACTCGGCGTCGGCCTCGGGCTCGGCAGCGCACCCCAGCAGCATCGGCGCCGCCGCGAGCAGCAGGACACCGGCGTACGCGATCTTTCTGGGCCACATCACCCCAGATACTGCCAGCCGTATCCCAGCGGGTCACGCCTGCGCGAAGTCGTCTCCCATCACCGGACGGATCTCGATCGGCTCCCCGAGGACCGCGACGATCCGCGACACGATGTCGATGGCGCGCTCCTGGCTGGCCACGTCGATGACCGCGAAGCTGGCCAGGACCTCCTTCAGCTCGGCGAACGGACCGTCGGTCGCGACCGGCCCGCTCGTGCCCGGCCGGACCGTCACCGAGACCGCCGGATGACCCAGCCCTTCGGTGCTGACCAGCTCGCCGTTGGCGACAAGCTCCTCCTCGAACTTCTGGTACTCCGCGAATGCCGCGAGCGCCTCCTCCGAGGCCGTGTCGGCGGCGTCCCACGCATCGGCGGGCGTGTATCCCAGCAACAGGTATTTCATGCCTCCGAAAGTAGTCTGTGGACATGACCGGGCCAGCGGTTCTCGAGGAAATCCTCCGCACGGAGGCGCCGTACGTCCTGAGCGCCCTGGTCCGCCGCTTCGGGCGGTTCGAGGCCGCCGAGGACGCCGTCCAGGAGGCGCTGCTGGACGCCAGCGTGCAGTGGCCGCGCGACGGGGTGCCGGAGAACCCGCGCTCCTGGCTGACGCGGATCGGCTACCGGCGGATGGTGGATCTGCTCCGCACCGAGCAGGCGGCCCATCGTCGCGAGCTCCAGGTCGGGATCGGCGAGGTGGTCACGCCGACAGGCCCGGCGGCGGAGACCGACGACAGTCTGACGCTGTTGCTGCTGTGCTGTCATCCGGCGCTGTCGCGGACCGGACAGGTGGCGCTCACGCTGCGCGCCGTGGGCGGCCTGACGACGGCCGAGATCGCCCATGCGTACGGCGCGCCGGAGGCCACCATGGGCACCCGGATCAGCCGGGCGAAGCAGACGCTGCGCAAGGCCGGCGCCCGATTCACGCCTCCGGGCGAGGCCGAGCGGGCGGAGCGGATCGGTGCGGTGCTCGACGTGCTCTACCTCGTCTTCAACGAGGGCTACACCGCCACCGCCGGCGCCGAGCTGGCCCGGGTCGACCTGACGCAGGAGTCGATCCGGCTGACCCGGATGCTCTGCCGGATCGCTCCTGACGAGCCCGAGGCCGCCGGGCTGCTGGCTCTGATGCTGCTCACCGAGGCCCGCCGGCCCGCCCGCGCCGATCCGGATCTCGGCCTGGTGCCGCTGGCCGAGCAGGACCGGACGCTGTGGGACCGAGCTCTGCTCGAGGAGGGCCTGGCCGTGCTGGACGAGGTGTGGGGCGCCGGCGACCCGGGTCCTTTCCTGCTCCAGGCGGCGATCGCGGCCGTCCACGCCCACGCGGAGTCCGCGGCGGAGACCGACTGGCGCGAGATCCTCGGCCTCTACCTTCTCCTGGAACGTACGCTGCCGACCGCACCTGTCCGCCTCGGCCGCGTGGTAGCGGCGGCCCACGCGTTCGGCCCGGTGGTCGGCCTGCGGCTGCTCGATGAGGTCGACGCCGAGCACGGCCTCGCCGGCGATCCGTTGACCGCCCAGCGGGTCCTGGCGGTGCGGGCGCACCTGCTGGACCAGCGGCGCGACCCGTCCGCAGCCGCCCAGTTCCGGGCGGCTGCGGAGCTGACCGCCAACGAGGCCGAGCGCGACTACCTGGTGCGGCGCGCGAGTCAGACCCGGGTCATCGTCGACTCGTAGCCGCCCTGGCCGGCGTAGTCCCAGTCACCGGCCATCACGTCCCCGGTCTCGTTGAAGGTGCCGACGAACTTCACCGGCGAGCCCTTCTCGCCGCCCCAGATCGTGAGGACGTCGCCGTCGAGCTCGTAGACGTAGTCGAAGGTGGCACCGGTGTTGTCGTAGTAGCGAGAGTGCACGTCGGCGCTCGCCTCCTCGCCGAAGGGGCGCAGGTTGCCGATCACCTCGATCCCGGTCGTGACCTGGCCGAACTGCTCCAGGCGAACGTCTTGGAGCAGGAAGTAGCCGCCTTCCATCCAGCGGTAGGTCACCTCGCCCTCGGCTCCGCCGGTCACCTTCCAGGTGCCGATCAGCCGGTCCAGGGCGCGGATGCCCGGGCTCGGGGCGGGCGCTGCAGGCATGGCGTACTCGTCGTTCATGATGTCGCTCCTCAGATGCGGCTGGCTTCTCCGGCCTTCACCCCTCTCTCGGAGACCACCCGGCGATCTCGACATCTGCGTGAAAAAAGTTTCCTTCACCGGCGCCCGGCCCACCCTCCACGCACGTGTTCACCGATACGACCCGCGGAACTCACCGATCGTTCCGCCGGAGTCGGCAGGTTTGGTCCATGACCTCCCTCAACCGCCGCTCCGTCCTCGGCCTCGGTGCCGCCGCCGGGGCCGGACTCGTCATCCCCACGACCGCAGCAACCGCCCACGGCGCCCCGGCGTTCATCCGCGGCAACCGCCCGAACCTGACCCATGGCGTCCAGTCGGGCGACGTCGGTGCCCGGGGCGGGCTGCTGTGGAGCCGCGCCGACACGACCTCCCGCCTGGTCGCGGAGATCTCGGCCGACGAGTCGTTCCGGCGGGCGCGGCCGATCCACGGGCCCGTGGTGACCGGACGCAGCGACTTCACCGGCGAGCTGAAGGTGCGCGGCCTCGAGGCGGGTCGCGACTACTTCTACCGGGTGCGCGCCGTCGACCCCGACGACCCGCGCCGCGGCAGCGCCTGGGAGCTGGGCCGGCTGCGTACCGCCCCCGACCGCCGCCAGGACATCCGCTTCCTGTGGTCCGGTGACATCGCCGGCCAGGGCTGGGGCGCCAACCCCGACTTCGGTGGCTTCCGGATCGCGCCCGCGATGGCGGCGCGCGAGGCCGACTTCTTCCTCAGCTCGGGCGACAACGTCTACGCCGACGGCCCGCTCACCCCGACCGTGACGCTTCCCGACGGGCGGGTGTGGAACAACATCGTCACCGAGGAGAAGCACAAGGTCGCCGAGACGCTGACCGAGTTCCGCGGGCAGTTCGCCTACAACATGCTCGCCGACAACTGGCGCGCCTTCCTCGCCCAGACGCCGATCGTGGCGCAGTGGGATGACCACGAGGTCACCAACAACTGGTATCCCGGGGAGATCCTCCCCGCCGACGGGCCCTACACCGAACGACGCGTCGACGTGCTGGCCGCGCGGGCCAAGCAGGCCTTCCACGAATACATCCCGGTCGGCGACGCCTCCCCCGACCCCGACGGCCGGATCTACCGCAAGCTCTCCTACGGCCCGCTGATGGACCTCTTCGTGCTCGACATGCGCACCCACAAGGACGCCAACACGACCAACGGCGAGACCTCCGGCGACGGCGGCGTGCTCGGCGAGCGCCAGACCGCATGGCTCCTGCGCGAGCTGGCCGCCTCACGCGCGACCTGGAAGGTCATCGCCGCCGACCTGCCGATCGGGCTGGTCGTGCCCGACGGCACCTTGCAGGAGGGTCTCGCTCAGGGCGACAGCGGTGCCCCGCTGGGCCGCGAGATCGACATCGCCCGCGTGCTGACCGGGCTCAAGCGCCTGGGCATCCGCAACCACGTCTGGCTGACCGCCGACGTCCACTACACCGCGGCGCACTCCTACTCCCCCGACCGGGCCGCCTACCAGGACTTCGACCCGTTCTGGGAGTTCGTCTCCGGCCCCCTCAACGCCGGTGCCTTCGGCCCGAACACGCTCGACGCCACCTTCGGCCCGGCCGCCGAGTTCGTCGCCGCGCCCCCGGCCGCCAACGCCTCCCCGGCCGACGGGTTCCAGTTCTTCGGCGAGGTCGAGATCGACGGACGTACGCAGCAGCTGACCGTCACCCTGCGCGACATCGAGGGCGGCGCGCTGTTCACGAAGACGCTCGATCCGGCGCGCCGCTGAGGGGGCCGTTTTACGTTAAGGTCCACCCAGACGTCTTGCCGCCCGCCAGGAGGACCACCCGACGATGTCCGACATTCATGTGGTGCCCGGTGACATGAAGGCGGCCGCCGCTGTCGCCGCGGATGCTCAACGAGACGTACGCAGCGCCGACTCGGCCGAGCATCTGGGCAGAGCAGGTGCCGCGATACCGGGGGCGGAGTCGGTTGCGGCCCTGACCGACCTCGGCAACCGCTGGACCGATCAGACCACGTCCGCGGCTGACAGCGCAGAGAGGCTCTCCGCCCAGATCGAAGACGCCCTGCGTGAGGCGCAGATGGCCGACGCAGCAGTCGCCGCCGACGCCGGCAAGGTCATGGGCCGACGCTGATGGGAATCACGTTCGGCCAGGTCAAGAGCTGGAAAGCAGCGCCGTTGGGCACGGCCGGCGATGGGATCAAGGCCGATCTCAGCAAGCTCGAGAAGAGCCGCGACTCGTTGGAGAGCAAGGGCGTACCGGGCTCGTGGAAAGGAATCTCGGCAGAGGCAGCCAGAGCACATCGCAACGGGCTGGTCCAGCAACTGACTGCCCACATCGCGAACAAGCAGCAGATGCAGAAGGCTCTCTACTCCGCCGAGACCGAGGTCGAGGCGATCGAGCGTCTGGCCGACGCGATCACGGAGCGCGCCGCCGCGCAGCAGTTCACCGTCGGGGACGACGGCGCGGTCACCGACGTCTCGCCGACCCAGACCTTCGACTCCCAGGCCGAGGCAGACGACTTCACGAGCCGACGCAAGACCATCGCCGAGGAGCTCGCCCACGACGTCTCAGATCTGCTCACGAGGGCCGCGTCGGTTGATGCGACCCTCACCGGCACGATGTCCTCGTCCGGGAACATCGAAGACAGTGGCGACCCTCACGAGGACAGCGCCGAGGATGGCTACCTCGATCCCGAGATCGCGGCCCGCTGGGACGACCTCAGCGACGACGAGCGCCGGGCCGTCGTCGAGCAGATGACCGAGGAGATCGCCGAGGCGAACGGCATCGACGCCCCCAACATCGACTGGGAGGAGTTCGCGGACGACACCCCCGAGGGGGGCATCACCTACGGTTCCTGGGACGACGACGACAATCCGCTCAACCCCTTCGACGGCTCCGAGATGAATCTCAACCCCAATGTCTTGGACGACCCCACCCAGATCATCGACACGGTCGCTCACGAGCTGCGCCACGGCCGCCAGTACGAGGCGATCCGCGACGAGAACGACAGCTTCAACTGGTGGTGGCAGGACGACCCGTTCGACGAGCACGAGGACGACGGGATCACCCGCGACCAGGCCAACGAGTGGGAAGAGAACTTCGACGACTACAAGAGCACCAGCAAAGGCGACACCTACGAGGACTACTACGACCAGCCCGTCGAGGTCGACGCCCGGCGGGCGGGCCGCGACTACGTGAACGGTCTCACTCCCGAGGAGTTCGAGCGGATGCTGGAGGAGTCCCGATGACCACCACCAAGACCTACGGTGACCTGCTCACCGCCTACCTCGATGACCCGTCGAGCACGACCCTTTCCCCGCTTCGCCGGGCCATACGCAGCGCGCCCGGGTTCACCCCCGACCTCGATCTCGATGATGCCCACCGGCTGGTTGACGAGGGTGCCTACGACTCGGCGCTGAGCCAGCTGCGCGGGCTGCTCCCCGGCGCGCTGTTCAGCCCGTCCTACCACTCCCTGCTCGCCCAGATCTTCGAGGCGATCGGCAAGTCGGACGACGCCGCTCGCGAGCAGCAGTTCGCGCGAGCCGCAGTCACCTCCATCCGGTCGACCGGCGACGGCAGCTTCGAGCGGCCCTGGTCGGTCCTGCGGATCAACGATGAGTACGACATGCTCCGCACCATGGACAAGACCTCGGCCCGGCAGTCGCTGCTGCAGCACGGTGAGCGCAAGATCGACCGCCACGAATCAACCGACGGCGGCGTCTTCCACTTCGACGCCACCGAGCTCGTCGGTCGCTGAACGGTTGCGGAAGGTCCTGGTCCTGATGAAACGCACACTGCCTCTGTCCGCCATGCTGCTCGCCGGCATGCTCTCCGGATGTGCCGGTGGCGAGGATGCGGCGTGCTCCTCGTCCGCGACGGTCCGCCCGAGTGTTGCGGCACCCGGTGCCGTGTTCCCCGACACCTTGAGCGTGAGCCCGACCGGCGACGCAGTCGCCGCCGGCTGCTGGCAGGGTCTGTGCCGTTGGGACGCCGCGGACAGGACGTACGAAGTCGCCCTGGATCGCGACCCGCTGACGCTCGCCGCAGACTGGTCGATGGTCGCGACCGGCGCCGGCTGCGGTGACATCGCGCTCGTCGACCTGGACAGCGGTGATCGCATCGTCACGCTGGCCGGTCTGCCCTACGAGGACGACGTCACCGATACGGCCTGGATCCGGGACGTTGCGATCAGCCCGGACGGAAAGCTCGTGGCAGCGACCGGGACTGCTGACGCACTGATGATCTGGGACTCGGACGGCAAGGAGATCGTTGACACGGAGGCCCCGAGCGCTGGATCTCTCGCCTTCAACCATGACGGCTCTCGACTGGCTGTGACCACCCGCGACGGAGTCGAGATCATCGATGCCGAGAGCGGTGAGTCCTCAGGTCGTCTGGCCGGCGCCGAGGGCACGCCGGCCTGGAGCCCCGACGGCCACTGGCTCGCGGGCCCCGGAGTCGATGGCGCGCCGACCCTGTGGAGCGCGACGGACCTCAGCGTCGTCGAGACCCTCCCCGGCGCCGATGCGGACGGATTTTCGTTCGCCCAGACGAGCGCCACAGTGGGTTACGTGACAGGCGAGACGGCCGAGGTCTGGGCACCCAAGAAGCTGGACGGCGACGGCTCGCAACGTACGCTGCCCGGCCTGGTGGCTTCTGGCCAGAGCGTCGAGGGGCCGGCGATGACCGCGTTCAGCCCCGATGGTTCCCGGCTCTATGCGGCCACCGACGACGAAGGCATCGTCACGTGGGACCTCGCGGCGGACCGGTCGGCGACCCGGTTCCCCCTGCCGCCGACGTCGTCCTGACCCGTGGCGCGCCCGCCCCAGCGGTGGCGCGTCGCCCACCTCCCGGCCAAGATGTAGCGGTGAGCGCTATCCCGACGACCATTCCGCACGGGCAGACCGCCCGGCGCCTCGAGTGGGCCCACCTGCCCCCGTTCCTGCGAGCCGCGATCGAGAAGCGGCTCGGCGGCGGTCCGGTGGTCGACGCGGAGTCGCAGGCCGCCGGCTACACCCCGGGCTTCGCGTCGGTGCTGACCTGCCGCGACGGCTCGACGCACTTCGTGAAGGCCGCCTCGGCCAAGGCGCAGCGTGCCTCGGCGACCGTGTTCCGCGAGGAGGCGGCGAAGCTCAAGAAGCTCGCCGGCTGGATCCCGGCTCCGAAGCTGGAGTGGTTCGACGACGGCGAATGGGTGGTGATGGCCTTCGAGCATGTCGAGGCGCGCCTGCCTGCGCGGCCGTGGACACCCGAGGATCTCGAGACCGTCTCCGGGGCACTCATAGACGCTGCCGGCCAGCTCACCCCGGCCCCTGGCATCGGCTGGCCGACCTTCGCCGAGGAGTACGCCGCGTACCCCGAGCTGTGGGAGCGCACCGTCGGCTACCCCGACGCCGAGCGCGCGGCCGAGATCGCGGCCGGTTTCGCCGAGCACACCGCCGGCGAGACGCTGCTTCACCTCGACGTACGCGACGACACGATCCGCATCCGGCCCGACGGCAGCGTGCTGCTGGTCGAGTGGACCTGGCCCGTGGTCGGCGCCGAGTGGATCGACTCCCTCATGCTGTTGGTCGGGCCACGCGGTGACGGCCTCGACGTCGAGTCGCTCCTGAGCGCTCACCCGCTGCTCTCGCAGGCCGCACCCGAGGCGATCGACTCGGTCCTCGCGCTCTTCGCCGGCTACTTCCTGGCCGCCGCCGAGCAGCCCCTGAAGACGACCTCGCCCCACCTCCGCAGGATGCAGCGGTGGCAGGGCGAGGTGTGCCTGGACTGGCTCAGCGAGCGTCGGGGCTGGGAGTGAGGACAGGCCTCAGGAGCCGGCGTAGAAGGCGTCGATGCGCTCCTGCTCCTTGGCCTCGACGACGTTGCGCTTGACCTTCAACGACGGGGTCAGCTCACCGCG
Organism: Nocardioides albertanoniae; assembly: GCF_006716315.1. NCBI lineage: Bacteria > Bacillati > Actinomycetota > Actinomycetes > Propionibacteriales > Nocardioidaceae > Nocardioides > Nocardioides albertanoniae. The sequence goes on along the minus strand of NZ_VFOV01000001.1, from coordinate 1,644,727 downwards.
CTCGACGGTCAGGTCGTGCTCGAGGATCTCCCACTTCTTGACGGTCTCCCAGCGGTTGAGGCCGGCGTTGAGCTCGTCGACGTAGCCGCCGATCAGCTCACGCACCTGCGGCGAGGTGACGATCTCCTCGTAGCTCTTCCCCTCCAGCCCGTGGGAGGCGCCCCAGGCGGTGATCGCCTCGGGGTCGAGGGCGATCAGGGCGCTGACGAAGTTGCGGTTGGCGCCGAAGACCAAGAACTGGCTGGTGTAGGGGCACAGCGCGGCGAACTTCGACTCGATCGCCGGCGGCGCGACGTACTTGCCGCCCGAGGTCTTGAAGAGCTCCTTGATCCGACCGGTGATCGTGATGTAGCCCTCGTCGTCGATCGAGGCCTTGTCACCGGTGTGGTACCAGCCCTCGGAGTCGAGCGCCTTCGCCGTCTCCTCGGGCAGGTTGTGGTAGCCGGGCATGACGTGGGGGCCGCGGATGAGCAGCTCGTCGTTCTCCCCGATCTTCACCTCGCTGCCGGGGAAGGCCTTGCCGACGGTGCCGAGCTTGTTCTCCGTCAGGGTGCCGACGGCCGCGCCAGCGGCGTTCTCCGTGGAGCCGTAGCCCTCCATGATCAGGATGCCCGCGGCCCGGAACCACTCGGCGATGTCGCGGTTGAGCGGGGCGGAGCCGGAGATGAAGAAACGTACGCGGCCACCGAAGCGGTCACGGACCTTGCTGAGCACGAGCTTGTCGAGCACGGCGTGCTTGAGCGCCATCGTGGTCGGCACCGACTTGCCCTCGCGCACCAAGCGGTCGCGGGCGATGGCGTTGGCGAAGGCGGCGTCGAAGAGCTTCTTCTTCACACCACCGTCGTTCTCGACCATCATCGTGATCTTGGCGTGGACCTTCTCGAAGATGCGCGGGGCGGCACCCATGAAGGTCGGCTTCACGATCGCCAGGTTGTCGACGATCTTGTCCATCCGGCCGTCGATAGCGGTCGGGAAGCCGCAGGCGATCTGGATCGAGAGCAGCACCTTGCCGAAGACGTGCGACATCGGCAGCCACAGGAACTGCAGGTCGTCGGGGCCGAGCACGTCGCCCCGGACCCGGACGGCCTCTCCCTCGTAGACCCAGGCGCGGTGGAGCAGGCGTACGCCCTTCGGCTTGCCGGTGGTGCCCGAGGTGTAGACCAGCGTGGCCAGGTGGTCCGGGGTGATCTTCGCGGCGATGTCGTCGATGAGGCCGGGGTTGTCGGCCAAGTGCTTCTCGCCGATCGTCGCCAGGTCGTCGAGGCCGATCACCCGGTCGCCGTCGGTCGCACCGTCGAAAGTGATGACCTTGACGATCTCGGGCAGGTCGGCGGCCTTCTCGGAGATCTTGGCGAGCTGGTCGTCGTCCTCGGCGAAGACGAAGCGGCACTCGGCGTCACCGAGGATGTAGGCGGTGTCCTCGACGTTGGTCGTCGGGTAGACCGTCGTGGTGGCGCCGCCGGCGAGCATCACCGCGAGGTCGGCGATGATCCACTCGTAGCGCGTGGTCGAGGCGATGCCGACCCGCTGCTCCGGCTCGAGGCCGAGCGAGACCAGACCGGCGGCGAGGCGGCTCGCCTGGTCGCTGGCCTCCTTCCAGGTCAGCGACTTCCACTCCTCCCCGCCTGCCTCGGTCGTCGAGCCGACCACGGGATAGCGGAACGCCTCGGCGTCCGGGGTCGCCTTGACCCGGTTGAGGAAGTGAAGGGCGAAGTTCGCCGGCATCTCGTCGAGGAATGCGAGATCGATCGCGGACTGGGTCGGCATGATTCTCCTGGCCTGCAGTATGTGCGTGGGGTGAACGGTGGGCGGTGAGCACGAGAGGGACCGCGCGGGGGACCTTAGACGCTCGAGCTACGCCGCAACAGGGGGTTCCACCGGAAATCTCGTGACCGAGATCACCAAAGCCTACCCCGGAGTAGCTACTCGACGTACGGCGATTTGAGGCCGAACGACGCGAGTCTGTAATCTTGACCGCAAGCGTGTTCGCGTAGGCCTCTCCCCTCTCACTTTCCCCGAGGGGCCGGATTGAGAGCTCGCACCACCACACGTCGAAGCATCTGGAGATTATTCACCCATGGCGAACATCAAGTCGCAGGTCAAGCGCAACAAGCAGAACGAGAAGGCGCACGAGCGCAACAAGTCGGTCAAGAGCGAGCTCAAGACCGTCATCCGCAAGTTCAACTCCGCTGTCGAGGCCGGCGAGAAGGACACCGCGGTCGAGACTGCCCAGGTTGCCACCCGCAAGCTTGACAAGGCTGTCTCCAAGGGCGTCATCCACAAGAACCAGGCCGCCAACCGCAAGTCGGCGATCGCCAAGAAGGCCTCCTCCCTCTGAGGTGAGCCGCACCGAAGCCCCCGCCCCTCGTGGCGGGGGCTTTCTCATTTCCCGCCGAGAAGTCACCCCTGCAGGTCGAGAAGTCAGGTTTGCAGGTCGAGATGGCACTGGAAGACGTCTCGACCTGCGGACGTGACGCTTCGACCTGCAGGGGTGACCTCTCGGCTTGGGCCGGGTGGGATGGGTCAGCGCTGGCGGAGGGCGGCGATGGTGAGGACGAGGCGCTCGAGCGTGTACGCAGGGTCGCTGGCGGCGCCCTTGAGGTCGGCGTCGGCTCGGGCGACCGAGCGCAGGGCCTCGCCGATGGCCTCGCGGGACCAGCCGCGGGCGAGGGCGGCGACGGTCTTCTGCTTCCAGGGCGGGGTGCCGCTGTCGCGGATGCCGGCGACGTGGTTGGCCACGGTGCGCATCTGGCCGGCGACGGCGGAGAGGACGTAGACCGGCGAGGAGCCGGTATCGAGCGCCCAGCGGATCTCCTCGAGCGCCTTGACCCGGTCGCCGGAGATGATCGCGTCGGCGATCACGTAGTTCTTCACCTCGGCGCGGCCGCCGAAGTATTGCTTCACGTGCTCGAGGCCGAGCCGTTTCGCATCGTTGTCGCCGGCGAGCTGGCTCGCCGCGGCCGAGAGAGCTCGGAGGTCTTGCCCGACGGCCTGGATCAGGAAGTCGGCGCCCTCTTCGTCGATGCTCGCACCGTGCATCCGGATCTCGGCCTTGACGAAGCTGCCGAACTCGCGGGCCTTCAGCTCGACCGACTTGTGCTCGCTCACCTTGGGGAGCTTGCGGAGCTTGGCGAGCGTGCCGCTACCCTTCTGGCCGCCGCTGTGAACGAGCACCAGCGCGACCTCCTCCGACGGCATCCCGGAGTAGTCGACGAGGCCGGCGACCGACTCGTCGGGCAGGTTCTCCAGGTTGCGCACGACGACGCATCGGATGCTGGAGAAGAGCGAGGGCGCGCTCAGCTCGCCGAGCGTGGCCAGCGTCAGGTCGGCCGCGCTCGCCTCGGAGACCTCGGCCTCCGGGTCGAACTCCTTGACCGCCGCTTTCGCGGCCGCGACCGTGCGCTCCCCGAGGAACTCCTCCTTGCCCGTCACCAGGATCACCCGACCCAGGACATCGGAGGACGACAGGGCGCCGGCAGGGCTGGGGGCAGAGGCGGTGCGAGCCATGCCCAAACCTTCCCACACGGCACCGACACTCACTGCGTCACCACGGCGGCCTCACCTCCCGACTCGACGACCGCGATCGATCCGTCGCGATCGGTGCGGTAGACCTTCGCGCCGTCGTCCTCGAGGCCGTGGACGGTGGCCGAGGCCGGGTGGCCGTAGTCGTTGTCGGCTCCGACCGAGGTGAGCGCCACCTGCGCTCGCAGCGTACGCAGCCAGTCGAGGTCCTGATAGCGCGAGCCGTGGTGGGGCACCTTGAGCACGTCGATGTCCAGATCGGCGATGTCGCCGGCGAGCTGGTCCTGCCCCTCCGGCTCGATGTCACCAGTCAGCAGCAGCCGCAGACCGTGCGACTCGACGAGCAGCACGACACTGGCGTCGTTGGCCGTCGAGCCGTCCCCGGGGCCACGGGTGTCGGAGGTCGCCGTCGGCCAGAGCACCTGGATCCGGACCTCGCCGACGGTCGTCGTCACCCCGTAGGGAGCAGGAACGGGCACCACACCCGCGGCCGCGGCGCTCTCGCCGAGGATCCGCACGCCCTCGGCGGGATCCTGGAGGCGCGTGGTCCAGAGCTGGTCGACACGTCGCCCGGTGAAAACGCCCTCCACGCCGTTGACGTGGTCCGCATGGAAGTGGGTGATCACCACGAGCGGGACCCGCTCGACCTTCAACCGATCCAGGCAGTCGTCGACGAGGGCAGGATCGGGCCCGGCGTCGACGACCAGTGCGCTTCCCGGCCCCGTACGCACCGCCAGCGCGTCTCCTTGACCGACGTCGCACATCACCAGCACCCAGCCCGGCGGCGGCCATCCTGGGGTCGGCAGCCGCACCAGCGCGACCGCGAGCAGCACCAGGCATCCGGCCGCCCCCGTGACCGGATGCCGCAGAAGGCGCGGGGCCAGGAAGGCGATCGCCGCGCAGACCAGGACCAGGATCGCCAGGGCGACCGGACCCGTCGCCCAGCCGACCTGCGCGGTGGGCAGCGCAGCACCGGAGCGGGCGATGAGGATGATCCAGGCGACGCACCAGGTGGCGGCCGTGCCGGCGACCATCCCGAGCGGATCCCACACCAGCCCGAGCATGCCCCCGAGCAGGCCGAGCACCGTTGCCGGCGCGACGGCCGGCTCGACGAGCAGGTTGGCGAGCACGGCGACCAGGCTGACCTGCCCGGAGATGGCGGCGATCACCGGCGTGCACGCGAGCTGGGCGGCCGCCGGGACGGCGATCGCCTCCGCACACCATCGCGGCATCCAGCGGCGTAGCGCGTCCCGCCACGGCGGACCGAAGAGCAGGATGCCCGCGGTGGCGAGCACCGAGAGCGTGAACCCGACCGAGGTCGCCAGCCCCGGGTCGATCAGCAGGAGCCCGACCACCGCGGCGCCGAGGCCGCGCAGCGCCCGTTGGCGCCCGTTGTGGGTCATCGCCAGCAGCCCGACCGCGCCCATCGCGGCGGCGCGCACCACGCTCGGCTCGGTGCGCGCGAGCACGATGAAGCCGAGGATGCCGAGCACCCCGATCGCATACAGTCCTCTCCCCCGCACCCCGACCCAGCGGGCGAGGATGAGCAGGAATCCCACGACCAGGGTCAGATTGGTGCCCGAGACCGCCAAGAGGTGGGTGAGCCCGGTGGTGCGGAAGTCGTCGGCGAGGTCGTCGGAGAGTCCCGTGTCGTCGCCGTCGACCAGGGCCGGAACCAGGGCGGCCTGGTCAGCGGGCCGATGCGCCACCGCCTGCCGGATGGCGCTGCGCAGCGTGTCTGAGGCCCGCCACCAGATGCCCGGCCCGGCGACCACGCGTGGCTCGCCCGCGATCAGCAGCGCGGACTCCTCGTGGGAGTCGCTCGGCGCCAGCCGTCCCGTTGTCGAGACCGTCGCCCCGAGCGGGATCTCCTCCCAGGGCTCATGCCCGAGCACGACCACCGGAGTGCGCAGCCGGTAGACCGCCCCGCGGCCCCTGATCTCGCGCACGCTGGCCCGCCGGAGCTGATAGGTAGCATGCTCGCCGACCACCTCCTTCGGGTCGGTGGTGACGGTGGCGACCACCCGCACCTGGGCCTTCATCTCGGCGAGGTCGGCCACCGGGTTGTCAGCCACCCGGGCCGCGTGCAGCCCCGCGACGAGACCAGCCCCGATGACCATCGCGACCAGCGCCAGCGCCGTCGCGTGACGTCGGCGAAGCGCCCATCCCCCGCCCACGCCGAGCACGACGGTGGATGCCACCAGCAGTGTCGTGCCCCGCCACCCGCCGGCGACGATCACCGGCGCCGTCAGCGCCCCGACCCAGGCAGCCGCCCCGAGCAGCGGCAGTCGAAGATCCTTCACAACGTGACCAGAGGCTCGAGGCTCGCCATGGTCTTCGGACCGATGCCGTCGACCTCGAGCAGCTCGTCGACGGAGGTGAAGGACCCGTTGCTGGTGCGCCAGTCGATGATCGCCTGCGCCGTCACCGGCCCCACTCCGGGCAGCGTCTCCAGCTCCTGCATCGAGGCGGCGTTGAGGCTCACTCGGGCTCCACCCGGGGCCGGTGCCCCGGCAGCCGACGCGGCCGCGCCCGGCGCCGCTCCGCCACCGGGCCCGGCTCCGCTCGGTGCCCCGACCACGATCTGCTGTCCGTCGGTGAGCAGAGCAGCAAGATTGAGACCGGCGAGATGCTTGTGGGAGGAGCCGCCGGCGGCCTCGACGGCGTCGACCACCCGCGAGCCGACCGGCAGCACGACGATGCCCGGTTTGGGCACCTTGCCCTCCACGTCGACCGTCACCGTGCCGGCCGAAGCCCCGGCAGTTGGTGTCGCGGCCACGCTTCCCGGCGCGGCAGACCCTGTCGGCAACGCGACCATCGGTGACGCCGACGGTGCCGCGCGCGCTGCCGGCACCACCTCCGGGTCGGACCGGATCATCCACCAGCAGGCCAGCGCCAGCCCTGCGACCAGCACCAACGAGACGATCACGAGGTGCCACGGCCCGAGACTCACTCGGCCACGCAGCGGCTCCGGCAGCACGGCGTCGGGCGAGATCGTGACCTCGCGTCGCGACGCATGCCGCCCAGGCACAGGCACGAGCGGGTCCAGCTCAGCGGTGTCCGTGTCGGCGTCGGCCTCCGTCGCCACCGGAGCCGCCGGGGCCGCCCCGTCCCACCACGACGGCTGCCAGTCTTCCCCGTCGTCTTCACCATCGTCGACCTCGTCGTCCGGCGGTTCGAGCTCGGCCCGCAGCTGCTCGAGGCGTCGGGCGACGGCATCAGCGTGTTCGGAAGTCGGTCGGGTGCGCATGCGCCGAAGTTATGCGCATGCTCCGACAGTTCCGAGCGCGATTTCGGCGCCTGTGGAGAACCCGATCCTCAACCATCCCTGTGGACGGCAACCGGCCCAGAAAAACAGCCCAGAAGGAGCAGAAACCGGGCCAGAATCAGAGCGCCGGACCGACCGTGACGGTCACACACCCCGGACCGACATGCGCTCCGAGGACGGCACCCAGCTCCCCCACACGTACGTCGCCGTTGACCTTGCCGCCCAGCTCGCTGGCGAGCCCCTCCGCCATCGCATCGGCCCGGTCGGGGCTGCCCAGATGGCCGACGACGACCTCGACGGACTCCTCGCCGTCGGCGGCCTCGATGCCGAGCGCCTGCAACCGGGCGATCGCCCGCTCGGCCGTGCGCACGCGCGCGTGCGGCACGACTCGCCCGTCCTCGATCGTGAGCAACGGCTTGACCGCCAGCGCCGTCCCGAGGAGCGCCGCGGCGGCACCGATGCGACCGCCGCGTCGCAGATACTCCAAGGTGTCGACGTAGAAGTAGGAGCCGCTCGCGGCGACGTGACCCAGCGCGGCATCACGCGCGTCGGTCGCACTCCCACCGCGGGCGGCCACCGCGGCAGCGGCCAGCACGGCGAACCCGACCCCGGGCCCGACCAGCCGGGTGTCGACGGTCAGCACCGGCACCGGCGCCTCCCGCGCCGCCAGCATGGAGGACTCGCACGTCGCGCTCAGCTCGGCGGAGAGGTGGATCGAGACGATCTCGTCGAATCCCTCGGCCGCCAGCTTCGCGTACGTCTCGGCCAGCAGCGCCGGCGACGGCCGCGAGGTCGTCACCGTCTTGTGCGCCGCCAGCGCGGCCAGCAACGCGGCCGGCGACGTCTCGTCCACCCCGTCGTCGTACGACGTCCCATCCACGATCACCTGCAGCGGCACCGACGTGATCAGCGCCGCGGCATCCCCGAGATCGGATGGAAGCATCGCGGTCGAGTCGGTCACGATCGCTACCCGGGCCATGCGTGCAGCCTACAGATCGCACCCATCCGCGCTCTCCTCCCCGATGGCGACGGCACGGCCAGATTGCCCGCAGCGCACAGGCGACCTCCCAGATCTCGATGCATCATGCCCCCGACCTGTGTGAATAGCGGTCGACCCGCTCCTGCCCGCTCAGCGCACCGATCGCATCCATCAGCGCGTCGGTCGCCTCGCGGCAGTCGGCACGGGGCACGTCCAGCGTCCCGCCGATCGTGACCCGCACCCGCCCGCGCCGCCACCCGTTCCGGCCAGGTACGTCGACGGCCCGGGTGCCCACGATCCCGACCGGCACCACCTTCGCCTCCGGCACCCGCTGAGCCACCCGCATCGCACCGGTGTGACCGCGATGCAACCGTCCGTCGGGCGATCTGGTCCCCTCCGGATAGATCGCCCACACCCCGCCGTCACGCAGCACCCGCTCCGCCGCGTCGAGTGCGACCGCGGCCGCGTCGCCACCGCTACGGTCCACCGGGATCTGCCCGGTCACCTTCATCAGCCAGCGCTCGGCTCGGCCACGCAGACCACCACCCTCGAAGTACTCGCTCTTCGCCACGAACCTGGGCTTCCTGATCAGCACGAGACACAGCACGAACGAGTCGATCTCGGTCAGATGGTTCGCAGCGACGATCACCGGCCCGTCCTTCGGCAGGTCGCCGACCACGGTCGGCCGCGCGTACCACCTCACCACCGGGCCCAGCAGCACCCACTTCAACAGCCAGAACCACATTCCGCCTCCTAGACAGTGTCTACTCAGAGAGATGATAGACACTGTCTATGGATGTACGCAGCCGCCTCGTCGACAGCGGAGTCGAGCTCCTCGAGCGTGACGGCCTCCAGTCGCTGACCCTGCGCACCATCGCCCGCGCGGCCGGGGTCTCCCACGGCGCCCCCAGACACCACTTCCCCACGTACGCCGCGCTGCTAGCCGCGATCGCGCGCGAAGGCATCACCGACCTCGACGAGCGCCTCTCGCCCGCACTCACCGACCCCGATGCGGCAGTCGCGATCCGCACCGCCGCCGCGGCGTACGTCGCCTTCGCCACCGAGCGCCCGGAGATGTTCGCGCTGATCACCCGCCACGATCTCCTCGAGGGCGCGGGCGGTCACCTGCGCAAGACCACAGGACGCTGGATCGCGGCCCTGCACACCCGCCTGTCCGAGGCGCGCAAGGCACCGATCGACCTGGAGGACACGGCCGCCCTGTGGGCGAGCGTCCACGGGCTGGCGACCCTGACCAGCCGCCGCAGCGCCGAGCCGGTCGCCGACGTCGACCCCTCGGCGACCCTGGCCCGCGTCCTGGACCTCCACCTGCGCCCGTGACCCCAGCAAGAATCATGCAGCCGCGGGGAAATGCCCCTCTACGAACGCCGAAGCCCCGTCAGATCCCCACATGTGCGGGGTTCTGACGGGGCGGTTCGGCAGATGCTCAGACGACGATGTTGACGAGCTTGGGAGCGCGGACGATGACCTTGCGCACGGTCTGCCCTTCGATCGCACCGGCGATCGCGGGGTCGGCCAGCGCGGCTGCCTCGAGGTCGGCCTCGGAGATCGACGGGGAGACCTCCAGGCGCGCACGCACCTTGCCCTTGATCTGCACGACCGCAGTCACCGAGTCCTCGACCAGCAGCGCGGGGTCGACGATCGGCCAGTCGACGCGGGCGACCGTGGGCTCGTGGCCCAGGCGCTCCCACATCTCCTCGGCCGTGTAGGGCGCGACCAGGGAGAGCAGGATCGCGACCGTCTCGGCGGCCTCGCGTACGGCGGGGTCGGCCGGTCCGCAACCGGAGTCGATCGCCTTCCGGGTGGCGTTGACCAGCTCCATCACCCGAGCCACGACCACGTTGAACCGGTAGGACTCGATCAGCTGCTCGGCCTCGGCGATGGTCTTGTGAGTCGTACGCCGCAGCGCCACGTCCCCACCAGACACATCCGCTCCCGGCGAAGACGTCACGTCGCCCGCCAGCCGCCAGGCCCGCTGCAGGAACTTCGCCGAGCCACCGGGCGAGACGTCTGCCCAGTCGATGTTGTCCTCTGGCGGGGAGGCGAAGACCAGGGTCAGCCGGGTCGCGTCGACGCCGAACTCCTCGAGCACGTCGCTCAGGTTGACGCCGTTGCCCAGCGACTTCGACATCTTCTTGCCGCCGTTGATGACCTTGCCCTGCGAGAGGTAGGCCGAGAACGGCTCGTCCCAGTCGATCAGGCCGATGTCGCGCAGCGCCTTGGTGAAGAAGCGCGAGTACAGCAGGTGCAGCACCGCATGCTCGTCGCCGCCCAGGTAGAAGTCGACCGGACCCCACTCGCGGGCCGCCTCGGAGGAGAAGGCCTGGCTCTCGTCGGTCGAGGACAGGTAGCGCAGGAAGTACCACGAGGAGTCCACGAAGGTGTCCATCGTGTCCGAGTCACGCGTCGCCGGGCCGCCGCAGGTCGGGCAGGTCACGTTGACCCACTCGGAGGCCGCCGCGAGCGGCGAGACGCCCTTCGGCTTCAGGTCGGCGCCCTTCAGCTCGGGCAGCTGCACCGGCAGCTCGGCCTCGGGCACCGGCACCTCGCCGTCGACCGGGCAGTGGATGATCGGGATCGGCGCACCCCAGTAGCGCTGCCGCGAGAGCAGCCAGTCGCGCAGCCGGTAGTTGATCGTGCCCTTGCCGTGGCCCTCGGCCTCCAGCTTCTCGATGATCTTGTGGATGCCGGCCGCCTTGTCGGCGACGCCCTCCAGCACGGCCGAGTTCACGTACGCACCGTCACCCGCGGTCGCGACGTACGTCTCCTCGGGGTTGTCGGCACCCAGCACGTCGACGACACGGCGCACCGGCAGCGAGAACGCCTTGGCGAAGTCGAGGTCGCGCTGGTCGTGGGCCGGGACGGCCATCACCGCGCCGGTGCCGTAGTCGGCCAGCACGTAGTCGGCCGCCCACACCGGGATCTGCTCGCCGGTGACCGGGTTGGTCGCGGTGACGCCCAGGTCGACACCGGTCTTGGGGCGATCGGTCGCCAGCCGGTCGATGTCGGTGGCCTTGCGCACGTCCTCGACGTACGTCTCCAGGTCGCCACGGCGCTCGGGCGCGACGATCTCGGCAGCCAGGTCGGCATCGGCGGCGACGACCATGAAGGTCGCGCCGTAGAGCGTGTCGGGGCGGGTCGTGAAGACGGTGACCGACTTCTTCGCGCCATCCGTCAGGGAGATCTCGAAGTCGACGTGCGCACCCTCGGAGCGGCCGATCCAGTTGCGCTGCATGTTGACGACCTTGCCGATCCAGCTGTCCTGCAGCTGGTCGAGGCCGTTGTAGAGCTCCTCGGCATAGGCCGTGGTGCGGAAGTACCACTGCGTCAGGTCACGCTTGGTGACGACGGCACCGCAGCGCTCGCACTCGCCGTTGACGACCTGCTCGTTGGCCAGCACGGTCTGGTCGTTGGGGCACCAGTTGACCGGCGACTTCTTGCGGTAGGCCAGCCCCGCCTCGTACAGCTTCAGGAAGATCCACTGCGTCCACTTGTAGTACTCCGGGTCGGAGGTGTGCAGGCGGCGCGACCAGTCGAAGGAGATGCCGTAGCGCTTGAACGACTCCGCCTGGGTCTCGATGTTGGCGTAGGTCCAGCCGGCGGGGTTCTCGTTGCGCTTGATCGCGGCGTTCTCGGCGGGCAGGCCGAAGGAGTCCCAGCCGATCGGGTTGAGGACGTCGAAGCCCTTCAGCCACCAGTAGCGCGCCAGCACGTCGTGCAGCGCGGTCACCTCGGCGTGACCCATGTGGAGATCGCCGGAGGGGTAGGGGAACATCGTCAGCGCGTAGCGCTTCTCGGCCCCCTCGCGCTGGCCCGCCTTGAACGGCTCCAGCTTCTCCCAGATGGGGCGCCACTTGTCCTGGAGCTCGACGACGTCGTACGTCGCCTGCTCGGTCTGCTCCTGCGTCATGGGTCTTTCGTCCTTGTCGAGTGTCGTGCGTCAAGACTGCTTCTGGCTCAAGGCTCCGTAGAACCAAAAAGGCCCCTCACATGGAGGGGTTGCCGCGTGACCGGGGTGTGTCCCTCAGGGTCAGCGCGGCTGCCTAAGAAGCAGGACAGACATCTGCATGTGTCCAGGGTAGCCGACCACGACCGGCACCGTCATTCGCGGTCGCGGCCAGGCCGGGCCCACGTCCCGGGCGATACGGCACCAAATCCTCTGGACAGGGACTTTCGATACCCCATGCGTTCCATCCTGCAGATCGACCGACAGAAATTAACCCAAGACGAGCCGACTTCTATTGCGACCGCCAGATCGTGCGTGCCAGACTGACGACGCTCCGCTGCTCGTGATGTCGGTCGTGAATGAGGACCCCCCCATCTCATCCAAGGAACGCTCCGAGCAGCGGGGCGCAAGCTTCTTTTAGGGCACCCGCGAGCGCCACTCCCGCGTGCCGTGCTTGGTCGCCACCAGCGCCGCGGCCTCGTCGATCGTGGCCTGGTCGAGCCCGACGTACGTCGCCGCGAAGCTCTCCTCGAACTCGCTCAGCAGCGCCTCGATGACCTTCTCCCGGGTCAGTCCGGTCTGGGACCGGATCGGGTCGACACGCTTGGACGCGCTCCGGGTGCCCTTGTCGGACATCTTCTCCCGACCGATCCGGAGCACCTCGAGCATCTTGTCGGCATCGATGTCGTAGGCCATCGTCACGTGGTGCAGCACCCCGCCCGGCACCCGCTTCTGGGCGGCACCGGCGATCTTGCCGACCGGCGAGGCGATGTCGTTGAGACCGGAGTAGGCCGCCTCGATCCCGACCGTGCGCAGGCCGCGAAGCACCCACTCGTCGAGGAACGCGTACGACTCCTGGAAGGTCATCCCGGCCACGAGCGTGTCGGGCACGGCGAGACTGTAGGTGATCGTGTTGCCGGGCTCGATGAACATCGCGCCGCCGCCCGAGATGCGGCGTACGACCTCGATGCCGTGACGCTCGGCGGCGGCCGCGTCGACCTCGTTGGCCAGCGACTGGTAGCTGCCGATCACGACAGCGCTGCTCGCCCAGTCCCAGAACCTCAGGTTGGGCGCACGACGGCCCTCGGCGACCTGGCGGGCGATGACCTCGTCGAGAGCCATCTGCATCGCCGGCTCCAGCGGGCCGGTCCGGACGATCTCCAGCTCGAGGTCGTCCCAGGTCGTGGCCCGACCCAGCGCCCGCAGCACCGCCAGCGCGACGTCGCGGGTGCCGAACCCGACCAGGTCCGCCTCGAGCGCGGCATCGTCGAGGGATGCGGTCAGCTCGTCGAGGGACGCGTCGGCCGACTGCCCCTCCAGCGCCGCCGTCAGCCACCCCAGCGCCTCGTCGGGCTCCAGGAAGAAGTCGCCCGAGAGGACGACATCGATCAGCCTGCCTGCGGAGACCGTGGCGTCGACGACGACCAGCTTGCCGCCACGCACCTTCCGCTCACCGTGCACTCGTTCGCTCACGCTCCTATAACCACCAGAGCGCGCGAATCCATCCCTCCGCGGCTGACCTCAGACCGCCGCGCCGCAGGAGCCCGCGGTGTCGGCGAGCCGCGAGAGACCGGCCGGCCCGACGATCGGGCGTGGGTCCTCGGCCAGCGTCCAGACTCCGGCCTCGAGCACGTAGTCACCCGTGACGTCGCCCGCGAGCAGGGAGCGTACGCCGGCGATCAGCCGGTCGACGTCGGCGACCGAGGTGCCGACGCCGATGCTCGCCCGCACGGCGCCCGCGCTCAACCCGAGGCGCTTGAGGAGCGGCTGCGCACAGAAGCGACCGTCACGTACGCCCAGGCCGTGCTCGGCGGAGAGATAGGCCGCGACCCGGCCCGGCTCGATGCCCCGCACCGTGAACGTCACGACGCCGACCGGCTCCGCGAGCTCCTCCACTGCCCTGCCGATTGCCTCGGGCTCCGCTTCGGCAGGCCACAGCCGGATCACGTCGACGCCGTCGAGGGCGGTGAGCCCGGCGACGAGACGACCTCTCAGCGCGGCCTCGTGACGGTCGAGCTCGACCGGGTCGACAGCGTCGAGCGCCGCACACGCAGCGGCCAGCGCGGCCGCGCCGACGACGTTGGGCGAGCCACCCTCGTGGCGCGCGGGCGCGGGCTGCCAGGTGGTCTCCCCCACCTCGACGTCGTCGACCGCTCCCCCGCCCGCGAGGTAGGGCGTGCCGACGTCGAGCCAGTCGCGGCGGCCGACGAGAGCCCCCGCACCGTACGGCGCATAGAGCTTGTGGCCGGAGAACGCGACGTAGTCGGCACCCGTGGCGGCGAGCGAGAAGCGGCGGTGGGCGAGCAGCTGGGCGCCGTCGACGAAGACCCGGGCGCCGTGGGCATGGGCCAGGGTGACGATCTCGCCGACCGGCAGCGTCTCGCCGGTGACGTTGGAAGCGCCGGTGATCGCGACGAGGGCATAGCTGTCGCGGGCGAGCTCGTCGGCGAGCACCGCGACGGCGCCGGCAAGGCTGTCGCGCCCCTCGACCACGCTCACCCCCGACGCGACACGGCGCCACGGGAGCAGGTTGGCGTGGTGCTCGATGTCGAGCACGAGCACCCGGCCGGGCACGCACCCGGCCAGCAGGTTCACCGCGTCGGTGGTGTTGCGGGTGATGACGGTGACGTCGTCGTCGCGAGCACTGACGTAGGCGCCGATCTGCTGGCGGGACTGCTCGTAGAGCGCCGTGGAGACCTGGGAGAGATAGCCGGCCCCGCGGTGGACCGAGGCATACCAGGGCAGCACCTCGGCCACCCGGGCGGCCACGCTCTGCAGAGCCGGCGCCGAGGCGGCGACATCGAGGTTGGCGTAGGTCGTCGTGGTGCCGTCCAGCAGCGGGACCTGGGTCGCGGAACCGACGAGCGGGAGCAGGGGCATGGGTCACCCTTCAGGGTCGAGGGCTCCCCCGGCACGGTCCGATGAGGCTCGTCCGGCGAAGCACGCGCTTGCCCGCGCCACCTCGGCGCGAGCCAGGTCGTCACCCGGAGCACCCCACCGCGTCGGAGGGTTGCCCGCCAGCAAGCCGGGGCTTCGCGCTGGCAGTCGTGACCTTGACGAAGAGCGTGCCGCAGCCGATGCCCGTCGACCAAACCGAGATCTCGCTATCTGGTCAGCGTTCTCGCGATCCGGACACGGAGGCGCTGTCAGTCGTCGTGCTTCCCGCGGACGCCCCATGGCTTGCCCCGATGGCCACCATCGCCGTCGCAGGCGCCGAAGAGCTCGGCGATCGGATCACAGTCGTCCCCGTCGCCCTCGTCGTCGTCCTCCTCGTCATCGGGCGGCGGAGGCGGCGCGTTCAGCGACTCCTCGTGACCCGACTCGGGGTCGGCGCCGTCGACGTAGACGGGCTCGGGGAAGCTCTCGACGTCCTTGCCGTCCATGGCCTTCGACATGATCGCCGCCCACGTCTGGGTGGGATAGTCGGCGCCGAAGTAGGACGGCATCCAGCCGCCGTCGAGCTTGCCCTCGCCGTTGCCGCGCGTGTAGCGGACGGCCGTGGCGATCTGCGGGGTGTAGCCCACGAACCACGACGAGCAGACATACTGCTTGCTCGTGCACGTGCCGGTGCCGGTCTTGCCGGCGACCGGCCGGCCGATGCTCTGCGCCTTCTGGCCCGAGCCGCTCTGCACCACCCCCTGCATCGCGTACGTCACGTCGGCAGCGACGTCCTCGGGGATCGCGTGCTTCGCGTTCTTCCGCCCGTCCCAGCCGTAGAGCACGTTGCCGGCCCGGTCGCGCACCTTCTTCACCACGTGGGCGTCGTGGCGGTAGCCGCCGTCGGCGATCGTGGCGTAGGCGTTGGCCATGTTGATCGGGCTGACGTTGGCCCCGCCCAGCGCGATCCGGTCGTCCTGGTCGGTGAGGAAGCTGGAGGTGCTCGGGATGCCGGGGTGGCGCGGATCGGCCTTATCCGGTGTCAGGCCCGCCGCCAGAGCGGTCTCGTAGATCGCCTTGCGGCCGGCCTCGGGGCCGCCCATCGACTCGGTCATGTCGATGTAGGCGGTGTTCACCGACTGCTCCATGGCCTCGAGCATGGTGATGTGCTCGCCGTAGTCCATGCCGTCGGCGACACCGGCCTGCTCGCCCTCGTTGACCACCTGGGTGCCGGTGTAGGTCGTGAACGGGGAGTCGCCCGCCCACGTCGACTTCAGCGAGTAGCCCTTCGCGATCGCGGCGGCGGTCGCGAAGACCTTCATCGTCGAGCCCGCGTGACCGCCGGTCGCGGCCCAGTTGTGCTGGCTGGAGAGGTAGTCCTGGCCGCCGTAGAAGCCGAGCAGCGCACCGGAGCCGACGTCGATCGACGCGGTCGCCACGTGCAGGGCGTTCTTCTGCTCGGGATCACCCTCGACGTACGCCTTCCGGTTCTTCGGCTTCTCCTTCTTGGCCGCCGACGCCGAGGCCTTCATGACCTTCGGCGAGAGCGTGGAGGTGATCCGCAGGCCGCCGCTGTCGATCTCGTCCTCGGTGAACAGCGGCTTGCCGTCGGCGTCGGTGAGGCCGAGCAGCTCGGCCTTGATCATGGTCAGCGCGTGGCCGCGCTGGCCGCCCAGCCGGCTCGGCACCGTCTTGGCGGGGAACTTCGGGAGCGAGCCCATCACCTTGTCGGCCTCGGCCTGCTTCACGTAGCCGAGGTCGACCATGCCCCGCAGCACGTACTGGTAGCGGCCGAGCAGCTTCTTCTCGCCCCGGAAGGTCTTGCTGGCAGGGTCGAACCCGCGCGGGTTGTTGAGGATCGCCGCGAGCGCGGCCGACTCCTGCAGCGAGAGATCCTTGGCCGACTTCGCGAAGTAGGCTTTCGCGGCCGCCTCGATGCCGTAGGCGCCGCGGTTGAAGTAGATGGTGTTGAGGTAGTCGGTGAGGATCTGGTCCTTGCTCCGCTGCCTGGTCAGCTTCAGGGAGATGACCGCTTCCTTCAGCTTGCGCGAGTAGGAGTGCTCGGAGTTGAGGAAGTAGTTCTTGACGTACTGCTGGGTGATCGTGGACGCGCCCGAGGAGGTGCCCTCGGTGGTGTTGGAGAAGGCCGCGCGCAGGATGCCCTTGACGTCGACGCCGTTGTTCTCGAAGAACGTGCGATCCTCGGCGGCCACCACGGCGTTCTTGACGACCTCCGGGATCTCCTCGGACTCGAGCTTGATCCGGTTCTGGTCGCCCTCCTGGAAGCGGCCCAGCTCGGTCTTGCCGTTGCCGTAGTAGACGAACGAGGTCTCGACCTCGAAGGCGGCGTTCGGGTCGGGCACCGAGATCCGGTGATAGGTGATGATCGCCGCGACCGACCCGATCAGGGCGAGGGCCAGGAACGCGACCAGCGACGCCTTGGCCGTCGTCCTGCCCCAGCGCCGCCAGCTCGTGGCCAGCCACGCCTTGGCCGCCGAGGGCTCGACCGTCGCCCGGCGAGCGCCCGGCGCCCGGAGCGGGGCGACCGTCGGCAGGGCGGTCGGCGGCGCTGCCGGTGGCGCTGGTGGCGCTGGTGGCGCCGACTCAGGCGGCGCGGACTTCGGCGGCGGAGGACGCCACGACGGCGGCGGCCCGGTGGGTCCCTTCGGAGGCTCGGTGCTCCGGTGCTCCATTGCTCTCACCTGACGTCGACAGCTGGTTCGCTCCCCTCGCCGGCGAGGGACCCGAGACGGCGGCCGTTGATCCTACCGGGGTGGGTATGGGACCGGAGGCCGACCCCTTGCGGGACCGGCCTCCGGTTCACGAGGTACGCCGCGGCGTACGCCTCAGATCAGCGCTTCAGGTCGAAGCGGTCGTTGTCCATCACCTTGACCCACGCCGAGACGAAGTCGCTGACGAACGTCTCCGCGGCGTCGTCGCCGGCGTAGTGCTCGGAGAGGGCACGCAGCTCGGAGTTGGCGCCGAAGACCAGGTCGACCCGCGAGGCCTTCCAGCCGTTGGAGGAGGTGTAGGTCTGCTCGTCGTCGGACGGGGTCCACTCCTGCCACTCGACCAGGTTGGCGAAGAAGTCGTTGGTCAGCGCGCCCGGCTTCTCGGTGAGGACACCGAGGTCGGAGCCGTCCCAGTTGTTGCCGATCACGCGCAGACCACCGACGAGCACGGTCGCCTCGGGGGCCGAGAGGCCCAGGAGGTTGGCGCGGTCGATGAACAGGAACTCGGTGGGCAGGTTGACGAACCCGGAGTCGTAGTTGCGGAAGCCGTCGGAGACGGGCTCCAGCCACGCGAACTGCTCCTCCGAGGTCTGCTCCTGGGTGGCGTCGACACGGCCCGGGGTGAACGGGACCGTCACGTCGTAGCCGCCGGCCTTGGCGGCCTGCTCGACACCCACACCACCGGCGAGGACGACCACGTCGGCGAAGGAGACACCGGTCGCGGACGCGACCTTCTCGAGCTCGGCCAGCACCGGCTTGAGCTCGTCGGGCTGGTTGACCTTCCAGGAGACCTGCGGCTCCAGGCGGATACGGCCGCCGTTGGCGCCACCGCGGTGGTCGGACGTACGGTGCGTGGCCGCCGCCTTCCAGGCGGTGGAGACCAGCTGCTGCACGGAGAGACCCGACTCGGCGATCGCCTTCTTGGCGGCGTCGATCGACGCGGCGTCGGTCTTGCCGCCCTCGGCGGGCAGCGGGTCCTGCCAGTCGAGGTCCTCGGCCGGGACCTCGGGGCCGACGTAGCGGCTCTTCGGGCCCATGTCGCGGTGGGTCAGCTTGAACCAGGCGCGGGCGTACGCGTCGGCGAAGGCCTCCTGGTCGTCCTTGAAGCGACGCGAGATCTCGTCGAACTCCGGGTCGACCCGCAGCGCCAGGTCGGAGGTGAGCATGCGCGGCTCGCGCTTGCCGTCACCGAAGGCGTCGGGAACCATGTCGGAGCCGCCGCCGTTCTTCGGACGCCACTGCTTCGCGCCGGCGGGCGACTCGAAGAGCTCCCACTCGTAGCCGTAGAGGATGTGGAAGAACTCGTTGTCCCAGCGGGTCGGGTGGTAGGTCCAGGTGACCTCCAGGCCCGAGGTGAGCGCATCGGCGCCGACACCCGTGCCGTGACCGTTCTTCCAGCCCAGGCCCTGGTTCTCCAGCGGAGCGGCCTCCGGGTCGGCGCCGAGCTTGTCGTCGGGGTGGGCACCGTGGGTCTTGCCGAAGGTGTGGCCGCCCGCGATCAGGGCGACGGTCTCGGCGGAGTCCATGCCCATCCGGCGGAAGGTCTCCTTGATGTCGACCGCGGAGGACATCGGGTCGCTGTTGCCGTTCGGGCCCTCCGGGTTGACGTAGATCAGACCCATCTGCACCGCGGCGAGCGGCGCCTGGAGGTCGCGCTCACCGGTGTAGCGCTCGTCGTCGAGCCAGACCTTCTCCGGACCCCAGTAGATGTCGTCGTCGGACTCCCACGAGTCCTCGCGGCCACCGGAGAAGCCGAAGGTCTTGAAGCCGCCCTCCTCCATGGCCACGTTGCCGGCCAGGACGATCAGGTCGGCCCAGGAGAGGTTCTTGCCGTACTTCTTCTTGACCGGCCACAGCAGGCGGCGGGCCTTGTCGAGGGAGACGTTGTCGGGCCAGGAGTTGAGCGGCGCGAAGCGCTGCTGGCCGCGACCGGCGCCACCGCGGCCGTCGTGGCTGCGGTAGGTGCCGGCGGCGTGCCACGCCATCCGGACGAAGAGACCGGCGTAGCTGCCGAAGTCAGCCGGCCACCAGTCCTTGGAGTCGGTGAGGACCGCGGCGATATCGGCCTTGACCGCAGGCAGGTCGAGCGACTCGAAAGCCTTCGCGTAGTCGAAGTCCTTACCCAGCGGGTTGGTCGCCGGCGCGTCCTTGGCGAGGATCTTCAGGTTGAGCTTGTTGGGCCACCATTCCTGGTTGGCGCTGCCGGCGGTCGGGTGAACGCGGCCCGCATTCATGACCGGGCACTTGCTCACGGACTCTTCAGACATCTGGTTCCAATCCTTGTTGTTGGATCACTTGCTGCGCTGCTCAGATCTTGCGCTGCTCAGATCTTGCGGAGGGCGGCCTGACACTGCGGACAGGTGCCCCAATAGATGACCTCGGCCTCGTCGACGACGAAGCCGTGGTCGTCCGATGCCGTCAGGCAGGGCGCGTCGCCGACGGCGCAGTCGACGTCGGCGATCGCCCCGCAGGAGCGGCAGACCACGTGGTGGTGGTTGTCCCCGACCCGGGTCTCATAACGAGCTACCGAGCCGGACGGCTGGAGGCGGCGTACGATCCCGGCTGCCGAGAGGGCGGCCAAGGAGTCGTAGACGGCCTGGTGGGAGACGTCAGGAAGCCGCTCGCGCACCGCTCCGAGGATGGTCTCGGTGTCGGCGTGCGCATGTTCGGTGACGGCCCCCAGCACGGCCACTCTGGGTCGAGTGACGCGTAGGGAGGCTCCGCGAAGCTGCTCTTCGTACGTCTCGTTCCCCACGCGTCAGAGTCTTGCGCCAATTCTTGAATGAGTCAAGAAACAGGGGGTAACTCCTCGGCTTCGTACGCCACCGCGGGCCGGGTCGCGAAGCGGCGGGCCATGACCGGGATGAGCACGGCGACGGCCAGGGGGATCACGAACATCGAGCGTTCGCCGAACACCTCCGCCACGGCGGCGATCAGGGAGGCCGCGGCCAGATAGCCCGCATAGTTGGCCAGGTTGACCCGGGCGATCGCCTCCTCGGCGTTGTCCGGGGAGATGTGCGCCGCCGCCACGAACGACTGCGGCGGCACCATCGCCAGGCTGCCACCGAGGATCGCGAACCCGATCGCCGCCACGCTCCAGTGCGGCGCCACGACGATCAGCACCAGCGCCCCCACGCCGACGACGCCGCCGGTGCGGATCACCCGCTCGGCCCCGAACCGGGCCACCAGGCGGTCGCCGGGGAGGCGTACGGCCAGGAGCACCAGCTGGTAGGCCGCATAGATCGCGGGCGCCACCGCCGCCATCGCCCCCAGGCCGTCGACGACATAGATGCCGCCCCATGCCGAGGCTGCCGAGTCGATGAACCACATCGCGAACGTCGGCACCGCGACGAGGAGCAGCGGCAGCCATGGCAGCCGCGGCCTGGGTCTCTGCGCGGTGTCGGTGCGGTGCTCCGCCGCGTCGACCGCCCCGGGCGGCAGCAGCAGGATGAAGGTGCCGGCGTTGGCGACCAGCCCGAGGATCGCGATCGGGATCATGTCGAGACCCAGAGGTACGCCGAGGGCGATCGTCACGGTTGCATAGACCGCACCTGCGACCGCGGCCGCGCTCCACATCGCATGGAACCCGTTCATCAACGGCCGGGCGTACGCATCCTGCGTGGCCGTGCCCTGCATGTTCATCGAGGCATCGACACCACCAAGGAAGAAGCCGTAGACACCGATCAGCACCAGCAGGATCGTCATCGTCGGCGCGAACGCCGGCGCGACCGCCGTCACCGATGCCCCGGCGAGCATCAGCGAGAGCGTCGTCGCGCTGCCGATCCGGGTGGCCAGGTGGCCCGCCACGACGCTGCCGACTGCTCCGACTGCTGTCGTCGTGCCGAGCACGACGAACACGTCGGCCGCGCTGAGGTCGAGCTTGGACTGGATCGACTCCAAGCGGGTGATCAGTGAGGCGAACGTCAGCCCCTGGATCGCGAAGGCGACGAACACCGCACTGCGGGCCAGCTGGAGTCGGGTCATGGACGCGAAGTCTGCACCTTGTGGGGGTGGTTGTGCATCGGTTCTTGCTTGTGGTTGGTGTCTTTCGGTCTCCCTGCCGGAATCGTTTCTTCTTTTGGTTGGTGTGGGCCGCCGACCCGTACGTGAGGGTCTTCTCGATCTCACCCGGCGTCAAGGACGGCCTGCGGCCGCCGGCTACGCCGGCCGCTTCGCGGTCCTGGACTCCGGGCCAGATCGAGAAAAGATTTGGCTGATTATCGGGGCGGCGGCACCGGTGTGGCCGGAGGCGTGGCTGTTGGTTCGCTGCCGCAAAACAGGGTTTGACCTGCGAAAATAACTGGATCTACTGGTCGGTAAAGAGTAATATAGAGGGTATCCAAAGGCACCTTGAGAGGAGGCCAGCAATGAGCGTCGAGAACCACGTCGACCACTGGGGCACCAGCCCTCGTGACCCGGTTGCGACCGCTCTCGCTGGCATCGAAACCTCTCTCGGTGAGCTACTTGCGATGGACCCTGCCTACTGGCGTACCAGTCAGAAGAAGGACGTCCTCGCGCGGCTCGAGACCCTCAAGGCACAGCAGGCTGCACTCGAACTACGGGTGCTCGCGACGGCTGGCGATATCGCCGAGGAGACCGGTGACAAGGATGCGTCTGCGTGGATGCGTGCGGAGCTGTTCGTCGACAAAGGCGTGGCTCGTACGCAGCTGAAACTCGCGGCCGCCGTGACCAAGCACGAGCTGCTAGCAGCCGGCCTAGCAGAAGGTGTCGTCTCCGCAACCAAGGCGCGAGTGATCACCAAAGCCCTCGACGCGATCGAGACCAACCCCGTCGCAAGTGCGGAAGACCTGCTGCTCGCGGAGAAGTTGTTGGTCGACTACGCGACCCGGCTGACCGCCAACGAACTTCGGATCGTTGGGAAGCGGATCCTGGTCGAGATCGACCCGGCCCGGTTCGAAGATGCCGAAGCCAAGGCCCTGTTGGCCGAGGAAGAACGAGCTGAGCAGAAGACCGCACTGCGGATCTGGGACAACCACGACGGCACGGTTGGATTCGACGGTGTGTTGCCGGTCGCGATGGGGGTGCGTTTCAAGACCCACGTCGAGGCCTGGGCCCAGCCCCGTAAGCAGCAGCTCGTCGAGAAGGGCACTCCGTTGCCGCCCTGGGAGCGACTCATGGGCCAAGGCTTCGCCCGACTGCTCGAGACCATCGACCCCGACGCCCTGCCCCGACACGGCGGCGACGCGACGACCGTCAACGTGGTCATCTCGCTCGACGAACTCCGCAAGGAGCTCGGCACCGCCATCCTCGGCTACGACGAGACCAACGGGACCACCATCTCAGCAGCCGAGGCACGGAAGATGGCCTGCAACGCCACGATCATCCCCTGGGTCCTGGGCACCGACGGCCAAGTCCTCGACGCAGGCCGATCCAGCCGCTTCTTCCAACCGATCCAACGCAAAGCACTCCGGCTCCAGCAGAAATGCTGCCAAGCCGACGGCTGCGACATGCCACCAGAGTGGTGCGACGCCCACCACCTCGAACCATGGTCACTCGGCGGGAAGACCGACCTCAAAGACGGCGTACTGCTGTGCCCTCATCACCATCGGCTGGCGCACGCACCAGGTTTCATCCATGAGCGACTGCCGGACGGGACGATCCGGTTCACTCGACGCCCCTGAGCCAGGCATTCCCCTTGTGAACGATTCACAAAGCGTCATCGTCTAGTACAGCGCCCCGCGACCACCCCTGCGGGCAGCTAGACCTGCCCCCATCCTCAGCCCGGCACCCAACCCAAATGTGCCGTACCAGACCCCTGCCGCCGACCCGATACACATCCAAAATTCTCGACGGTGCCCGGTGTCAAGGATCGCCGATGGCGACCGGCGGAGCCGGCGGCCGTAGGCCGTAGGCCGTCCTTTACTCCGGGTGCCGGTGTGAAACACCCTCTGCGTACGGGTCGGCGGCAAACACCGACCACGCAACAACAGCAGCGAGCGCAACCGACCAAGACCCGACGTACGTCAGCGACCTTCGAGAAGCTTGTCGATGATCTTCTCGCCGTCCTTGCCTTCTCCCCCGCCGACACGGTCGAACTCGTCGCGGAGCTGTCGCATCTCGCGCTTGGCGCTCTCGCCCTTCTCGACCAGGTCGCGGATCTGTTCGATCTGGTCTTCCCATTCCTCGGACTGGCCTGCGTCGATGATGTTCCAGTCTTCGAGGTTCTCGCGCCAGCGGTCGAGCCGGTCGAGGCGGTTGAGGGTCTTGTTGTCCGACTCCTCGCCGTTGCCGTCGTCGCCGCTGTTGTCGTCGGCGGCGTCGTTGTCGGAGGTGTTGGAGTCGTCCGAGGTGTCGGGCTCGCTCTGCGACGGCTGGTCGGCCTGGGCCGGGGCGGGTTCATAGCTGGCCAGCCACGAGGCTGCGAAGACGCATGCGATCACGATCGCCGCGGCGCCGAGGAGCCGGTTGACGGGGAAGCGACGCATCGAGCCCGGCCGCGGGCCGGTGGGCGGCGGGGCCACGGGGCCGGGCAGGACGCCGGTGCGCGAGCCGGCCAGCGCCATCGGCTCGTCGAGCGGACGCTGCGGCGCCGCCTGGGTCGGACGAGGCGCCTGACCGGCCAGCAGATCGGTGGCGTCGGGGTCGGTGCCACCGAGCACGTAGCCGAGCTCGTGCCCGACCTGCTCCATCGACGGTCGCGCGGCCGGGTTCTTGTCGAGCATCCGGGTGACCAGTCGCGCCATCGGCTCGGGTACGGCCCAAAAGTCGGTGATGCGCGGCACCGGATCGCTGAGGTGCATGTGCAGGATCTTGACCGGGTGCGGAGCCGTGTAGGGCACCTTGCCGGTGAGCATCTCGAAGAGCACGCAGCCCAGCGAGTAGACGTCGGCCGGCGGCCCGACGGGGTCTCCCGCGGCCTGCTCGGGAGAGAGGTAGGACGGGCTGCCGATCACGTGGCCGGTCTGGGTGAGCCCGGGGTCGGTGCCGGTCATGGCGTACGAGATGCCGAAGTCGAGCACGGTCAGCCGGCCGTCACCGTCGAACATGAGGTTGGCCGGCTTGATGTCACGGTGCACGACACCGGCCCGGTGTGCGGCGGCGAGCGCGGCCGAGACCTGACGGGTGTATTCGACAGCCATGTCGACCGGCATCGCTCCCCGCTGGGTCAGCGCCTCGCCCAGCGTCGGGCCGGGCAGCAGCTCCATCACCAGGAAGACGTCGTTGTCGTCGCTGCCGGCATCGAAGATGTTGACCACGTCGTCGTGCACGACCCGGGCGGTCGAGAGCGACTCCCGGCGGAACCGCTCGGCCATCGTGGGGTCGTCGACGTCGCGCAGCAGCTTCACGGCGACGTCACGGTCGAGCACCGTGTCGCGCGCCCGCCAGACCTCGCCCATGCCACCGGTGCCGAGCAGGTCGAGGAGCCGGTAGCGGCCGGCGATCGGGGGATGCTCGTCCATGGCGGAAATTATGCCGGGCTCACCCAGGAGTGGAAGAGCGGGATGCCCTCCCACGCTCCCCCGCGGGCCACCGCGACCACCGCGTGCGGGCGGTCGAAGCGCAGGTCGATCTCGCGCACCGTCCTCTCCTGCGGCACCGCAGCCGCCGCCCGCGTCATCATCGCGGTCACCGCGGCGGCCTCGAATCCTTCGCGGTCGTAGGAGGCGACGGCCTTCTGCACGCACACGGTCTCGGTCTCGTCGACGTCACCGACGACCGCGGACTCCACTCCGGCGGCGATCTGCGCGACGCCGGGCGCGTTCGCCAGGTCGTGATCGCTCTCCGCCTTCCACTCCGGCAGGTGGCTGCGCCAGCGCTCGGACGGCGCCGGGCCGGTGGTGGTCACCTCGCGCACCGTCCAGGCGTGACCGTCGCCGGCTCCCGGCACGTCGAAGGCGTGGTTGCGCACCTCGTTCGCGTCGAAGCGCCGCACGACCTCCTCGCTCGCCCGCCAGACATCCTCGGCGGCGACCGCCGGGTCGGCGATGACCGAGTAGACCGCGATCGCGTCGTCGCTCGGTGGGCAGGCGACCGCGACCGGGCCGGCGGCCTCGGTCTCCACCACCGCCTGGAAGCCACGCTCGAGCAGCAGCCGGCCGTCGTCGTCGTGCTCGAGCGGCTCGCTCCATCGCGGGCTCACCACCAGGGCGGACGCGAGCACGAGCAGGGTCTGCGCATCGATCTGGAGCGGGAACTTCGTGATCAGACCCCGCGTGTTCTCCTCGGCCCATGCATCCAGCGAGGCCTGGTCGGGCAGTGACTCGAGCCTGATCGGCAGGCCTTCGTAGAGCTCGACGCCCGGCTTCAGCCACCCCGCGACCGCAGCCGCGACGGTCGGGTGCGGCTCCTCCAGCAGCGCCAGCGCGGCGGCGCGTGCGTCGGACCTCGAGAGCCCCAGCGCCTCCTCCACCTCGACCTTCGCCGAGGTCGCCAGCGACGCGAGGAGCAACCAGAGACCTGCGTACGAGATCACGGGTGCCTCCGCGGTGCCGAGTGCGGAGCGGGCGCTGGCGGCGTACGTCCGGACTGCCTGGGCGGCAGCGAGAGAGAGCTGTTTCTGGGTGCCGGTGGTCTCCATGGATCCGACCCTACGGGCACCCAGTTGCGATACAGTTATGTATCGAACGAGGAGGCACTGTGGCCAAGAAGTCGCGCACGGCAGGGCTTGATCCGGAGACCGAGTTCCAGGAGATCTCGAGACTACTGGCGCTCTACGAGTTCCCCTGGGACACGATGCAGGCGCTCAGCTTCGCGCTGTTCCGCACCTACGCGGTGCCCTCGATCGGCCGGCTGCTGGCCGACACGCGCCAGTTCACCGACAACACCCAGAAGCGCTACGACGACACCGCGCTCCTGCTCGAGGAGGCTGCCGTCGCGGACCTCGACAGCCCCAGCAGCCGGGCCGCGGTGCGCCGGATCAACCAGATGCACCGGATGTACGACATCTCCAACGACGACATGGTCTACGTGCTCGCCACGTTCGTGGTCATCCCCCACCGTTGGAACCGCGACTACGGCTGGCGGCGGTCGACCCCCGACGAGCAGCTCGCCGCCCTGCGCTACTACCAGGAGCTCGGGCGACGGATGGCGATCAAGGACATCCCGGCGACCCAAGCCGACTTCGAGCGTCTCCTCGACTCCTACGAGGCCGAGCACTTCGCCTACGACGAGGGCGGCCGCGCCGTCGCCGACTCGACGCTCGAGCTGCTCACCACGTTCTACCCGCGCCCGCTGGCTCCCCTGATCAAGCTCTTCGCGCTCTCGCTGATGGAGCCGCACCTGCTCGAGGCCTTCGGCTACCGCGAGCCGGGGCGTCTCGCTCGTCTCCTGTCCCGCACGGGGCTCAAGGCACGGGCTCGCTTCGTCGCCCTCCTCCCGCCACGCAGGAAGCCTGCGTACGTCCGCAACATGCCCCGCATCAAGAGCTATCCGCACGGCTTCGACACCGCAGACCTCGGCACCTTCGCCCCGGGCTGCCCGGCTCACCGGCCGGCCGAGACCGTCGTAGAGCACGAAGGCACCAAGCCGTAGCCCACTTCTCCCCCGCGCGTCACGGAGCCTTCACCGGACACCGCTTCGCTGGTCTGTCGATAACCCCCATATCGACAGGAGCACGTCCATGCCTGGTTCCAGCAGCACTCCTGACCTTCGCAACGCCTTACGCGGCCTCGATCGCCGCCGCTTCCTGACGGCCTCCGCCGCCGCGACGGCGCTCGCCTTCACCACCGGCCTGCCCCGCACCGGAGCCTTCGCGGCTCCCGCCGCCTCTCCGTCGGCGATCACTTCCGACCCCTTCACCCTCGCCGTGGCTTCGGGTGACCCGCTGCCCGACTCGGTGCTGTTGTGGACCCGGCTCGCGCCGCTTCCGCTGGAGCCGACCGGCGGGATGCCACCTTCGCGGTTCGACGTGAGCTGGGAGGTGTCGCGCAACTCGACCTTCACCCGCGTCGTCCGCCGCGGCACCACCACCGCACACTCGGAGTTCAACCACTCCGTGCACGCCGAGGTGCGCGGCCTGGACGCGGCGACGGAGTACTTCTACCGCTTCCGCGTCGGCCAGTGGATCAGCCCGATCGGCCGCACCCGCACCGCGCCGGCGGTGGGTGCCGCGGTCTCGTCGCTGACCTTCGCCCTCGCCTCCTGCCAGCGCTACGACCAGGGCTACTACACGGCGTACAAGCATCTTGCCGAGGAGGACGTGGACGCGGTCTTCCACCTGGGCGACTATCTCTACGAGTACGCCGTGAACGCGGCCGCCGGGGCGCGCGGCTACACCGAGCCGCTGCCGGCACACCTCAACCACGAGACCGTGACGCTCGACGACTACCGGGCGCGCTACGGGCTCTACAAGTCCGACCCGGACCAGATCGCCGCGCACCTCGCGCACCCCTTCATCGTCACCTGGGACGACCACGAGACCGAGAACAACTACGCGGGCGACACCCCGGAGAACTCCGTGCCGCCCGAGGAGTTCCTGGTACGCCGCGCCGCCGCCTATCGCGCCTACTGGGAGAACCAGCCGCTGCGTCTCCCGCAGCAGCCCTCGGGCTCGGACCTGGCGCTCTACCGGCGGCTGCAGTGGGGCCGGCTGGCGCAGTTCGACATTCTCGACACCCGGCAGTACCGCACCAACCAGGCCAACGGCGACGGCTGGAAGGTGCCCTCGGCGGAGTCGGAGGCGGAGTCGATGACCCTCCCGGGCCTCGAGCAGGAGAAGTGGCTGATCGACGGCTGGCGCCGCTCGTCGGCAACGTGGAACATCGTGCCCCAGCAGGTCACCTTCGCCCGCCGCGACAATCCGTCCGGCGACGGCACCCGCTCGATGGACTCCTGGGACGGATACCCCGCCTCCCGGCGCCGCGTGCTCGACGGCTGGAAGGCCTCGGGGCAGTCCAACCTGATGGTGCTGACCGGCGACGTGCACGTGCACTACGGCCTCGACATCCATGAAGACTTCGACGACCCGAGCTCTCCTGTGCTCGGGACCGAGGTCGTCACCACGTCGGTCACCTCCGGCGGCAACGGCTCCGAGCACCCCGCCAACTGGGCGGCGTACCTGGAGCGCAACCCGCACATGAAGTTCTACAACGGCCTCCGTGGGTACACGACCGTGTCGCTCGACGCGGCCGGCGCGGAGATCACCTACAAGAACGTCTCCCAGGTCACCACGCCTGGGGCTCCGCTCAGCGTCGGTGGCCGGTTCGTGACCAAGGCAGGCGAGCCGGGCCTGGTGGAGGCGTAGCCGTTCGGTACGACGGGGAGAACCGCGTGGTCACCCGCTGGTGATCGCCGCAGACCTCCCCGTCGTACCTCGAGCCGCTCACCGTCCGCTGGGTAGCGGCGAGACCTCCAGATCTCCGGTCAGATAGGCCATCGTCGACTCGTTCGCGAGCACGACCTGTCGAGCTCTCTCGTCGCGCTGACGGCGCATCGAGATCATCATCGCGATCACTCTCTCCGGGTGGTCGACGAGCCAGAACCCGATGCGGATCACCTTCCCCCGCCACCGTCTGGGGAGGAGCCGGACCTGATGCCGTCGCGTGACCGCCCATGACGGCGCACCCTGCAGCGGCGTGACCTCGATGAACCGGTTTCTGACGGTGACCCCACGGGACCTGGATATCTGCTCGAAGACGCCGACGTGGATCTCCTTCCACCCCACCGAGACGACCTGGCTGCCGATCTCCACGATCAGCCGCTCCGGCGTGATCAGCACCGCGCGACGCAGCCGCATCGTCAGCAGGTGGTCGGCGATGACCACCGCGAAGAAGGCCGCGGGCAGGGTCAGCAGCACCCCGAGCACCACGTGCCCGCCGCGGAATCCCAGCCCCGCACCGTGGCACAGCATCAACACGAAGCACACCAGCATCAGCTCGCCGCAGACCCCCGGGCCGCGGCGCAGCCGGATCTCGATCCCGGCACCGTCCATCCGCCGGACCCGGCGATGGATGCGGCTCCCGATGCGTACGCCTTTCATCAGCTGTCCGGCGACAGCGACGAGCGCCAGCAGCACCCCGCAGCCGGCGCCGATCAGATACGGCCCGAGCTCCCCTCCGTCGGCCAGCAGCGCGCCGGCGGCCATGGCCAGACCGACCACGAGGTTGAGCAGGCTCGTAAGCGTCCACAAGATCCTGCGCGCCGTCGTCTTCCACGACGACCCCAGATCCTCATCCCCGAGCACGGCCCCACCCTAGGGCGAGGCCCTCAAGCATGGTCGGCCCGAGCCCGGATCATCGCCTCGGCCTCCGCCGCGGACAGGTCACCGATGAGGACGCGCTGGGTGAGGCCGTCGGAGAGGGCGAGCAGCTCACGGGCACGTACGCGCGCCTCGGGCTCCCGCAGGTCTTCGGCCTCCTGGACGTGGCGGGTGCACTCCTCGACACCGTTACGGATCGCTTCGGCCAGGATGCGGCGTACCTCGGCGTGGGTCATCGCCTTGGCGATGTAGGCGTACCAGACGGTGACGCCGATGCGGCCGGGCTCGGTGGCGGGGATCTGCTGGAGCAGCAGGTGCAGGAGGCGCTCACGCGGCGACTTGCCGGCGGTGGCGTCGTAGTCGACGACGGCGCTCGCGACGAGGAGCTCGATCCCGGCGACGACCAGCGCGTCCTTGGTGCCGAAGTAGTGCTGCACGCGCCCCATCGAGACGCCGGCCCCGGCGGCGACCGTCCGCAGGCTGACGCCTTCGATCCCGCGGGTGGCGACGAGCTGCCACAGGCCGGCGACGATCTCGAACCGGCGTTGTTCATGGTCGACAACCCTTGGCATGGCGGGAGTTTAGCAATACAGTCGCATCGCGACGTTCCAATGCGATCGCATCGTCATCGGGACCTGGAGGACGGCGTGGACAGGACTGACGCAGTCGAGGAGATCGAGCCGCACCGCAGGCGCCGACGCTGGCCGGTGGCGCTCCTCGGCATCGTCGCGGTCGTCTCGAGCGGAGGCCTGGTGACGCTGCTCAGCACCAGCGGCCCCGGCGTCGGCCACTTCCGCACGCCCGAGGGCCGTGAGACCTACACCCAGGCGTACGCCGCGGCGTTCGCCGCCCTCCCCGAGCCGACCGAGACGCAGGACGTGGAGACCACCTTCGGCACCGTGCGCGCGTACGCCTGGGTGAGCCCGAACCGGGTCGACGAGGTCCCGGTCGTGCTGGTGCCGGGGCGGGCCAGCGGCGTACCGATGTGGGGTGAGAACCTGCACGACTTCGTCGAGCACCGCACCGTCTACGCGTTCGACGCGATCGGCGACAGCGGACTCTCCGAGCAGACGATGCCGCTGCGCGGGATGGACGACAACGCCCGGTGGGTCGAGGAGGCACTGGGCGGTCTAGGTCTCGACCGCGTCCACCTGGTCGGCCATTCCCAGGGCGGCGGGCTCGCGGCCGCCGTCGCCGTGCGCCACCCGGACCGGCTGGCCAGCCTCACCCTGCTCGAGCCGATCATGACCTTCGGCATGCTGCCCGCCTGGGCGATCGGCTGGTCCGCCGTCGCCGCCCTCCCCTTCCTCCCCGACTCCTGGCGCGACCGCGCGCTGAACCGGATCGGCGGCGTCGAGGACGACGAGGTCGACCCCGACGATCCGATGGCCCGGATGATCGCCGCCGGCACCAAGCACTTCGACTCGGGCAGCCTGCCGACGCCGTCACGGCTGACGGAGAAGCAGATGCGCGCTCTGCGGATGCCGGTCTATGTCGCGATCGCCAGCGACAAGTCGCTTGCGGGCGGCGAGGACGCAGCGACGAGAGCAGCGAAGGTCCCGGAGGCGACCGTCAAGATCTGGCCGAAGACCACCCACTCGCTACCCATGCAGGTCACCGCCGAGCTGGACGCCGAGCTCGAACGGTTCTGGTCGGACGTACGTTGATCGCGCCGCCGCCGATGGGGCCGCCTCGCTACGCCCAGAGCCCGACGTACTCGACGAACATCCTGAACCCGCCGTTGAACTGCGCTGCGTTGGTGGCGGCGTTGACGAGGCGTACGACCCAGAAGACCACCAGCATGTAGCCGATCCCGAGCGCGATGCCCGCCATCGCAGCACTCGAGCCGTCCACCTTCGCCCGGAGCAGACCGATGTGGCCGAGCACGATCGCGGCGACGACCGGGACGATCGAGGCGATCATCGCCACGCCCAGGATCAGCCAGATCACCGGCCGGTCCTCGAAGCTGAGGATGGCGTCGTAGTAGCTCTGACTGACCTTCGGGATGCCGACGAGCAACCTGACCAGCGCGATGATCACCAGCATCGCCACCGCGATCACCAGCGCGAACAGACCGAGCGTCCGGCCGCTGCGCGGAGCACCCTGTGCCTGCTCCGGCTGCCTCGCGCTCGGTGCACCGTTCGGTTGCGACATCGACTACCTCATCCTGTTCGACAGCTTCGACGCGTCAGCCCGCTCGGCGACGCCGGTTGTCGTTATCTCACGAGTACGAGGCAGCGTCCCAGCGAGACACGCGGCGGCCGCCGCTCGGCCCTGATGAGATCCGTCCGAGATTTCTTGAGAATCTATGTTTAAAGTCCGGGCTTCTGGGTAGGACCTAGATACCAGCAGCGTCGAGCCTCGTGGGGGAAGCCCAGTGAACGTCCAAATCGTCAGGTCGGAAGTGACAAAGTCGGCCAACTCCATCGGCACCGCAGCCGACGGCGTCGCAGGTCTGAACCTCGAGGGCCCCATGGCCAAGGTCGCTTCCGCGCTCCCCGGGAGCCTCGCCGTGGGCGCCGCGAACGGGCTCAAAGGTGAGTGGAAGAGCGACAAGGACACGTGGGTCAAGGACGCCCGTGAGCACAAGCGCGTCACCACCGCTGATGCCGACGCGATCGTCGAGACCGACACGCTGACCGGACAGGCGGGGAAGAACCGCCGCGAGATGATGGAGCGCTACTGATGGCAGTCACGTACGACACGCTGCAGAAGTGGAAGCCCGAAGAGCTCGACACCGCGGCCGACCAGCTCAACACCGCCCGCAAAGGGTTTCAGGACCAGCAGGACGAGATGGACGCCGGCGCCATCCCCAGCTCCTGGATCGGTGAAGCCGCGACGCGCGCGGGCAACCGCCACACTCGCCTGATCGCCGACCTCAACGACATGGTCGCGCCGCTGTCCCGCGTCATCAACGCCCTCGACGAGGCAGCTGCCGACATCAAGAAGGCCAAGGACAAGTCCAAGAGCGCCTACGAAGATGCGATCGGCAAGAAGTGGAAGGTCGACTTCAGCGGCGGCAGCGTTCATATCAGCAACCCGCATCCGGACGAGGACGATCCGGACAAGGATGACGGCACCATGCAGCGGCTCGCCGATGACATCCAGGATGCGTTGAACGACGCCACTTCTGCCGAGACCGCGTTGGTGGGTGTCCTCAACTCTGCGAAAAACGACGGCTACGACGGCGGCACCGGCAACATCTCCGAGGCGGCCCTCCCGGATGAGCTGCGTGGCCTGTCCGAAGAAGAGCTCTTCAACAAGATGCTCAGCGATCCGGACAAGTACGACGGTTACACCGACGCGCTGCCCGAGGACGTGCAGGCTCGACTCGGCAAGGAGATCAGCGACCGTCTTGACAGCACTCTGAACGACGACGACTACAAGCTCAGCAAGGAGGAGGCCGACAAGCTCAACTCCATGCTGAGCGCGTACACCGATGATTCAACTGTCGCGAGCGGTCTCTACAAGGATCTCGGCGCCGACGGCACCGTCGCCAGCACGGCGAGGATCGAAGAGTATCTGCGCATGCAGTCCCCCGATGCCGGCTCTCTCAATGCGCTCGCGTCCAACCTCCGAAGTGGTCTCGCCTCGGCTTCGAACGATCCCGGCTTTCCGGCCGAACAATTCGGCCACGACATCGTGAAGTACGCCGGCCCCTCGGGTGTCTACCTCTCCGACGATGAGGAGGATGCGCTTCGGGACCGCTACCCGAACTGGGGCGGCACCGGTGGCGCCTCGGTCCTCACCTACCTGATGAAGGACCACGACCTCAACGGCGACCTCGTGCTCGGCGCCGCCGAGGAACTCGACAAGTTCGAGCGCGTCGACGACCCCATCATGGGCGCCCAAGACTGGTACCAACACACTGGTTATGGCGCTCTGGGTGCCGGCGAGAACGGCTACGGCGCTGACCCGATGGGCGCCATCATGGGAAACCTCGGTGCCCACCCCGAGCAGGGCTACGAGTTCCTCACCGACGATACCGCGCGACAGGACTTCTATTTCGACAAGCGGGAGTGGCAGGGCGACGGCTACGCCGGTATCTCCGAGCTTGCGGAAGGCGTCGGCACGAACGAGGAACTCCTCAAGGAACACCCCGAGGAGACAACTGGAATCGTCTCGAAGTTCTTCCACGACGTGACCAACAGCGAGGGCTTCAACGCAGAAGACGCAAAGGCGGCTTCGCCACACGTCGCTGAGTTGATGAAGTTCTACACGCCTGGTATTGATGCCGCGCTTCACAACCCCGACAACTCCGGGGAACCGGGCACGGAGCCGTTCAAACTTGACCACTTCGGCAAGATGGATCCCTACCCCAAGTTCTACAAAGGCGACCTCGAGAACATGATGAAGGTCTCGATGAGTACACAGGACGGGATGACCAGCATCGCCGAGGGCGTCGGGGCTTTCCAACAGACGCAGATCAACAACATCGCAGCCGAGCTCGCGCAGAATCCGAACGACACTGGTCTGCGTACCGAACTGCGAGACGTCCTCGAACGTGGAGGCCACTTGCAGGGCTTCGCCGAGCATGCAGTTGGAGAGGTCGAAATCGACGGCGCCAAGAATAGCGACGCTCAACGTCAGGCATTCATCGACCTGACGAGCGAGGTCGCGGGGATGGTGCCGCTTCCGGGTGCAGAGCAGGTCGGCGATCTCGGCAGCAAGGTCATCGGGTACGGCGTTGGCCAGGCTATCGACCTGGGAACCGACGCCGCTGGCGAGAAGTTCGCCAGCGAAACAGCGGCCGCAACCGACAACGCTGAGACACGAGCCTCTGAGGGCGTTAACCGGGTCGAACTCAATGCACTGTTCGCCCTGGAACGAGCCGGCGTCGTTGACATCCCAGCCTCTGATGAGACTTTCATGAAGGACGGCAAGGTCATCCAGATGTCCGATGTCCCGGCCGCCGACGTCGATCGCTACGCTCGCGAGGCGATGAACTACCTAAACGAGTACGTGACCGCTGGAGACTTCGAAGGGACTTACAAGAATGCCTTCTTGGACTACTACCCGAAGTCGTAGGTTCCATCTGTTCGCCACCTTGTGTGCGGCGCTGTTTCTGGTCACAGCGTGTGGGTCTGCACCGACCCTGCTCGACGCAGATACACTGCCTGGGGTCGACGAGACCAATGATGGCGACATGGGCCCGCCTGGGACCACCTGGTGCGATGATCTCGCATACTTGGAAACTACGAAGCTCTCGAACGCCGCTGAGGGTGCGACCGGCGAGCAGTACGTACTTGATAATGGGGACGTAGTCGGCGCCACCGTCTTCGTACCGGGAGGCGGCGACTACCCCGATGCCGGTTCAATGCTCGCCGCGATAGATGCAGCCGTTGACAAGTGCTTGGCAGCTGCCGACAAGGGCGACTACGGCGAGGTCACGTCGGAGCCGATCAGCGGGCTTCCAGACGGAGCCGTGGGTTTCAAGTTCACGAACGCGTCGTCAGATCCCGTTGAAGTTGGCAGCGTTGCGTTTGCGGAGACTGACGATGGACGCCTAGCTGGGGTTGGGGTGACTCATTACGGAAGCGGGAAGGCGCCCACGGACGTGGTCGACCTCCTCTCCACGGCTCTCGAGCGAGCCGGTGACGTGCCCTCCAAGTGAGCGTTGGCAAGGCTGTCACTCAGATTGAGCCAAGGAGATAGCGACCATAAGAGCTGAGGCGACCAAGTGACAGCACCGCGATCAGCGCCTTGTAAAGAGCGACATTGGGGAAAGTCTTGTCGACGCACCCGCGTACGACATTCTCAGGCGATCTCACCCACGCCCAGAGCTGCGAGAGATCGAAGGTACGAAGGTGTCAATGATGGAGTCGACGCCAGCAGGCACGATATCTCGCGCATACTGCAACTGACGCCTCGGTAACCAGCGACGGAATCCACGACGCCATGGTCGTGGGCGCCGATAACAGGTACGGATTGGGGAGCATTGAGCACTAGAATGCCTAGGTTGAAGCCTTCCACCAGTTCTATGGGTGAGCACCGAGCCACACTGAGGCGGGGCATCCGGCGATCGTCGACCCGCCTCGTAGCCACGGCGGCGTTCGCAGCGAGCACCTTGGCCGCTTGCGGCGACGAACCTCCAACCCTGCTCGAACCTGGCGATCTTTCTGGGGCCAAGGGCGACGCACGCGATGCCGAGGGCGGGATCCCGGGTATGCCTCCGTGCAGAACCTTGAGAAGCCTCAACCAGGATCTGAACCTCCAAGCAGCAGGTAAGCACACCGGAACAGAAGTCAGGATTGACGGCGGCGGTTATGCGTTTGCTGTGGTCTTCGCCGCCTCGGCGACACAGCCGTCCGCCGACGAAGTCGTGGCCGACATCCCCACACAGATCGACGAGTGCGCCAAGGAACTGCAGGACGACGCAAATCGGCAGGTCAAACCCATTTCTGACCTTCCGGACGGAGCAATCGGCTACAAGGGTGAGGAAGGCTCAGTGGCAACGGAGTACGCCTACGTCGCCACCGACGACGATCGCCTTCTGGTCGTCGGGACGGAGCATCCGGCAGACAACAGGTCGTCTGTGTCTATGTCGAGCCTGCTCGATGTGGCGCTCAAGCACGCGCCCGATGTAACCGCTGGTTAATGATCCTCAGGCCGCACAATGAGATATCAACGCTGCGCGACTGGCCTGCGCGGCTTCCTCGGGGAGGTACTTCAAGCCGCCCGGCTCCCTGACGCCTGCTGAGATGGACGAGATGCTGAGGCGCCCGGAAGATGAGAGCGGGATCGGTTCGGCTGATGTCGTACACGGCGATGATCAACTCAGGTGCAGGGCTGAAAGAAGTTGGAGGATCACGGTTGAGGACGATTCGTGCGACAGGCACAGTGGTACTCCTCGGTGCGGCGCTGGCCATGTCGGGATGTGGTGGCGAAGATGAGCCAGCGGCCTATTCAAAGGAATCGGTCTGCGGAATCCCGTCAGAAATCGTGAGCGCCGTAGTGGGTGACAATCGCTATGAGGTCTCCCAAAGGGGCTCTGACTCTCTTCCGCTGGGGCCTGGAACAGACTCCAACAACGGGATCAGCTGCGAGATCGAGCAGGACGGCCGTCTTCTGGTCGAGTTCTCGGCTCACCGGACGTCAGCCGACGACCTTGCTCAACGAATTCAGAATGCCGAGTCGGCGGACGAGCACTATGCGCATGCCAACGGCACGCTTGGATTCTCGGCCGAGAAGAAAGGCGTCGATGATGGCTACGCCTACGAGGGATGGTGGATATGCGGCACCAAGTCCCCAGACGGAACTCAGGTTGCGTCTGCGACAGCGACTTCCAGTTTGGGAACCAAGAAGCATGACTTCCAGGCACTCCTCGAGGCTGTGGCAACTGCGGCCGGATGCGACTGAGCCTCCGCATAACCAACGGCTCTGTTGACGAGTCTCCCATGAAAGGCGAATGAATCCGGTGGCCTCAGGTGCCCCCGCGTGACTGAGGCTCCCAGGCTTCTCTGGTTCCAAACCACTCGACTGCTACGAGACTGCGACACTGCGGCGACGGGACGATGACCGCGGGCCGAGAGGGTCGCCGGCATGGCTGGTTCTTCACATGTCCCTGCTCTCGATGGGCTGCGCGGCGTCGCGATAGGGGGCGTACTGCTCTTTCATGCCGGTGTTCTCCCGGGCGGTTTCTTGGGGGTCGATCTCTTCTTCGTGCTCTCCGGGTTCCTGATCACCGGGTTGTTGCTGCGGGAGGCCGAGTCGGGGCGGGTGTCGCTGGTCGGGTTCTGGGGGCGGCGGCTGCGGCGGCTGTTCCCCGCGATCGCGGTGACGCTGGTCGTCGTGACGGTCGGTGTGTGGGGGCTGCAGCGTCTCGGGGTAGCGGGTGTCGGCGCCGACCTGGTGCGGACCACTGGGAGCGACGCCCTGTGGAGCCAGCTCAACCTGGTCAACTGGCACCTGCTGGCGCAGGATGCAAGCTATTGGGATGCCTACGGACAGGCCAGGATCTTCGAGCACCTATGGAGCATCGCGGTCGAGGAGCAGTTCTACGTGGTGTGGCCGCTGCTGGTCGTCGTTATGCTGGTGTTTCCGGGCCTTGATCGGACGTCTGCCCAGGTCAGAGTGATGGTTGCGGCGCTCGCCGGTGTGGTCGTGTCCACGGTCGCCATGGCGGCGCTCTGGGGCCCGGCGGAGGACCCGACTCGGGTCTACACGGGCACGGACACTCGGGCGTTCTCGCTGCTGATGGGGGCGGCGATGGCAACGGCGCCGGTACGCAGCGGGATCCGTCTCCTGCCCGGTGGCGGTCGTCTGGCGGGTCCTCTTGCGACCGGCATCCTGGCGTCTTGGGCTCTCACCGACGGCGTCTCCTCAGGATGGCTGTTCACTGGCGGGCTCGCCCTCCATGCGGCTGCTTGTGCGCTGCTGATCGGGCTGGTCGAAGCGACCGGAGCCACCTGGCTCGAGGCACGGCCGTTGAGATGGCTCGGCGAGATCTCCTACAGCCTCTATCTGTGGCACTGGCCGCTCATCGTGCTCATCACCGCGCTCGTCGGCAGTGACACGATCCCGGTCAAGCTCATGGCCGTGGTCATGGCGGCCGCGATCGCGTGCGCATCGACACACCTGGTCGAAGCACCGATCCGGTTCCGCGCCCGCTGGGCGCGAGGACGTATGGGCGTGGTCGCCTTCGGGCTCGTGTCGGCTGCGATGCTGCTGCTCTGGCTCTGCCTGCCAGAACCGATGGCGCCGAAGATCGACATCAGCGATCTGTGAGGTCACAGCGGGCAGGTGCGGGCCGGGCCGGTCTCCGAGGCGACATCGGTGAAGAGAAGGCGGACCCGGATGTCCGGGGATCCACCAGCCTGGACGTGGCCGGCCACCGCCGTGCAGACGAGCTGATCGACCCCGAGCGGGCCGACCTCGCTCGTCGCGAGCGGGAGGCGCAGGGTGATCACCCCGGAGCTGACCGTCACCTCGGTGCGGGTCACGCCGACCTCGTCGATCGCGGTCGACAGGCCCGAGTCACCGGGTCCGGTGAGCAGCAGCGAGACGGCGTCACCGATCGTCCCCAGTCGACCGGTCTCGCGCACCTGGAGCGTCAGCCGGTCATCGCGGACGAAGTAGAGCGGCGTGCCGTCGGCCAGGCCCGTCGGCGCCTCAGCCCCGGTCTCGACTCCAGGGTCCTGTGCGCCGCAGGCGGTGAGGGCTGCCAGCGTGAGGACGGTCAGCGTGAGGACGGCGAGGCAGGCGTTGCGTACGGGTCTCATCCCTCCTCCTCGGAGGCCGCCGGGAGCCGGAGGGTGAAGACGGCTCCGCCGTCGGGTGCGTTGGCCGCGGTGATGGTGCCGCCGTGGAGGCGGGCGTTCTCCTCGGCGATCGCGAGTCCCAGTCCGCTGCCCGGCGTGCGGGTGCGCGCCGGGTCGCCCTTGTAGAAGCGTGCGAAGACGTGCGGAAGTACGTCGGCGGGGACGCCGTCGCCATTGTCGGAGACCGACATGACAGCCTCGTCGGCGGTGGCCGAGAGGGCGACCCGCACCGGCGCCCGGCCGTGCCTGAGCCCGTTGCCGACCAGGTTCGCGACGACCAGGTCCAGGCGGCGCCGGTCGGCCCAGACGGTGACGGGCGATCCAGTCACCTCGACCTCGTCCTCCCAGCCGCGGGCGCGCAGACAGCCGTGGACGACGGCGGTCAGGTCGGTCGGCTCCCGGCGTACGTCGGCGGTGCCGGCATCCAGCCGGGCGATCTCGATGACCTCCTCGACGAGACGCACCAAGCGCCGGGTCTCGAGGACCGCGAGCTGGGCGGACTCGCGGACGTCGTCCTCGACCGGGCCGGAGGTGCCCTGCGCCAGCGCGTCGTGGAGGACCTCGACGGTGGCGGTGAGGGTCGTGAGGGGCGTACGCAGCTCGTGGGAGACGTCGGCGGCGAACCTCCGGGCGTCGTCCTCCATCCGGGTCAGCTCCGCCATCGTCTCCTGCAGCGAAGCGGCCATGTCGTTGACCGTGTGGGTCAGCTGGGCGAGCTCGTCGGAGCCCATCGGTGCGGATCGCGCGGCGAGGTCGCCGTCGGCGAGCCGCCGGGCCGTCGTACGCAGCCGCCCGACCGGCCGCAGGACACTGCGTGCTGCCAGCACGGCGATGACCACGGCAAACGGCAGGACCAGGAGTGCTGCCCCGGCGGCGCTGCGGACGAGTGCCTTCACGTCCTCCTCGACGCCGGAGAGATCGCGGGCGACGTAGACCTCGACCCCGGACGACTTCCGGGCCCCGGTGGGATCGGTGAGCATCACCGGGGTGCCGATCAGCAGCCACGGAGAGCCGTCGATCTCGACGCGCTGGGTCGAGACCCGGCCGGACCCACCGCGCACGGCTTTCCGCAGCCGTTGCGGCACTGCCTCGGACCCGTCCGCGAGGAGACCGTCACCGGACTCGCGATCGTCGACGACGACCAGCGCGTCGGGGCCGGCGGCGACGCGGAGCTGATCCATGGACTGCTGCGTCAACGGGTAGCCCACCGACGGGGCTGCGGCGGTGATCTGGCTGACCAGCGTGCTGACCTGCTGAGACCGGCTGGACTCGACCAGGGC
The DNA here is from genome assembly GCF_006716315.1 of Nocardioides albertanoniae. Taxonomy (NCBI): domain Bacteria; kingdom Bacillati; phylum Actinomycetota; class Actinomycetes; order Propionibacteriales; family Nocardioidaceae; genus Nocardioides; species Nocardioides albertanoniae. Next base: position 1,604,688 of record NZ_VFOV01000001.1, on the reverse strand, counting down.
GATGCTCGCCTGACGCACGCCCGCCCACACCGCGACGCCGGCACCCAGCACGGTCACCGCAACGAACGCCACGATCAGCCGGCTCCGCAACCCACGGAGCCGAGGCCACCGGGCGCTCATACCGGCCCGAACCGGTAGCCGAAGCCGCGCGCGGTCTGCACATAGCGCGGCGAGGCCGGGTCGCGCTCGATCTTCGTACGCAGCCGCATCACGCCGTTGTCGACGAGCCGGGAGTCACCGAGATAGCCCTGCTCCCAGACCTGCTCGAGCAGCTGTTGCCGGCTGAAGACCCGACCCGGGGAGCGGGAGAGCACGAGCAGCAGTCGCAGCTCCGTCGGAGTGAGACTCACCTCCGCACCCTCGACCGTCACCATCAGGGAGTCGGTGTCGATCCTCAGGCCTCCATGGACGCGTACCCCGTCGTGCTCCCCCACCGCGCGCCGCAGCACTGCCCTGATCCGAGCATCCAGGACCGTTGGCTGGATCGGCTTGACCACGTAGTCGTCGGCGCCGGCCTCCAGGCCGGTGACCACGTCGAAGTCGTCGCCACGGGCGGTGAGCATGATGATCGGCACCTGCGAGGAACGCCGGATACGGCGGCAGACCTCGAAGCCGTCGATGCCAGGGAGCATCAGGTCCAGGACGACGAGGTCGGGGTTGCGGTCGGCGAAGGTCTCCAGGCCGATCTCGCCGGTCTCGGCACCGACGACCACGTGGCCGTGTCGCTGCAGGGCGAGCTGCAGCCCACGACGCACCATCGCGTCATCCTCGATCAGCAGCAGGTCTGGCACGTTCACGACCCTAGAGCGTGTTGGGCCCGGATCGGCGTACGACGCCGGGCTGCGACACAACTGCGACATCGTCGCCAGGAGGCCGCGACATGGGCTGGCGATGGTGGCGGCATGAACATCGAGAACTCATCCATCATCCGTCCGTTCGCGCTGGCCATCACCGGTTTTGTCGCGCTCACCCTCACCGCGTGCGGCACCAGCTCGACCACGTCCGCCGACAAGGGCTGGCGAGAGTCCGAGGCCGCTGTCGAGGCCGGGGTCTCCCCCGTCGTGCTCGTCGGTGACTCGGTCGCCGCCGGCGAGGCCGCGCCGCTCACCCAGGCGGTCGCGGCCAGCGGCGCCAAGTTCGTCAACGCCACCTCGACCGGCGGCGGGAACGTCACCGGCCCCAACGCCGAGGCCCAGTGGAAGAAGCTCCCACAGACCCTGGCCAAGGCCGAGGGCGGCGTGGTCGTCTATCAGCTCACCACGTACGACTGGGGCAACGAGACCGTGCAGCGGGAGGCGTACGAACGTCTGGCCACCGAGACCGCGGCGGCCGGTGCCGACCTCGTCCTCGTCTCGATGCCGCCGATCAAGCCCGACTCGTTCTACAAGCCGCACATGCGCGAGCTCACCAGCGCCGCCGAGGTCGCCCGTGAGGTCGCCGAGTCCGCCGACGGCGCTGAGTTCCTCGACGCGAGCGAGGTGTGGGGCACGACCTATCAGCGGGTACGCGACGGCAAGGTCGACCGCAGCAAGGACGGCATCCACACCTGCCCCCAGGGTGCGGCCCGCTTCACCGACTGGCTGCTCGAAGGGCTGGCCGACCTCTACCCCGGCTTCGAGCCCGCCGACCCCGAGGAGTGGGCCGAAACGGGCTGGACCTCGGACAAGAGCTTCCGCGGCTGCTGACCGCATCCTTCCGACAGCAATCTTCGAAATAGAACTTGCGCTCCCTCCACTACTCAGCGCTACTATGTACCAGTAGTCAGCAACACTGAGTAGCCCAGGGATGGGAAGAGGGGAGGTGCCCGATGGGCAAGCAGATGACCGAGATGCTCAAGGGGACGCTCGAGGGCATCGTGCTGGCGTTCCTGACCGGCAACCCGGCGTACGGGTATGAGATCACCGCCTGGCTGCGGAGCCAGGGGTTCACCGAGATCGCCGAGGGCACGGTCTATGCGCTGCTGGTCCGGATCGAGAAGAACGGGCTGGTCGATGTCGAGAAGCGGCCTTCGGAGAAGGGGCCGCCACGGAAGGTCTACTCGCTGAACACCGGCGGCGAGGCGTACCTCGAAGAGTTCTGGACCACCTGGGGGTTCCTGGCCGAGCGCCTGGAGAACCTCCGCACCGAAGGGAAGTAAGACATGTCTGTCCGATCAATGCTCGAGACCGTCATCGGCGGGTTCGACCAGAAGCGCCGTTGGCGGGCCTACAAGGCACGAAAGCGCCAGCTGCCCGAGAGCCAGAAGAGCGCGGTCGGCGCGATCGAGCGCTACCTGATGTATGCCGGCGGCATCGCCGACGGCGAGATCGCCACCAAGATGCTCGAAGACCTGATCGACCTCTTCGAGCAGAGCGCCGCCGACGGCACCACGGTCGACGCGATCGTCGGCGACGACCCGGTCGAGTTCGCCGAGGAGTTCGCACGCAACTACTCCGAAGGCTCCTGGATCAACAAGGAGCGCAACCGGCTCACCGACGCCATCGAGGCGATCGACGACAAGGAGGGAGACTCATGAGCACGACGGCCGCCATCTCCGTACGAGGGCTGGAGAAGTCCTACAAGGACAACCAGGTGCTGAAGGGCGTCGACTTCGAGGTGGCGCGGGGGTCTATCTTCGCGCTGCTCGGCTCCAACGGAGCCGGGAAGACCACCGCCGTACGCATCCTCTCGACGCTCCTGCGACCCGACGCCGGCACGGCGCTGGTCGACGATGTCTCGGTGGTCGACGACGCGGCACAGGTGCGTGAGGCGATCTCGCTGACCGGCCAGTTCGCGGCGGTCGACGAGATCCTGTCCGGGCGTGAGAACCTCATCCTGGTCGCGAAGCTGCGGCACCTCCCCTCCCCCGGCGACGTCGCCGACGGGCTGCTGGCGCGCTTCGACCTGGTCGAGGCCGGCGCCCGGAAGGTCGCGACCTACTCCGGCGGGATGAGGCGACGGCTCGACATCGCGATGTCGCTGATCGGCTCGCCGTCGGTGATCTTCCTCGACGAGCCGACCACCGGGCTCGATCCGGAAGCCCGCCTCGAGGTCTGGCGGGTCGTCAAGGAGCTGACCGCGCAGGGCACCACCGTGCTGCTCACCACGCAGTATCTCGAGGAGGCCGAGCACCTCGCCGACCGGATCGCCATCCTGCACGGCGGCACCATCATCGCCAACGGCACGCTCGCCGAGCTCAAGGCCCTGCTGCCGCCGGCGCAGGTCGAGTACGTCGAGAAGCAGCCGTCGCTGGAAGAGATCTTCCTCTCGCTCACCGGCTCTGCCGCACAAGGACCTACCGCACAAGGACCTACCGCACAAGGAGCACAGTCATGAGACACACGCTGGCCGACACCGGCACCCTCCTGGGCCGTTCGCTGCGCCACATCACCCGCAGCCCCGACACGATCATCACCACGGCGCTCACCCCGATCGCGATGATGCTGCTCTTCGTCTACGTGCTGGGCGGGGCGATCCGGACAGGCCCCGGCAGCCCCGACAACTACGTCAACTATGTGCTCCCCGGGATCATGATCATGGCGATCGCCTCGGGCATCGCCTACACCGCCCTGCGGCTCTTCACCGACATGAAGGGCGGGATCTTCGAGCGGTTCCAGTCGATGCCGATCGCCCGCTCGGCGGTGCTGTGGGCGCATGTCGGCACCTCGATGGTGGCCAACATGCTCACCCTGGTGATCATCATGGCCGTCGCCTTCCTGATGGGGTTCCGCACCTCGGCGGGGCTCGGCGCCTGGCTCGCCGTCGCCGGGATCCTCGCGCTGCTCACCCTCGCGCTGACCTGGCTCGCGATCATCCCGGGGCTCGCGGCATCCACGATGGAGGGCGCGACCGGGTTCTCCTACCCGCTGATCTTCCTGCCGTTCATCAGCTCGGCGTTCGCACCGACCGACACCATGCCCGGACCGGTGCGGGCCTTCGCCGAGAACCAGCCCGTCACCTCGATCGTCAACACCATCCAAGCCCTCTTCGCCGAGCGGCCGGTCGGTGATGACATCTGGATCGCACTGGCCTGGTGCGTCGGCATCCTCGTCGTGGCGTACGTCTTCGCCATGGCTGCCTACCGGCGCAAGATCAGTTGACCCGCTCCGGCGCGAAGAAGAGCCGACCTACCCCTGACGGTGGTAGGTCGGCTGTTCGCCGTGCCTGAGGTCTCCTCGATAGAAGCCCGTACGCAGCTCGTAGGCGTATTCGGTGAGCTCGGGCATCCCGACGCTGGTGGCGTACGCGATCTCGGCCTCGGTGTCATAGGGCACCCGGACCCAGCCGATGCCGAACGGTGCCTCCTGGTCGCTGTCCATCACGCCTTCGAGGATCACGTAGACCGGGGTCGGGTCGCTCATGCAGTTGCCGACGCTGCCGGTGTTGAAGACGGTGCGCCTGCCGCGATCGGTCTCGTAGTAGGGGTCATGGGTGTCGGCGTAGCCGACGATGTCAGGCTCGTGCGCGTCGTGCCCGGTCGCGGCGGTGTTCTGGAACAGGCCGACGAACTCCGCCTCGTCGTGGTCGAACCTCACCCGGCGGTGCACGGTCTCCTCGGAAGCATGGAAGAGCCTGACCCTTCGGCCGCTGATGAGGAAGTCATGATGGAACGGCAGACTCCTCAGCCAGCGACCGTTCTCGTCACCGAGCTGCCCCTTCCACCACCTCATCGCCTCGTTGTCGAAGTCACGATCAGGGTCGGGCAGGAAGTCGTCCCAGTTGCCGAGGATGTTCACCTCGCACCTTGCTCTGCACAGCTCGGTCACCTCGCGTCCGCGAGGGCCCTTGCCGACGTAGTCGCCGAGGTTGAAGATCCTGGTGATCCCTCTCGCCTCGATGTCCTTCATGACCGCGTCGAGGGCGGTCAGGTTTCCGTGTACGTCTGAGATCAGCGCTATGCGCTCGGGGGTCATGTGTGCAGGGTATGTGGGGTGCTGGTGTGGGGTTCTCCCTGCCGGAATGTGTTGTGTTGGGGCTGGCGTGTGCCGCCGACCCTTTCTTGGAGGGTCTTCTCGATCTGGCCCGGCGTCAAGGACGGCCTGCGGCCGCCGGCTACGCCGGCCGCTTCGCGGTCCTGGACTCCGAGCCAGATCGAGAAAAGATTTGGCTGATTATCGGGGCGGCGGCACCGGTGTGGCCGGGAGGAACGACTGTTGGTTCGCTGCCGCAAAAAGGTGCTTTGACCTGCGGAAATAGCTGGCGTTACTGGTTGGTAAAGAGTAAAATGGAGGGTATCCAGGGCACCTTTGAGAGGAGGCCAGCGATGAGTGTCGAGAACCACGTCGACCACTGGGGAACCAGCCCTCGCGACCCGGTTACGACCGCTCTTGCTGGCATCGAAACCGCCCTGGGTGACCTGCTCGCAATGGACCCTGCCTACTGGCGAACTAGCCAGAAGAAGGACGTCCTCGTACGGCTTCAGCAGCTCAAGGCACAGCAGGCTGCGCTCGAGCTGCGGGTGCTCGCCACCGCTGGCGATATTGCTGAGGAGACAGGCGACAAGGACGCCTCGGCCTGGATGCGAGCCGAACTCCTCGTCGACAAAGGACCCGCACGTGCGCAGCTCAAGCTCGCCGCTTCGGTGTCCAAGCACGAGTTGCTCGCCACCGGCCTTGCCGACGGCTCGGTTTCTCATGACAAAGCCCGCGTGATCACCAAAGCACTGGACGCGATTGAGGCCGACCCCGTCGCGAGTGCGGAAGACCTACTGCTCGCCGAGAAGCTCCTCGTCGACTACGCCACCCGGCTGACCGCCAACGAACTCCGGATCGTGGGCAAGCGGATCCTCGTCGAGATCGACCCGGCCCGGTTCGAAGACGCCGAAGCCAAAGCCCTCCTCGCCGAAGAAGAACGTGCCCAACAGAAGACCGCACTGCGGATCTGGGACAACCACGACGGCACGGTTGGCTTCGACGGCGTGCTTCCGGTGGCGATGGGGATGAGGTTCAAGACCCACGTCGAGGCCTGGGCACAGCCCCGCAAGCAGCAGCTCGTCGAGAAGGGCACACCGCTCCCGCCCTGGGAACGACTCATGGGACAAGGCTTCACCCGCCTGTTGGAGACCATCGACCCCGATGCCCAGCCCCGCCACGGCGGCGACGCAACCACCATCAACGTAGTCATCTCCCTCGACGCCCTCCGCAAAGAGCTCGGCACCGCAATCCTCGGCTATGACGAGACCAACGGCACCACGATCAGCGCGACCGAGGCTCGGAAGATGGCCTGCAACGCGACGATCATTCCGTGGGTGCTCGGCACTGACGGCCAAGTCCTCGATGCGGGCCGTTCGAGCAGGTTCTTCCAGCCGATTCAGCGCAAAGCGCTCCGGTTGCAGCAGAAGTGCTGCCAAGCCGAAGGTTGTGACATGCCACCCGAGTGGTGCGACGCCCACCACCTGACTCCCTGGTCGCTCGGCGGGAAGACAGATCTCAAGGACGGGGTTCTGTTATGCCCGCATCACCATCGGCTGGCGCACACACCCGCGTATACACACGAACGGTTACCCGACGGGACCGTTCGGTTCACCCGACGCCCCTGACCCGGGTGCACCCCTTTGTGAACGATTCACAAAGCGTCATCGTCTAGTACAGCGACCCCGCGACCGCCTCGGCAGGCAGCCAGACGTGCCCCATCCTCAGCCCGGCACCCAGCCCAAACATGCCGTGCCAGACCCCTGCCGCCGACCCGATAGACAGCCAAAATTCTCGGTAGCGGCCGGTGTCCAGGACCGCGAAGCGGCCGGCGAAGCCGGCGGCCGCAGGCCGTCCTTTACTCCGGACGATGCCGAGAACACCCTTCCCGTACGGGTCGGCGGCAAACAGCCCCACGAACACGAGCAGAGTCCAGCTACACACGAGCCACCAACGACATCCACCGAGCCCACGAAGACGACACCCACGCACCGTCATACGCTCACCCCGTGAAGGTTCTGGTGACGGGCGGGGTGCGGTCGGGGAAGTCTCGGCATGCGGAGTCGTTGCTCGCGGGGGCGGCGGCGGTGGCGTACGTGGCGCCGGGGCCGACGGTCGAGGAGGATCCGGATCCGGACTGGGCGGCGCGGCTGGCTGCGCATCAGGCCAGTCGGCCGCAGGGATGGCGCACGGTCGAGTCGAGAGAGCTTGCCGGTGCGTTGTCTGACGCGACGGCTCGCGGCGACACCGTGATCGTGGACTGTCTCGGCACCTGGCTCACGGCGGTCATGGATTCTCATGATCTGTGGGAGGCGCCCTCGGAGAAGGCGACGGCGGTCGTCTCGGAGCTGGTCGACGACGCGGTCCAGGTGCTCAGCATCTGCGACGGCGATGTCGTGCTGGTGACCAACGAGGTCGGGCTCGGGGTGGTTCCGGCTCACCGCTCCGGACGACTTTTCCGCGACCTGCTGGGCATGGTCAACCAGCGGCTGGCCGAGGTCTGCGACGAGGTGCATCTGGTCATCGCCGGTCGGGTGCTGAAGCTCTAGGAGCTCTAGGTTCGGCTGTGCTGGCTAGCCGGTCGTGCTCAGGGTGACCAGGAGGGTCGCGAGGGCGGCCTCGACGGCGGCACCGAAGACGTCGCCGGTCACTCCACCGAACCGTTTCATGGCCCGCACCAGCACGGCGGCGACGATGACGACGGCCACGACAGCGGCCACGGCGCCGCGCCACCACTCGACGCCCGCCCACCACGACGCCGCCGCCAGCACCGCGCCCGACACCACCCAGACGAGACCGGCGACGATCGGCGAGACGGTCTGGGTGAAGGTGCGACCCAGCCCGTCCTGACGGGCGGGCCGCACGCCGCGTACGCAGCACAGTGCCAGCGCCGAGCGGGAGACGCAGACCGCGACGAGCACGAGCACGGCCGCGCGTACCTCACCGGCACCTGCCGCCGCACCGGACAGCACTGCGGCGGTCGCACTCACCTGGAGGCCGAGCACGAGCACGATCGCGGTGACACCCGCGGGCCCGGACGTGCCGGTCTTCATGACCTCGAGGGAGCGCTCGCGGTCGAAGGAGGCGGCCATGCCGTCGACGGTGTCGGCGAGCCCGTCGATGTGCAGCGCGCGGTTGCCGGCCACGACCGCTCCGACCGCGAGCAGCGCTGTGACCAGGTGCGGCAGCCCGGCGAGCTGCCCCAGGAGTGCGATGCCGCCGGCAACCAGTGCGAGCGGGAGCGCGGCCGCGGGCGCGAGCGCCATCGCGACGGCCGCGCGGGTGCGGTCGACCTGCTCGGGAGGGCGTACGGGCAGCGCGGTCAGGGTGCCGGTCGCGAGACGCCACGCGTCTCGCAGCATCAGGCGCCGAGCTCGGAGAGGAGCGCGACGTCGCGCAGCAGCGCGACCGCGCTGCGCACGACCGGCACCGCGGCGACCGCGCCGGAGCCCTCGCCGAGACGCAGGTCGAGATCGAGCAGCGGCACCAGGCCGAGCTTCTCCAGCGCGACCGACTGCGCGGGTTCGGTGGAGCGGTGACCGGCGGCGTACCACTGCGCGGCCCCGGGCTCGATCCGGTCGGCCGTGAGGGCGCAGGCGACGCTCATCAAGCCATCGAGTAGGACGGGCGTGCCCCGCCGCGCAGCCTCGAGGAGGAAGCCGGTGGTGGCAGCCAGGTCGGCGCTGCCCAGCGCGGCGAGGGTCTCGATCGGGTCGTCGGCGCGCTCGCCGGCGCGCGTCAGGGCCTGGGAGATGACCTCCGCCTTGGCGCGCATCGCCTCGTCGCCGATCCCCGTGCCGCGCCCGGTGACCTCGCTCGCCGGAAGGCCGAGCCCGGCGGCCACCATCGCGGCGGCGGGCGTGGTGTTGCCGATGCCCATGTCGCCGCTGATCAGCAGCTGGGCGCCCGCGGCGATCTCCTCGCAGGCGACGGCGGCACCGGCCTCCAACGCACGCGAGGTCTCCTCGGCGGTGAGGGCGTCCTCGAGATGGACCGCACCGCTCCCCCGCCGGATCTTGTGCTCGGTCAGCGCCTCGCGGGTGGTCGCGTCGAGGTCGTCGAAGTCTTCGTCGACGCCGAGGTCGAGCACCCGCACCTCGACGCCGTGGGCCGTCGCGAGCGCGTTCACGCCGGCGCGGCCCGCGAGGAAGGTACGCACCATCGCGCCGGTGATCGCCGGCGGGAACGCCGAGACGCCGTGGCCGGCGACGCCGTGGTCGCCGGCGAAGATGACCAGGCGTACGTGGTCGATCGGCCGCGGCGGCACCTCGCCCTGACAGGCCGCGGCCCACACCGCCAGCTCACCCAGGCGTCCCAGGGCGCCGGGCGGCGTGGCCAGGGCGCCGAGCCGCTCGGTGGCCTGGCTGCGTACGTCTTCGCGTGGGGTCTGGATCGTCACCCGCGCAAGGTACCCCACCCGCCGAGACCGTCCTCATGACGGCCGAGCAGTGAGTTGTGGGCGGCGAATCCCAGCTACGGGAGCGCGCGGACGACGCCTTGGGCCGTTACCTGAAGCGCGGAGACGAGGCGGGGGCGGTTGCGGCGGAGGTCGGAGACGACGATGCCGAGAGCCCCGATGACGCCGTCGGCCGTGGTGACGGGCACCGCCACCGAGCAGGCGCCGAGGGTCATCTCCTCGGCGGTGGTCGCCCACCCGTCGGAGACGACCCGGTCGAGCTGTCGCCGAAGTCGGCCGGGTGTCGTGATGGTGTAACGCGTGAACGGCGTGAGGGGGCCGGTCAGCACCCGGTGGCGTACGTCGTCGGGCGCATGCGCGAGGAGCACCTTGCCGACACCGGTGGAATACATCGGCAGGCGCGATCCGACCGAGGAGACGATCGGCACGTTGCGGGTGCCGCGCAGCGTCTCGAGGTAGAGCACATGGTCTCCCTCGCGCACCGCGAGATGCACCGTCTCCAACGTGGCGCCGTAGAGGTCGTGGAGGAACGGGGCCGCGACCGTACGGAGGTCGGTGGCGACAGGGGCGAGCAGTCCGGCGTCCCACAGGCGGCGCCCGACCGCGTACGTCCCGTCGTCCTCACGCACCAGCGCGCCCCATCCGACCAGCTCGGCGATCAGCCGGTGGGCGGTCGGGAGGGAGAGGTCGGCCCGGGCCGCCAGCTCGCTCAGGGTGAGCCGGCGATGGCCGGGGTCGAAGGCTCCGATGAGGGCGAGGACCCGCGAAGCGACCGTGCGTCCGCTGCTTCCGCCTGCCATTGCGGCTCCTGTCTCCTCGTCGGCGAATCTCGACATGATCATGCGACGGCTTCCGGCCAGTGGAAGCCACTGCTGTCATCGTAGGCGGTGCGGGCCTAGCGTGCGGAGCGTGACAGCGCCCAACAGACCGGTCGAGACCCAGGCGGACCTCTCCGCCGAGATCGAGAGCATCGAGACCGCCGCCGACCACACCACGCCCCAGCCGCTGCTGGACTACCCTCCCTACCGGTCCAGCATCCTGCGCCACCCGACGAAGGACCCACGCCACGCCGACCCGGAGACGATCGAGCTGTGGGCACCGTGCTTCGGACACACCGACGTCGACCCGCTCGAGGCCGACCTGACCATCGCCGGCAGCAACGAGCCGATCGGCGAACGGATCACGGTCAGCGGCCGAGTCCTCGACGGCGAGGGGCGCCCGGTGCGCAACCAGCTCGTCGAGATCTGGCAGGCCAACTCGGCCGGCCGCTACATCCACAAGCACGAGCAGCACCCGGCACCGCTCGACCCCAACTTCACCGGTGTCGGCCGCTGCATCACCGATGCCGAGGGGCGCTACCGGTTCCAGACGATCAAGCCCGGCCCCTATCCGTGGGGCAACCACGTCAACGCCTGGCGGCCGGCGCACATCCACTTCTCGCTCTTCGGTCGCGCGTTCACCCAGCGGCTGATCACGCAGATGTACTTCCCCAGCGACCCGCTCTTCGCGCTCGACCCGATCTACCAGTCGATCACGTCGCAGAAGGACCGTGACGCGCTGGTGGCGACCTACGACCACGACCTGTCCGTCCCCGGATTCTCGATGGGCTACGAGTGGGACATCGTCCTGACCGGCCCGAGCCGCACCTGGACCGAGCCCGAGGAGGGCGACCTGTGAGCACATTCTCGACGAATTCACAGAGCCCGACGCCAGGCCAGACGATCGGCCCGTTCTTCGGCTATGCCCTCCCCTACGAGGGCGACGCCGACCTCGTCCCGCCGGGCAGCGCCGGCTCGATCCGGCTGCACGGCTGGGTCTACGACGGCGCCGGCAACCCGATCCCCGATGCGCTCCTGGAGATCTGGCAGACCGACGCCGAGGGCAACGTGCCGCAGGCCGAGGGGTCGCTGCACCGCGACGGCTGGACCTTCACCGGCTGGGGTCGCGCCGACACCGACCTGAACGGGCGCTACACGTTCTCGACGGTGCTCCCGGGTGCGTCCGCGGAGGGCACGGCTCCGTTCTTCGCACTCACCGTCTTCGCCCGTGGTCTGCTCGACAAGCTGCAGACCCGGATCTACCTGCCCGATCACCCCGGCAACGCCGGCGACCCGCTGCTGGTCTCGCTCTCGGAGGACGAGCGTGCGACGCTGGTGGCCACTGCGGACGCGACGGGGTTGCGGTTCGACCTCCACCTCCAGGGCGACCGCGAGACCACCTTTCTCACCTACGGCTGAGGAGTCCGATGTCACTGCTGTGGCCAGGCGAGGAGCGCGCCGGGGATCTCTTCTCCGAGGCGGCCTACCTCGCCGCGATGGTGCGGGTCGAGGAGGCCTGGCTGGCCGCGACCGTCTCCGCCGGCATCGCCCCCGAAGAAGCGCGTACGCCGCTGGCCGGCCTGGTCTCCTCGGGCGATCTCCCGGGGCTGGCCGAGGGCGCCGAGGCCGGGGGCAACCCCGTCATCGGCCTGGTGAAGCTGCTGCGCGGCCGACTCGACGGCGAAGCCGCGCGCTGGCTCCACAAGGGCCTGACCAGCCAGGACGTGGTCGACACCGCGCTCGTGCTCTGCCTGCGCGACGTGCTCGACCGGGTCGAGGACGAGCTCGCGGCACAGGCCGCCGCACTGGTTGGCCTCGCCCGGCAGCACCGCGCCACGGTGATGCCGGGCCGCACCCTGACCCAGCACGCGGTGCCGATCACCTTCGGCCTCAAGGCTGCGACCTGGCTCTCCTGCCTGAACGACGCCGCCGAGACGCTCCGTCGCACCCGGGCCTCGCTGCCCGCCCAGATCGGCGGCGCCGCCGGCACCCTCGCCGCGGTCGTCGGGCTCGCCCGGCTCCGTGGGCTCGCCGACCCCGTGGCCGCCGCCCAGGAGGCGACCACCACGGCGGCGACCACCCTCGGGCTGACGCCACGCACCCCTTGGCACACCAACCGTGCCCCGCTGACCACGGCCGCCGATGCCCTGGTCACCGCGGCCGACACCTGGGGTCGGATCGCGGGCGATGTCGCGCTGCTCGCCCGACCCGAGATCGGCGAGCTCGCCGAGCCGGGCGGTGAAGGGCGCGGCGGCTCCTCGACGATGCCGCACAAATCCAACCCGGTGCTCTCGGTGCTCGTCCGCCGCCACGCGCTCGCCGCTCCCCCGCTCGCCTCGACGCTCCACACCGCCGCGGCGAGCTACGTCGACGAGCGCCCCGACGGCGCCTGGCACGTCGAGTGGGAGACCCTGGCCACGCTGGCCCGGCGCAGCGTCGTGGCCGCCTCGCAGACCACCGAGCTCCTCGCCGGTCTGCGCGTCGACGCCGCCCGGATGCGGACCACCGCCGAGGCCGCGGGTGCAGACCTGCTGGCCGAGCAGCGGTCGCTGACCGACTTCGTGGGTGGCGACGTACTCACCGGGACGGACGCCGCGACCGGTCTCGGCGACTATCTCGGCGCCGCCGACGCCCTCATCGACGCCGCGGTCGGCCGCGCCCACGAACTCTGGAAGGACCTTTCATGACGCCGAGGATCACCCCTGTCGAGCTGGCCGGCGACCGGAGCAAGCCGATCCTGGTCGTCGGCCCGTCCCTGGGCACCTCGGTCACCGCGCTCTGGTCCGCCGCTGCCGCGCTGCTCGCCGACAGCTTCCACGTGATCGGCTGGGAGCTGCCGGGCCACGGCCACGGCGCCCCCGCCACCGAAGCGTTCAGCATGGCCGACCTCGCCGCCGGCGTGCTCGCCAGCGTGGACGGTGTCCTCACCGACCGCGGCGAGCGCCACGGCACCTTCGCCTACGCCGGCGACTCGGTCGGCGGAGCCGTCGGCCTCCAGCTCCTGCTCGACGCACCCACCCGGGTGAGCGCCGCGGTGCTGACCAACACCGGCGCCAAGATCGGCGAGCCCGACGGCTGGAACGACCGCGCCGAGACCGTACGCTCCGCCGGCACCGCATCCCAGATCGCCGGCTCCACGCAGCGTTGGTTCGCGCCGGGGTTCCTCGAGCGCGAGCCCGAGCGCGGCGGGGCCCTGCTCCACTCGCTGCGCGACGCCGACGCGGAGAGCTATGCGCTGACCTGCGACGCGCTCGCCGCCCTCGACCTGCGCGGCCGTCTCGCCGAGATCGCAGCCCCCGTGCTGGCGGTCGCGGGAGTCGACGACAGCCCGACGCCGCCGTCCTCCCTGGAGGAGATAGCGGTCGGGGTGCGCCACGGACGCCTCGTCGTCCTCGACGGCGTCGGCCATCTCGCGCCCGCGGAGGCGCCGCATGCGGTCGCCAGCCTGATCACATCCCATGTGAGCGGGTCGGACCAGGCGTACTCGACCGGCATGGACGTACGCCGCCAGGTGCTCGGCGACGCCCACGTCGACCGCGCCACCGTCGCGATCACCGACGTCAACCGCGACTTCCAAGACCTGATCACGCGCTATGCCTGGGGTGACATCTGGACTCGCCCCGGTCTTGCCCGCCGCGACCGCTCGATCGCCGTGCTCACCGCCCTCGTCGCCGGTCGCCACTTCGAGGAGCTCGAGTTCCACCTCCGCGCCGCGCAGACCAACGGGCTGAGCAAGGAGGAGATCATCGAGGTGCTCCTGCAGACCTCGATCTATGTCGGTGTGCCCGCCGCCAACAGCGCGTTCGCCGTCGCCAGCCGCGTCTTCAGCGACTGAGCGACGGCGACCGCTCCCGCCGCGCGGGCCTCAGCGCCCGCTCCGGCGGGAGATGACGATCGCCGCCACGACCGTCCACACCATCGACCCGACCCGGCCCAGCGGCAGGAAGATGCTGGCGTAGTAGACGGCGATCGAGATCACCGACAGCATCGACAGCATGCCGACGACGTAGCCGAAGATCGCGGTGCCCTTGCCGACCAGGCCGGCGGCGCGGAGCTGACGCGCCCCGAAGAAGGCCACGAAGCCGAGCGTGGCCACGTTCACCACGCCACCGGCGTAGAAGCTGGCCAGCCGGAGCATCGAGTGGGTCTCGGCGGAGAGGTCTGGCGCCAGCACCGCCGAGGCGATCGTGATCGCCGACGACACCAGCATGGCCGCCACCGAGATGCCGGCGGCGATGCCCACGGCGCGGTCGCCGGTGCGCGACACCACCACGCGGGCGAAGGCGGCGAAGCCGACGACGGAGACGGCCTGCAGGAGCGCGCCGGTGATCGCTGCGAGCGGGTTGTCGACCACGAACGCCTTGATCTGCGCACCGGAGTCGGTCGGCAGCGGCACGGCGCCTTCGGCGAACATGCCGGCCACGGGGCTCACCGCCAGATAGGCGACCAGGAAGACGGCCGCTCCCGCGATCGCGGTGCGGGACAATGCTCTGTCTGCCGGGGCAGACGTGATCGTTGTAGACATTCTCGAGACTCCTCGCTTGCTCGGATCGGATGTCTCGAGCATTCCGTCGTCGCTCCCGCACGGCGTCCGGCCCGCGGCGGCCCCGACCTACGCAGTTCTACGTACGTCCAGCGGCACGGGCGACCAGCGGCTAGCGTCCGGCTCATGCCCCAAGCCCGTTTGCGCACCGAGCGCCTCGACCTGGTCCCGCTGCACGAGGAGCACCTGCCGTTCCTCGTCGACCTCAACTCCGACCCGGTGGTGCTCCGCTACCTCTTCACCCGCGCCCTCACGCCGCAGGAGACCGAGGCACGGATGCGCAGGTGGCTCGAGACCGCCACCGAGGATCAGGGCAAGTGGATCGCGTACGCCGCCGGCGAGCCGGTCGCGCTCTTCATGCTCGAGCCGCCCGACAGCCCGCCGCGGACCGACGCGGCCGAGCTCGGCTACCGGATCCCGGAGCGCCACTGGCGCAAGGGGTTCGCAAAAGAGGGGTCGCTCGAGCTGCTTCGACATGCCTTCGACGACCTCGGTCAGCGCGTCGTCATCGCCCAGACGATGGCCGTCAACGAGGCCTCCCGGGCGACCATGGCGTCGGTCGGGATGAGCCTGACCCGCAGCTTCCACGAGGAGTTCGAGGAGCCGCTCGCGGGGCACGCCGACGGCGAGGTCGAATACGAGATCACCCGCGCGCAGTGGCTCGCGAGCCACCCGGGGTAGGCTGCGACCACGCTCGTGGTGCAGGAACCCGGTGAGAGTCCGGGGCGGTTCCGCCACTGTGTTGTTCGCGCGGAGCGCGAGCACAGCCAGACACTGTTCATGGGCGATCCGACCGATCGACGGGGCGAGAACCCCTAGGAGGACCCCGGCATGGCCGACTCTGCACGCGTACGCATCGCCCTTCTGTCCACCTCGGACACCGACCTGCTCTCGGCCCGCGCCAGCGAGGCCGACTACGCCTGGGCGAACCCGTCGCGGGCCACCGACCTCGAAGCCGTCGTCGCCGACGCCGACCTCGTCGTCTTCCGGCTGCTCGGCTCGCCGAGCGACCTGTGGGAGGGCCTGGCCGCGGTCAAGGATCGCGGCACCCCGGTGGTGGTGCTCGGCGGCGAGCAGCAGCCGAGCGCCGAGCTGATGGAGCACTCCTCGGTGCCGATGGGTGTCGCCGCGGAGGCGCACCGCTATCTGGCCGAGGGGGGGCCGGCCAACCTCGCCCAGCTGCACGCGTTCCTCTCCGACACGGTCCTGCTGACCGGGTTCGGCTTCGAGCCGCCGGCCCCCGTGCCGGCGTGGGGGTTCGCGGACCGTGTTGGTCTCGACACGGATTCGCTCGTACCTCGCGAATCCGGCTCGACCGACGGGGGCGGCTCGACCAGCGGGGAGCCGCGGATCGGGATCCTCTACTACCGCGCCCACGAGACCAGTGGGAACACCGCGTTCGCCCACGCGCTGGCCGATGCCATCGACGCGACCGGGCAGGCCACCGGCGTACCCGTCTTCGCGGGGTCGCTGCGCTCCGCGCCCGACGACCTGTACGAGGCGCTCGGCACCCTGGACGCGCTCATCGTGACCGTGCTCGCGGCCGGTGGCTCGGTGCCGGCGTCCGCCTCCGCCGGCGGTGAGGACGAGGCGTGGGACGTCGAGCGGATGGCGGCGCTCGACATCCCGGTGCTGCAGGGGCTGTGCCTGACGAGCTCCCGCGCGGAGTGGGAGGCCTCCGACGACGGCGTCACCCCGCTCGACTCCGCCTCGCAGATCGCGATCCCGGAGTTCGACGGGCGGATCATCACCGCGCCGTTCTCGTTCAAGGAGCTCGACGAGCAGGGTCTCCCCCACTACGTCGCCGACCCCGAGCGCACCACCCGCGTCGCCAGGATCGCGGTCAACCACGCGAAGCTGCGCCACAAGTCCAACCAGGACAAGCGCCTCGCGCTCGTGCTCTCCGCCTACCCGACCAAGCACTCCCGCATCGGCAACGCGGTCGGCCTCGACACCCCGGTCTCCGCGATCCGGATGCTGCGTCGGCTGCGCGAGGAGGGCTATGACCTCGGCACCGACAACGAGGTCGTACGCATCCTCGACGGCGCTGACGACACCGCCGCCGGCGACGCGCTGATCCACGCCCTGATCGCCGCCGGCGGGCAGGACGAGGAGTGGCTGACCAACGCTCAGCTCACCGACGCCCACGTACGCATCTCGAAGGCTTCCTACGACGAGTGGACCAAGGATCTCCCCGCTGACCTGCGCGAACAGATGGTCGAGACCTGGGGTCCGACGCCGGGCAGCCTGTTCGTCAACGACGACAACGAGCTCGTGCTGGCCACGCTCCAGGCCGGCAACATCGTGCTCCTCATCCAGCCGCCGCGCGGTTTCGGGGAGAACCCGGTCGCGATCTACCACGACCCCGACCTGGCCCCGTCGCACCACTACATCGGCGCCTACCGCTGGCTGGGCAGTGCTGTTGAAGATGGGGGCTTCGGGGCCGACGCCGTCGTCCACCTCGGCAAGCACGGCTCGATGGAGTGGCTGCCGGGCAAGAACGCAGCCCTCTCGGCGTCGTGCGGACCCGACGCCGCGATCGGCAACATGCCGCTGATCTACCCGTTCCTCGTCAACGACCCCGGCGAGGGCGCGCAGGCCAAGCGCCGCGCGCACGCCACCATCGTCGACCACCTGGTGCCGCCGATGGCGCGTGCGGAGTCCTACGGCGACATCGCGCGGCTGGAGTCGCTGATGGAGGAGTACGACCGGATCTCCTCCATGGACCCGGCCAAGCTGCCCGCCATCCGTGGCGAGATCTGGCAGCTGATGAAGGCCGCCGAGCTCCACCGCGACCTCGGCATGGAGGAACGCCCCGAGGACGACGACTTCGACGACTTCATGCTCCACATCGACGGCTGGCTCTGCGAGATCAAGGACGCCCAGATCCGCGACGGGCTGCACGTGCTCGGCGCCGCCCCCGAGGGTGAGGCACGGGTCAACCTGGTGCTCTCGATCCTGCGCGCGGCGCAGGTCTGGGGCGGCGTCGGTGGCGCCGTGCCCGGTCTGCGGGCAGCGCTCGGCCTCAAGGACGGCGCCGAGACGAAGGCCGTCGACGAGATCGAGACCCAGGCGAAGGATCTGGTGCAGCGGATGGACGACGCCGGCTGGGACCCCGCCGCCGCGACGACCCTCCACGACGACCCCGCCGTGCAGCAGGTGCTGGTCTTCGCCGCCGAGCAGGTCGTGCCGCGGCTGGACGGCACGACCGACGAGCTCGCCGCGGTCCTGCACGCGCTCGAGGGCGGCTTCGTACCGGCCGGCCCCTCGGGCTCACCGCTGCGTGGCCTGGTCAACGTGCTCCCCACGGGTCGCAACTTCTACACCGTCGACCCGCGCGCGGTGCCGTCGCGACTCGCCTGGCAGACCGGTCAGGCGATGGCCGACTCGCTGCTGCAGCGCTACCTCGACGAGACCGGCGACTACCCGGCGAGCGTCGGGCTCTCGGTGTGGGGCACCAGCGCGATGCGTACGGCCGGAGACGACATCGCCGAGGTGCTCGCCCTGCTCGGCGTGCGCCCGGAGTGGGACGAGGCCTCGCGCCGCATCACCCGCCTCGACATCACCCCGCTCGAGGAGCTCGGCCGGCCACGGATCGACGTGACCGTACGCATCTCGGGCTTCTTCCGCGACGCCTTTCCCCACGTGGTCGCGATGCTCGACGACGCGGTGCGGATGGTCGCCGACCTCGACGAGCCTCCCGAGGACAACTTCGTGCGTGCGCACACGCTCGCCGACCTCGACGACCACGGTGACCAGCGCCGCGCGACCTCACGGATCTTCGGCTCCAAGCCGGGTTCGTACGGTGCCGGGATCCTGCAGGCGATCGAGTCGGGCAACTGGCGCTCCGACCAGGATCTGGCCGACGTCTACGCAGCCTGGGGCGGGTTCGCCTACGGTCGCGACCTCGACGGCGCACCGGCGGCCGACGACATGCGTGCCAACTACCGCCGGATCAAGGTGGCCGCGAAGAACGTCGACTCCGCCGAGCACGACATCGCCGACTCCGACGACTACTTCCAGTACCACGGCGGCATGGTCGCCACGGTGCGCGCGCTGACCGGCTCCGACCCGAAGGCCTACGTCGGCGACTCCACCTCCCCCGACGCGATCAAGACGCGCACGCTGCAGGAGGAGACCAACCGCGTCTTCCGCGCCCGCGTGGTCAACCCGCGCTGGATCTCGGCGATGCAGCGCCACGGCTACAAGGGCGCCTTCGAGCTGGCCGCGACCGTCGACTACCTCTTCGGCTTCGACGCCACCGCAGGTGTGGTGCACGACTGGATGTACGAGAAGCTCGCCAACGAGTATGTGCTGGACGAGACCAACCAGGAGTTCATGCGGGCCTCGAACCCGTGGGCGCTGCGTGGGATCGTCGAGCGGCTGCACGAGGCGGCCGAGCGCGGGTTGTGGGAAGAGCCCGACCGTGAGCTGATGGCGAAGATGCAGGAGATCTATCTCGACATCGAAGGTGACCTGGAGGACGACAAATGACATCGTCTGGGCGGCGTCGGATCAAGATCATCGGCGTCGGCCCGGGCGACCCCGACCAGGTCACCCTGGAGGCGGTCGCCGCGATGCGGTCTGTCGACTACTTCCTGGTCACCGACAAGTCGGGCACGGCCAAGGGCGGGATGCCTGATCCGCTGGTGCGGGCGCGCGAGGAGCTGCTCGACCGTCACCTCGACCGGCCGGCTCAGGTGGTCAAGATCGCCGACCCGCCCCGGGAGCGCCGCGCGGAGTTCACCGGCACCGACGCGGACTATCGGGCTGCGGTCGACGCCTGGCACCGTGCCCGGGTGGAGAAGTATCTCGCCGTGCTCGACGAGCACCCCGGCGATGTCGGCTTCCTGGTCTGGGGCGACCCGGCCTTCTACGACTCCACGATCCGCGTCGTCGACCAGATCGCGGCGGAGGTCGACGTGGAGATCGACGTGATCCCCGGGATCTCCTCGGTGCAGCTGCTCGCCGCGCGCCACCGGATCGTGCTGCACGAGGTCGCGCGGCCTCTCTACGTGACCACCGGCCGCGCGGCGCTCGACGCCGTCGAGGCCGGCCACGACAACATCGTGGTGATGCTCAACCGCGTCGTCGACCTCCCCGGGCTCGGCGACTGGCGGATCTGGTGGGGCGGCAACCTCGGCACGCGTGAGGAGGAGCTGGTCGCCGGCACCGTCGGCGAGGTGCTGCCCGCGATCGAGGAGGCCCGCGAGCGGCTGCGCGCTGCGGCTGGGTGGGTCATGGACATCTACCTCCTGCGGGCTCCGCGATGACTCATGAGTCACTGTGGTCCCGCGCGCCCCAGGGATACCCGGTTGACCGGGTATCCCACACCCAGGGCACCCGATGAGCGGCCTGCTCGTCGCCGGCACCACGTCGGACGCCGGCAAGTCGATCGTCACCACCGGCCTGTGCCGGGCCTTCGCGCGTCGCGGCGTCGAGGTCGCGCCCTACAAGGCGCAGAACATGTCCAACAACTCGATGGTCTGCCAGGCCCCGGACGGAACGACGGCAGAGATCGGCCGGGCGCAGTGGGTGCAGGCGCGCGCAGCGCAGGTCACCCCCGAGCCGGCGATGAACCCGGTGCTGCTCAAGCCCGGCTCCGACCGCCGCAGCCACGTGGTGCTGATGGGGCAGCCTGCCGGCGAGGTCTCCTCCCGCGACTGGGAGGCGGGTCGCCGGCATCTGGCGACGGCTGCTCATGCGGCGTACGACGATCTCGCCTCCCGTTTCGACGTGGTCATCGCCGAGGGCGCCGGCAGCCCGGCGGAGATCAACCTGCGCGCGGGCGACTACGTCAACATGGGGCTGGCCCGCCACGCCGGGCTGCCGACGATCGTCGTGGGTGACATCGACCGGGGCGGCGTGTTCGCGGCGATGTACGGCACCCTCGCTCTCCTCGAGCCCGCGGACCAGGCTCTGATCAGCGGTTTTGTGATCAACAAGTTCCGCGGGGACGCCTCGTTGCTGAAGCCTGGGCTCGACTCGCTGGAGTCTCTGACCGAGCGCCGGGTCTTCGGTGTGCTCCCCTGGGACCCGTCGCTGTGGCTCGACTCGGAGGACGCGCTCGACCTGGAAGGGCGTCGCTCGGCGGCCGGAGCGACCCGCAAGGTCGCGGTCGTACGCCTCCCCCGCATCTCCAACTTCACCGACGTCGACGCGCTCGGCCTCGAGCCCGACCTCGACGTCGTCTTCGCCTCCTCGCCGCACGACATCTCCGACGCCGACCTGGTCGTGCTGCCCGGCACCCGCTCGACGATCAGCGACCTGGCCTGGCTGCGCTCGCGCGGTCTCGACGCGGCCATCACCGAGCACGTACGCCGCGGCCGCCCGCTCCTCGGGATCTGCGGTGGCTTCCAGATGCTCGGGGCCGTGATCGCAGACCCCGACGGTGTCGAGGGATCCGTCGCGGAGGTCGAGGGGCTGGGTCTGCTCGACGTACGCACCGACTTCGCCCCGGAGAAGGCGCTGCGGCTGCCCACCGGGTCGGCGCTCGGTGTCGAGGCGAGCGGCTACGAGATCCATCACGGCCGGATCAGCCGCGGCGACGGAGCCGAGGAGTTCCTGGGTGGGGCCCGGGCCGGCAGTGTCTTCGGCACGATGTGGCACGGCAGCCTGGAGGGCGACGCGCTGCGGGGCGCTCTCCTCGCCGAGACCCTCGGGCGCGCACCGTCCGACGTCTCCTTCCCGGCCGCGCGCGAACGTCGTCTGGATCTCATCGGCGACCTCGTCGAGGAGCACCTCGACGTCGACGCGCTGCTCGACCTGGCCCGGGAGAGCCGATGCGGCTGCTGATCCTGGGCGGGACCGGGGAGGCGCGGGAGCTGGCCGCGCGGGTGGTCGACGCCGGGGTCGACGTCACCTCGTCGTTGGCGGGCCGGGTCGCGCGGCCACGGCTGCCGGTGGGTGCGGTGCGGATCGGCGGGTTCGGCGGGGTCGCCGGGCTGCGGGTGGCGCTCGCTGAGTTCGACGCGGTGGTCGACGCCACCCATCCGTTCGCCCGCGGCATCTCGGCCAACACGGCGGCGGCCTGCGCGGAGACCGGCCACCCGCTGCTCCGGCTGGCGCGGCCCGGCTGGCCGGCCGACCCGGCCTGGAGCTACGTCGAGACCCACGACCAGGCCGCCACGCTCGCCGCGACCCTGGGGAAGCGTCCGTTCCTCACCGTCGGACGTCAGGAGCTGGCCCGGTTCGTCCCGGCGCTCGCCGGGCACGAGGCCCTGGCCCGCGTGGTCGACCGTCCCGAGATCGACCTGCCGGAGCCGTGGACGCTGCTGACCAGCCGCGGGCCGTACGACCTCGACGGCGAGCTCGCGCTGATGCGCGAGCACGGCAGCGACGTGCTCATCACCAAGGACTCCGGCGGCAGCTACACCTGGCCGAAGATGCAGGCGGCCGGGCGGCTCGGCATCGAGGTGGTGGTCGTACGTCGGCCGGAGAGCCCTTCCGGGGTCCGGACCGTCGACGACGTCTCCGCGGCGCTGACCTGGGTGATGGGGTTGGGGGACGCTGTGAGGGAGGGTCCGAGCTCGTGAACGGATTCACCAGGTCGGACCCTTCCCCACAGGCACGGGTCCTGGTGGGGATGTCCGTCACCGACGTCGACCGACGCGGCGAGCTGCTCGCCCTGGCCCGCACCCACGACGCGAGCCTCGCGTTCCTGCAGATGGGCGACCCGTCGCTGGCGGCCGACCTGACCCGCCTGGCAGACCTGGGAGAGAAGACGATCACGCTCGTCGGCGTCAGCCTCGGCCCGCTCGCGCCCGGCCATTCGTGGCTACGCAGGATCGCCGCGCACTGGTGGCGGGAACGCGGCGGGACCCGTCCGGAGATCCGGGTCGCAACCGGGTTGGTCACCGCTCCCGACGAGCTCGCCGAGGCACTGGCGGAGACCCGCCCGCTCACCGGCACCGAGCCCGGACTCACCTCGCCCGCCTGGGAACAGGTCAGCAACCACGTACGCCAGGTGCTGATCTGCCGCGGCCCGCGCTGCACCGCGAAGGGCTCTGATGAGACCGCGAAGGCCGTCATCCTGGGCGCGATGGAGGCCGGTCTCGGCGACGATGACCTGCTGATCACCCACACCGGCTGCCAGTTCCCGTGCAACCAGGCGCCGGTGGTCAACGTGCAGCCCGACGACGTCTGGTACGGCCACGTCGACGCCGCCGCCGCGCAGGCGATCGTGCGCGACCACCTCGCCGACGGCCACCCATTGGAGACCCACCGCCTCCCCCGCTGACCCGTCGAGTCGGCTCGTTCTAACGAGCCGACTCGACGTGGGGTCACAGGCTGGCGGCGAACGCCTTGCGCTCGGCGACAGCCTGCTGCTGGCGGTGAAGCCGACCGATCAGGCCGGTCAGTGCCACCCCGAGCACACCCCACATCGTGGCGAGCGTGATCAGCGAGGCGAGCCGGAAGGACCACAGCGTGTCGGCCGGGAAGTCGCCGATCTCGTTGACGGTCGTGAAGAGCTGACCGGCGACGACCACCACGACCAGGTAGGCGGCGGTGCCACCGACCACGGCGGCGTACGTGCCGAACCGCTCCCGCAGCCGCACGGCGCCGTAGGTGGCGAGCGCGGCCGCGACCACGGAGACGAGCAGGTAGCCGAAGTAGACCGACGTGCGCAGCCCGATGGTGTCGCCGCTGCCGACGGCGGGCGGCGTGGCCGGATACTTGAGGAACGGCACGAGTGCGAACGCCACGAAACCGATCACCGTGACCAGCGCGGTCGACTGCCCTGGTGAGAGCCGTCCGATCCTGCCGAGCGCGACGGCTGCGACCAGGGCGACGATGCCTCCGAGCGCGACGCCGATGGCCAGCGTGCCGGTCAGCAGACCCCAGGTGCTCTGGTTGGTGCGGGAGACCTCGGGGGTCTCATCACCGCCCTCGGCTCCGGCACCCTCGGCATGCGAGTGGGAGTGCCCGTCACCACCGGCATCTTCGAGCGCGATGGCAGCGCCGACCTGCGGCTCACCGACGGCGTACGCCACCATGAAGGTGACGATGCCGGCGAGGAGACCAGCTAGCAGGCCGCGTACAAGAAATGCACGCGCACTCATCAGTGGCAGGGGTAGCCGAGGAGGTGGCGACCGTCGTGGACCCACTCGTGGACGAACGTGCCGGACGGGATCGAGATGGCGCCCTGGTCGGCGCTGATGAAGAAGATCACCAGCAGACCGAGGAGCCCGAAGAAGAGCGCCCACGGCGCGAGCTCACGGAGCGGGATGGTCGGAACGGCGGCACCCGCGACGGGTGCGACAGCAGGCTGCGACATAAGTCCTCCTCAGGGATACGTGCGTCCCTGTTCGTTGGGGTTGGACGGACACTCGGGTCTGACTCCACCGCCTTGAGGCGATGTCACAGTAGCGCGACTGTGCCGGAGTTCCACCGGCTTCCTCGTGCCCGTTCGCTGCACTCTAACGGACTTAACCCGGCCCCGAGACTGGCTTCCAGATACAGGATCAGCTCGCCCAGGCCCCCTCACCTGCTCGATCACGATCACGTCGGTCACCTCGGAGAGTTGACCCGGCTCTTCACGTGTCGGGCCGGCCACCAGAACCGCTCGCCGAGGACGAAGGCCAGCGCGGGCACGAGCAGGGTGCGTACGACCAGGGTGTCGAGCAGCACGCCGATGCACACGATGGTGCCGATCTGGGCGAGCGCGACGACGGGGAGGATGCCGAGCACGACGAACACCGCCGCGAGCACGATGCCCGCGCTGGTGATGACGCCACCGGTGACGCTCAGCGCCTCCTGCATGCCGTCGCGGGTGCCGAGCCGGGCGCGTTCCTCGCGGGCGCGGGTGGTCAGGAAGATGTTGTAGTCCACCCCTAGCGCGACCAGGAACAGGAACGCGTAGAGGACGACCCGGTTGTCGAAGGCCGGGAACCCGAGCAGGTTCTGGAAGAGGAGGTTGCCGGCGCCCAGGCTCGCGAAGAAGGTCGCCAGCACCGTCAGGATCAGCAGGACCGGCGCGAGCAGCGACCGCAGCAGCACGACCAGGACCAGGAACACGACCAGCACGATCAGCGGGATGATCAGGTTACGGTCGCGCGCGTCGGCGTCGTTCTCGTCCAGTGCGGACGCATCCGGCCCGCCGACCAGCACGCCGTCGAGGGTTGCGTCGTCCGCGTACGTCTCGCGGAGGTCGCGGATCGTCGAGAAGGCCTCGTCGGTCTGCGATCCGCCCTCGACGGCGATCATGATCCGGGTCCAGCCCTCTGCGGCGCCCGAGACAGTCGCGTCACCGACACCGGTGACGGTCTTCGCCGAGGCCACGGCCGGGGCAGCCTGGTCGTCGGGGGCGAGCACGGTCAGCGAGGTGCCGTAGTCGCTGCCGAACGCCTCGGTCGCGACCCGCTCACCCTGGACCGACTCCGGATCGCCGAGGAGCTGCTCGGTCTGGCTCAGCCCGATCCTGGCACCCAACAGACCGACAGCGAGGATGCCGAGGACGACGACGGTGGCGGCCGCGATCGTCGCCGGCCGCCTGCGTACGCCCCGGCCCACCCGCCCCCAGAACGACGGCCGTTCGGTGCGCTCGGCGCCGGGTCGCGGGACGAACGGCCAGAACAGACCACGGCCGCAGACCAGCACGGCGGCCGGGAGAACCAACAGAGCCATGGCGAGCGCGATCGCGATCCCGATCGCACACGCCAGGCCGAGCGCACGGTTGCCGGAGAGGCTGGCGAAGAGCAGCATCAGCAGGCTGAGCACGACCGTGCCGCCGCTGGCGAGGATCGCCGGCCCCGCTCCGGCGACGGCCTCACGCATGGCCACCCGTCGGTCCTCGTGGGCGAGCAGCCCTTCGCGGTAGCGGGCGATCAGCAGCAGCGCGTAGTTGGTGCCGGCCCCGAAGACCAGGACCGACAAGATGCCCATGATGGAGGCGTCGACCGCGATGTCGAACCGCTCCGCGATGGCGCCGACGACGAATCGCGCCAGCCCGTCGCCGGTGGCCACCACCAGGAGCGGCACCAGCCACAGCACCGGGCTGCGGTAGGTCAGGATCAGCAGCAGAGCAACCACTCCCGCAGTGACCAGCAGCAGACGTACGTCCGTGCCGGCGAAGGCGTTGACGGTGTCGGCCTGGAAGCCGACAGCGCCGGAGAGGTAGGTGTCGACACCATCAGGCCGGCCCTCGGTGGCGATCTCCCGGAGCCGGTCGGCCTGCTCGACGATCGCCTCCGACTCGCCACCCGCACCCTCGACCGGCACCGCGATCATCGCGGCCGAACGGTCCTCGTTCAGCTGCGGCCGGACCGCCTGCGGGGCGACCGACTCGGCGGCGAGCCCGGCGACGGCAGCCTCGAGATAAGCCGTCTGCTCCGCGGAGAACGCCGATCCGTCGCCGGTCGCGACCACCACGAGCGCCAGGCTCTGGTCCGCGTCCGGGAAGGCTTTCAGCAGCCTCGCCACCCGCGAGGAGTCGGCGTCATCGGGCGCCGAGGACGGAGGCGCGGAGTCGTTCGACGTCGTGGGCAGCAGCGCGAACAGCGCACCGAGGGCGAGCACCGCGACGGCGAGAACCACCAACGATGAGATCCGGCCGGTCTGCAGCCGAGCAAGGTGCTTCATGCGACTCCATCGTGTTGGCGGAGCCCGAACTCTATACCCCCCTCCTTGACATTGATAACCGTTCTCATTACTGTCTGGTCGGCCTGCGCAGCGTAGGCACCGATGAGAACGGAGTGATCGACCGATGAGAGGTCTCAAGCCCTGGGGCACTGCGGTGTCCGTCTTGGCCATGCTGGCGGCGACCGGATGTGGTGCGGCCAGCTCAGGCAGCACGATCGGTGAGGCCGACCGGCGTGCGACCACCGTGGACAGCTGCGGCCGGGAGGTGGAGTTCGACTCGCCGCCGCAACGAGTGATGGCGATCGGCTCGGAGGCGCCGTCGTTGCTCGTCGCCGCGGGCGCGGGCGACAAGATCACCCACTACGCCGGCAGCCTCGACGTACCCTTCGACGAAGCGACGAGCACGGTGGTCGAGAAAGCCGAACGGGTCACCGAGGACTCCCACGACGTCTCGTTCGAGATGATCGTCAGCTCCGGCGTCGACGCCGTCATCGGCACCGATGTCACCGCAGGTGTCGACATCGACGCACTCGCCGCCCGGCTGGACAAGGCCGGCGTGCAGATGCTGACCGTGAGCGGCTACTGCGCCGGCTTCGAGGACCGCTCCACCGACGGCCTGAGCGGGTTCGACCTGATCTACCGCGACATCGAGACGTACGGCCGGCTGTTCGGGACCGACCCGACGGCGAAGCAGGCGGTGCAGAACCTCCAGAAGCGCGTCGAGGCCGCGGCCCACCGGGCGAGCGGCCCGCGGCGCAGCGCGGTGCCGCTCTACGTGCCGACCGAGGGCACCTTGGGCTCCTACGGCGGCCAGTCCCTGGTCGCCGAGCAGATGACCGAGCTGGGCCTGGACAACGTCTTCGCCGACGTGCCGAAGCGCTACTTCGAGCCCTCGACCGAGGAGCTGGTCGACAGCACACCGGACCTGGTCTTCGCGATGTATCTGCCCACCGGCTCCTCGAGCCTGGAGAGCGACGAGGACGTCATCGACGCGCTTCGTGATCGTCCAGAGCTCGCCGGGATCGAGGCGATCGAGAAGGACGGTGCCGTGCTGCCGCTGAACTACTTCTACACCTCCCCCGGCCCGCTCGCCGTCGACGGGCTCGAGCTCCTCGCGGACAGGCTGGCCGCCTCGTGAACCACCCGGTGAACCACCCCACAACCCACCCCCTGACTCGCCCCGGAGAGGCGCACCGACACGACCGTGGCGCCGCGACCCGACCCTCGCACGCCGTACCTTCTCGCCATCGGCCACGTCACGCGATGGCCCGGGACACGGCCGCGGTCGAGTTCGTGAAGCTGAGCCCGACGAGCAACACGACGCTGCTGGTCACCAGCCGTCATGCGCCCGACGCCTACCGGCCGATCGCGACCCAGCTGCTGTCCGCGACCCACGTCCACGCCGAACAGGTCGGCTTCGTCACGACGCCCTCGATCTCGGCCGCTCAGGTGCGTCTGCACATGGCCGGCGACGAGTTCTGCGGCAACGCGTCGATGGCGCTGGCCGTGCTGACCGCCGCCGAGCACGGCCTCGCCGTGGGCAAGCGGACCGAGATCGCCCTGGAGGCCTCAGGCACCGATCGTGCGCTGGCCTGCCGGGTCGAGCACCAGCACGACGGCTACCGCTGCGACCTCGCGGTGCCGGCCCCGAGCCGGGTCGAGGCGTACCCGTTCTCGGGCGCGAGCGAGGGCCGCTCGGCTCTGGTCCGTTACCCCGATGCCGTCCATCTCGTCGTCGAGTGCGACCGACCGGGGCCGGAGATGCGGGAGCGGGCGGAGGTGATGGCGGCCTACCTCGGCGCGACCGAGGGCGTCTCCGTCGTCGGCGTCATGCTCTATGACCCGCTACGCCGCGAGCTGGCGCCGCTGGTGAACGTGCCTGCCCTGGGCACCATGGTCTGGGAGCGCAGCTGCGGCTCCGGGACGGCCGCGCTCGGCGCCTATCTGGCCACTCGGGCCGGCGGCCCGGTGCGGACGAGCGTCCACCAGCCGGGCGGCCGCATGCACGTCTGGGCCGATCTCGGCCCGACCGGCGTCACCGGGCTACGCATCGGTGGTCACGTCGGCATCGTGGCCGAAGGGACGGCGTACGTCCATGTCTGATCTCCCGCCCCAGACCGCACCGGCGATCACCGCCGCTGCCCACGACATGCTCACCACGCTGCGCGCCTACCGGACGCGCTTCACCACCGCCGCCGACACCTACGACGGGTCGACGCAGCACGCGGCCGACCTCGAGCAGGTGATGGCCGACTACTCCACCTATGTCACCGACGAGCGCAACCAGGCGCCGTTCGCCGAGATCAGCAGCGCCAGGAGCGCCGAGACGGAGAGTCTGGTCGCCGAGCTGCGCACACAGTCCGCACGGTGCGCCGCGGTGATGGAGAAGTATCGAGCCCTGCGGCTGCTGGCCGGTCGCAGCGGCTCGGTCGGCTACTTCGCCAACGTCGAGTCGTGCATCGAGGAGGAGTTCGGCGCGGTCGCGCCGACCCGGGACTCCCGGCTGCTGCTGGTCGGGTCCGGATCGTTCCCGATGACGCTGCTGCACGCCGCGGAGCGCACCGGGGTGCCGACGGCCGGGGTCGACATCGACCCGGAGGCAGTCGACCTCGGCCGCCAGGTCGTGCAGCGCCTCGGCAGCGGCCTGGACATCTCGCTGGAGAACCTCGCGGCCGAGGAGCTGGCCTTCACCCGCGAGGCCACCCACATCATGATCAGCTCCACGGTCGAGGTGAAGTATCAGATCCTGGAGCGGCTGCACGCGGTCACCCGCGACGACGTCGTCGTCGCGATGCGCTTCGGCGACGGGCTCAAGTCGCTGTTCAACTACCCGATGCGCGAGGTCGACCCCGACCGGTGGCGTCTGCTCGATACGATCCGCCGCCCCGACCAGGTCTTCGACATCGCGCTCTACGCGAAACCGAGCGCCGCCCAGGACGGAGCCGGCGATGACTGATCTCGGAGACGTGCTGGTCGCCGGGACCGGCCCGGCCGCCGTACAGACCGCGGTGCTGCTGGCCCGGCTGGGACGCCCGGTCGGGATCGCGGGTCGCATCTCGGAGCGGTCGGAGGCCTTCTTCACGGCACTGAACGGGTCCGGCGTCCTGCGGGTCGAGGTGCAGAGCGAGCGACACGACGCGCTGCGAGGCGAGGGCCGCCCGGCGCAGCGGTTCCAGGGCTACCCGAGCGTCACCGGCGCGTGGGACACGTTGGTGCTGACCGTCACCGCCGATGCGTACGTCCCTGTGCTGAGGCAGCTCGACCATCAGGTGCTCGGCCGGATCAGCCGGATCGTGCTGCTCTCGCCGACGCTCGGCTCGAGCTCGCTCGTGCAGGAGTACGCCCGGCAGCAGGGCCTCGATCCCGAGGTGATCAGCTTCTCCAGCTATCTGGGCGACACCCGGTGGCCGGAGAGGACCCCGGGCGCGACGGCGCTCACCGCCGGCGTCAAGCACCGCATCTACGCCGGCTCGACCGCCGGATCCTCGGCAACGCTGGACACGCTCAGTGACCTGTTCGAGTCGGTCGGGATCACCCTGGAGCTGTGCCCGCGGCCGGTCGAGGCCGAGTCGCGCAACATCTCCCTCTACGTCCATCCGCCGCTGTTCATGAACCCGTTCACCCTCGAGGGGGTCTTCGCGACGGCGGCACCCGGCGCTCCCCCGAAGTACGTCTACAAGCTCTTCCCCGAGGGCCCGATCACGCCGTCGCTGATCGCAACGATGGTCGCGATGTGGCGGGAGCTGACCGCGATCATCACCCGGCTGGGCGGCACCGGGGTCAACCTGCTGGCGTTCATGCTCGAGGACAGCTATCCCGTACGTCCCGAGAGCATCGCGCCGGCCGACATCGCCGCCTTCGAGCGGCTGCCCACCACTCACCAGGAGTATCTGGTCTACGTGCGCTACGCATCGCTGCTCATCGACCCGTTCTCGGAGCCGGACCACGACGGGAGGTACTTCGACTTCTCCGCCATCCCGATCCGGCCGATCCACCGCAACGCCGCCGGCGCCTGGGACGTGCCCCGGATGCCGAAGGAGGACTACTACCGCACCAAGGTCATCCAGGGTGTGGCCCGGCACCTCGGCGTCGCCTGCCCGAGGATCGACGCGCTGCTGGCGGCCTACGAAGAGCATCTCGTGCGAGCCAGGACGCAGCACGCCGGCGACCCGATGAGCGAGGCCTTCGAGGTCCGTGACTTCGCCGACGACCTGGAGCTGATCTGCGCCGGGATCGAGGGCGCCCGATGAGTGACCTCGACATGAGCCCTACCGAGACGCTGCCCAGCGAGCGGAAGATCATCGCGACCGTCTGGCCGACGCTGCTCGCCTCGGCGGTCGGGCTGCTGCCCTTCACCGTGTTCAGCACCTTCCTGGTGGCGATCGCAGAGGCCGCCGGCGACGGCGAGGCTGCCGTCGGGTCGCTGCGCGGGCTCGGCGGGATCGGCGCGGTCGTGGTCGGTGTCGTGCTGGCGCCGCTGATCGGGCGGATCGCGCCGGGGCGGGTCGCCGCGGTCGCGCTGGCCCTGCTCGCTGCCGCGGCCTTCATCGGCACCGTGTCGTGGCTCCCTGCCCTGATCGCCTTCTGTCTCCTGACCGGGGTGTCGAACGCGATGCTCTACCCGGCGCTGTCGACCGCGGCCGCGGACCGCTTCGGCTCCGGTCCCGCAGCAGGACGGGCGGCGACGCTGGTGATGACCTCGCAGACCCTGGCCTCCACCCTGGGCGCACCGCTGCTGGTGGTGCCGACCCTGTGGTGGGGCTGGCGCGGCGACCTGGTCGCGGTAGGCGTCATCGCGCTCCTGCTGGCGCCGCTGCTGTTCGGCTTCGGTCGCGAGAAACGAGCCGCGGAGCAACCCCCGCGGCTCGGCTACCTGGCCGCCTTCCGCACGCTCGCGGGCGTGCCCGGCGCGCGCTCCCTCCTGCTGGTCGCCTTCGCCCGCGCCGGCGCCTTCATGGGCCACCTCGCGTTCCTGGCTCCGCTCTACGCCGACCGGTTCGAGCTCGCTCCGACGACGTTCGCGCTCGTGTGGGGGCTCAGCGGCGGCTCCTTCTTCGTCGGCCACCTCGTCTCCGGTCGGCTGCTGAACACCGAGGACTCCCCCGCCCGCAGCCACCGGGTGATGGTGGTCGCGCTGGCCGTCGCGCTGGCCGCCCTGATCGCCGTGTACGTCGCACCCACCCTCCCGCTGGCGCTGCTCGCCACCGCAGTGCTCTCGGCCAGCCACGCCGTCGTCGCAGCCGCCGTGGTCACCCTCCTGGTGCGCCGCTGCGCGAGCGTGCGCGGCACGGCGCTGAGCCTCAACTCGGCCGGGATGAGCCTGGGCCTGTTCCTCGGCACCGCCGCGGCCGGGGCCGGGCTGGCCGCAGCGGGCTACCTCGGTGCGGCCGTTGTGCTCGGCGGGCTCACCCTGCTCGCCCTCGCGGCGGCGCTGACGCTGCGGGGTGATGCTGCGTGACGTACGACGCAACGGCGGCGATGGACCGGATCGAGGACGGCGACCTCGACGACGACCTCGACCACGACCGACGTCGGCGCCACACCGGCCTGTGGATCGGCGGCCTCGTGATCGCCCTGTTGGTCACCCTCCCGGTCGCGGTCGGCCTCGGGCCGGCAGCGGTGCCGGTCGACACCGTCGCCCAGATCGTCGGCCGCCACCTGTTCGGGGTGCCGGTCGAGATGACCTGGACCCCGGCCCAGGAGTCGATCGTCTGGCTCCTGCGGGTGCCGCGGGTGCTGCTCGGCGCCGCGGTCGGCGCCGGGCTCGCGATCGCCGGCGTCGGCCTGCAGGCGCTGACCCGCAACATCCTGGCCGAGCCCTACCTGCTGGGCGTCACCTCCGGCGCCTCGAGCGTGGCCGCGGCGACGATCCTGTTCGGGTTCGGCGCCGGCGTCGGGTCGTCCTCGCTCGCGGCCAGCTCGTTCGTCGGGGCGCTGCTGGCCGGGGTGGTGGTCTACCTGCTGGCCCGGGTCGGCGGGCAGATGACCTCGACGCGGCTCGTGCTGGCCGGGGTCTCGGTCGGCTACGTGCTGCACGCGCTCACCTCGTTCCTGATCTTCGCCTCCGACGACCCCGACGCCGGCCGCTCGGTGCTGTTCTGGACGCTCGGGTCGCTGACCCTGGCCACCGGCGGCTCCGCCCTGGTGACCTGGGTGGTCGTGCTGGCCACGCTGGCGCTGCTGGTGCTGTGGGCACGTCGCCTGGACGCGCTGGCCATCGGCGACACGACGGCACAGACGTACGGCATCTCGCCGACGCGCTTTCGGGCGCTGGTCATGGTGACGATCGCACTGTGCGTGGGCGCTGTGGTCGCGGCGTCGGGCGGTATCGGGTTCGTCGGGCTGATCATCCCGCACGTGGCACGGATGTGCGTCGGGACCTCCCACCGGCGGCTGCTCCCCGTCGCCGCGCTGCTGGGCGCGATCTTCCTGGTGTGGGCCGACGTGCTCGCCCGCACCGCGCTGATGCCACAGGAGCTGCCGCTGGGCATCGTCACAGCGCTGGCCGGCGCGCCCCTGCTGTTCCTGCTCGTACGCCGACTCAACCCGAGCGGATGACCCCCACCAACCGAGAGGAGCCGTTGACATGATCGCGGCGACCGACGTCAGCGTCGGCTATGACGACACCCTGGTGATCGACGGGGTCGGCCTGCAGGCCGCGCCCGGGGAGGTGGTCGGCCTCATCGGGCCGAACGGCAGCGGCAAGACCACCTTCCTACGCACCATGTACGCAGCGCTGCGCCCCCGCGCCGGGCTGGTCACCCTCGACGACCGCCCGGTTGCCGAGCTGCGCGGACCCGACCTGGCCCGTCGCATCGCGGTGGTCGCCCAGGAGACACCCTCCGACCTGCCCGTCACCGTCGCCGACATGGTGCTGCTGGGACGCGCCCCGCACCGCCGGGCGCTGGCCGCGTTCACCCGAGACGACCAC
Organism: Nocardioides albertanoniae; assembly: GCF_006716315.1. Lineage (NCBI taxonomy): Bacteria > Bacillati > Actinomycetota > Actinomycetes > Propionibacteriales > Nocardioidaceae > Nocardioides > Nocardioides albertanoniae. Next base: position 1,571,510 of record NZ_VFOV01000001.1, on the reverse strand, counting down.
CGGGCGGTGGCCTCGGCGCTGACGCGGGTCGGCGCCCGCCATCTCGCCGAGCGCCGCTACGCCACCTTGTCCGGCGGGGAGAAGCAACGGGTGCTGGTCGCCCGGACGCTGGCGCAGCAGGCCGACCACATCCTCCTCGACGAGCCGACCAACCACCTCGACATCCGCTACCAGCACGAGCTGCTGCGGATGGTCGGTCGGCTCGGAGTCACCTCCGTGGTCGTGCTCCACGACCTCAACCTCGCCGTTCGCTACTGCACCCGGCTGGTGCTGCTCGACCATGGTCGCGTTGTGGCCACCGGGGCGCCGGAGGAGGTCGTGACCTCACCTGTCCTCAGCGCCGTCTACGGCATCCACGTCGAGCCGGTCACGGTCGACGGGTGCCTCCAGCTGGTCTTCAGCCCGGCCGACGAGGCTCTGGCCGAGACCGATCCCGAGAACGAGCCGGTCGCTACCGCGCCAGCCACTCGTTGCCGGTGAGGCTGCCGAGCTCGGTGATGTCGAGCCGCGGCTCGATCCCAGAAGACGGCGCGAGCCCGAAGCGCTCCAGGGAACGGCGCACCCACTCCGCAGCGTCGATGTTGAGCGGACCGGAGACCCACATCGCGTACGGGAGGTTCACGAACCGCTTCTCCTTGACCGCGGTCAGGTCGCGGGAGGCCGGGTTGGCCTCGAGCACCTTGACCTTCTCCGCGTAGGACTGCCCCGGGTAGTCGACGAAGTAGATGACGTCGGGGTCGGCCGCGGCCAGGCGCTCCCAGCCGACCTCGGTCCAGGTGTCCTCGACGTCGGCGGTCGCGTTGGTCACCCCGGCGCTGTCGAAGATGGCCTGCGGGCCGCCGAAGGAGCCGGAGGTGAAGACCGCGTCGGTGCCGGAGTCGAAGAGGAACGCGGTCGGCTTCTTCTCCGGCTGCGGCGCGCGCTCCAGGGCGTCGCGGCGCTCCTCGATGTCGGCGACCGTCTTCTTCGCGGTCTGCTCGTGGCCGGTCAGCGTGCCGATGTTGAGCAGGTCGGTGCGCAGCGCCGTCCAGGCGTCCATGGTGCCGCGGGCGCCGTCGTCCTGGCGGCAGGTCTCGCTGAGCAGGTAGGTCTCGATCCCGTGCTCCTCCACGCTCTGCGGCACCAGGTTGCGCGACTCGCTGAAGCCGTAGCCCCAGCCCGCGAACATCAGCTGCGGGTCGAGCGCCAGCACGGTCTCCAGCGTCGGCACCTTGTCGCCGACGACCTTCAGGTCGTCGACCCGGTCCTGCGGGTAGGCCAGCTCGAGCACCTCCTGGTCGCGCGCGATCCCGGTGACCCCGGCCAGCTCGTCGCGGGCGCCGACCGCCAGCGCGATCGAGATGATGCCGCCGTCGTACGCGTAGAGCTCGGTGACCGGCTTGTCGACGCTGACCTTCTCACCGCAGTTCTCGACGCTGATCGCACCAGCACCGGCAGCGCCGGCAGCTCCGTCGTTGTCGCTGTCGGCGCCGCAGGCGGTGAGGACGGTGGCGCCCAGGGCGAGCACGGCCAGCGCGGTGAGTCGGGCGCGGCGTACGGGGCGGGTCGTGGGGCTCATGCGGAGGTGTCCTTCCGAGGATGGATGAGGAGGTGAGACTGGGGCAGGTGCGGGTGGGGCACCTGGACGGAGCCGACTCCGAAGTGGTCCTCGACCAGGACGGCGTCGAGGACCTCCTCGGGCGGTCCCTGCGCGACGACGGTCGCCGGGCCGGTCTCCGGATGTACGCCGGGCGGTCGGCCAAGCACGGCGAGCCGGTCGAAGGAGCGCAGCGCGAGATCGAGGTCGTGGATGGTTGCCACGACCGTGGTGGCCCGGTCGGAGACGGTCTGGAGCAGATGCAGCTGCCAGGCGACGTCGAGGTGGTTGGTCGGCTCGTCGAGCAGCATCGTCGGGCTCTCCTGGGCCAGGCCGCGAGCCAGCACGGCCCGGCGCCGCTCACCGCCGGAGAGCCGGTCGCAAGGATCGTCGATCCGGTCGCCCAGCCCGACGACCTCGAGCGCCGCCCGGACGATCTCGCGCTCGCGGCGGCCACCGCGTGCCCAGGGCCGGGTGCGCGGCACCCGACCCAGCGCAACCATCTCGCCGACGAGCAGCTCGGCCGAGGCCACCTCCTCCTGCGGGACGTAGGCCAGCAGCCGCGCCCGGGCGCGGGCCGGGATGCGCACTGCGGGCTGCAGGTCGCCGGCCTCGTCGGCGAGCTCGGCGTGGCCGGTGCTCGGGCGACGTACGCCGGCCAGGATGCGCAGCAGGGTCGACTTTCCCACGCCGTTGACGCCCACGATCCCGAGCCTGGCTCCGGCCGGCACGTCGAGGTCGACGTCGCGCAGCACCTCCCGCTCCCCCAGCCGGGCGCCGACCCCGCGCAGCCTCAGCACCTGTCCGGACGCGCTCATGACTCGCCGCCGAACCGGTAGCGGCTGCGACCCATCAGCAGCAGGAAGAGCGGCGCGCCGACGACGCCGGTGACCACGCCCAGAGGGATCTCCTGCGGCCGGGCCACGAGCCGGGCGAGCACGTCGACCCAGAGCAGGAACAGCCCGCCGCCCAGCGCCGCGACCGGCAGCACGACCCGGTGTCGGGCACCGACCAGAAGGCGGGCGGCGTGGGGCACGATCAGCCCGACGAAGCCGATGCCGCCGCTGACCGCGACCAGCACGCCGACGAGCACCGCCAGCGCGACGAACAGCCCCGCGCGCAGCGCCATCACGTTCACACCGAGGGAGGCCGCGGTCTCCGGGCCGGCGGCGAGCGCGTCGAGCCAGCGGTGCATCGCCAGCATGCCGACGGCGACGACGAGGCCGACGACGGCCGGGACCCACAGGCGCTCCCAGCTGGCGCCGCCGACGCTGCCGAGCATCCAGAACATCACCGAGTTGGCCGCGCGCGGGTCGTCGCTGGCGAAGACCAGGAACGAGGCGATCGCGGAGAGTCCCGAGGAGAGCACCACCCCGGAGAGCACCAGCCGGATCGGGGTCAGCCCACCCTGCGCGGTCGCGACCAGCCAGACCATCACGCTGGCCCCGATCGCGCCGAGCAGCGCCCCGGTGGAGAGCGCGTAGATGCCGAGGCCGGCCAGCGCGCCCGTGGTGATCGTCGCGGTCGCGCCCACCGAGGCGCCCGAGCTGATCCCGAGCAGGAACGGGTCGGCCAAGGGGTTGCGTACGAGCGTCTGCATGCCCGCTCCGGCGACCGCCAGCCCGGCTCCGACGACCAAGGACATCAGCGCCCGGGGCATCCGCAGCTCCCACACGATCACGTCCCAACGGCCGGGAGGGTTGCCCTGGACCCGGTCGGTGACCGCGGCGACGACCTCCCCGAGCGGGATCCGCTCGGTGCCGAACGCCAAGGAGGCCACGGCACTGAGCACGGAGGCGACCAGGAGCACCACCACCAGCGGCACGAACGGCACCCGGCGCCCGCGAGCCCGGCCCGGCTCGGACGTACCGGTGGGATCGGCGGTGCGGCAGGCGATTGCCACGGCGGTCGGCCTCTCAGGTCTTCGGGACCCTGATCGCGAGGGCCGTTGACGTACATCTGAGCCGACAGGTCTTCGGACTCGGGTTCACCCGGCGACGCTGCCTTCCCAAGAACTCACGTCCCAGTGGCTGGTGTAGCGCCGCCGTCGCCCTCACCGCTGCGCGCCAGTCCCGGATTCATACCGGAGTTCCCTGGCATCTCGAGGATGCGTTCGACTCGAGGAGAGGCTAGCACGGCTCGCCAGGCGCTCCGGGCGGCCTGAGTCACATCTCCGCGAAGCACAAGATCTTGATAGTTGCATCGGTGTAATTCCCGCATATAGTGGTGCCCGCAGCTGGTTCTCCCTCCTCGGTGACGAGGCGGGAGAGGCAAGAGGGAACCCGGTGAGAGTCCGGGACTGCCCCGCAGCGGTGAGTGGGAACGACCGCCGTCACCAAGCACTGGGAGCAAGCCATGCCCCTGGGAAGCGACGGCCACTAGGACCGCGTACGACGCCCACGAGTCCGAAGACCTGCCAGTGCCCACCTCATGGTGGGGTCCGCGACCTCGAGGGAAGGTCAGGGGATCGAGCGCCGTCGGTGCCGGCCTCTTCTGCCCTCGACACGGATGCACGAGACATCCACGCGGGCCGCGGGGCCCGCCGACGAAGGGGGCACGGACATGATCGACACCGACGGTCTGCCGATCCGCACCGAGAAGGCGGCGTACGTCTTCGACTACCCGATGGCCGAGGACCTGGCCAAGAAGCAGCGGAGCATCTTCTGGACCGCCGAGGAGATCCCGGTCGAGAACGACAAGCAGGACTTCCTGGTCAACATGACCGACGCCGAGCAGGCGGCGGTCAAGACGACGCTGAAGCTGTTCACCATCTACGAGCTGATCCTCGGCGGCGAGGTGTGGGGCGACCGGCTCTTCCACGCGTTCCCGCGGCCAGAGATCCAGATGATGACCAACGCGTTCTCGTTCGCCGAGCTCAACATGCACGCGCCGTTCTACGCGAAGCTCAACAAGACGCTGATGATCGACACCGAGGAGTTCTACGACTCCTACAAGAACGACCCGGTGCTGGCCGAGCGGATCGCGTTCGTCTGGGACGCGATCGCCGACGACGACCTCCTCTACGCACTGAGCGTCTTCACGCTCATGGAGAACTGCGTCCTCTACTCCAACTTCGCCTTCCTCAAGCACTTCCAGTCGGGCGGGAAGAACCTGCTGCAGAACGTGATCAGCGGCATCAACTTCTCCGCCCGCGACGAGAACCTGCACGCCACCGGCGGCGCCTGGCTGTTCAACACGCTCTTGGAGGAGTACGCCGCGACCGTTTCTGCCGAGCAGTTCGAGGCCGAGCGCGCCGACCTGTTCGCCCGGGTCAGGGGCGTCGCCGAGCACCTCTACGCCCACGAGGCCCGGATCGTGGAGATGCTCTTCGCCCACGGCCCGATCGAGGGCATCGACCAGGCCGACCTGGAGGCGTTCGTGAGGTCGCGGGTCGACATGACGCTGGAGAACATGCGGATGGAGCCGCTCTTCGGCGTCGAGGACAACCCGATCGCCGAGTGGTTCTACAGCGGCATCAACGGCACCCAGTTCCACGACTTCTTCCAGGTCACCGGCAACGAATACAACCGCAACATCGGCGAGATGGAGTTCAGCTTCTGATGACGAACAACAACTGGGAGACCCTCTCCGCCGAGCGCAAGGCGCTGCAGGACTCGGGCACCGTGCCGACCTTCATGACCACCGCGGGCTACGCGATGTTCAAGGCGAAATACACCGTCGAGGGCCAGAGCGTCCGGGAGCGCTACCGGAGGATCGCGGCGACCGCCGGCGACCTGGCCGACGAGATGTACGCCCGCGAGGACGGCATCTCCTGGACCGAGAAGTTCTTCGAGGCGATCTGGAACGGCTGGCTCTCGCCGTCGACGCCGGTGCTCTCCAACCTCGGCACCGACCGCGGCCTGCCGGTCTCGTGCGAGGGCTCGTACGTCGAGGACTCGGTCTGGGGTTTCTACGAGACCCTCAAGGAGGCCGCGATCCTGTCCCAGCACGGGTTCGGCACCTCGGCCTACCTCGGCGACGTACGTCCTCGGGGCGCGAAGTTCTCCGACAACGGCAAGGCCAACGGGGTGGTGCCGGTCTTCGGCAACTTCGTCGAGATGACCAACCAGATCAGTCAGGGCGCCACCCGCCGCGGCTCCTGGGCGGGCTACCTGCCGGTGGACCACCCCGACTTCTACGAGCTCGCCGACCTGATCTTCCGCGAGCCGGCCAACAAGAACATCGGCTGGATCTTCAGCCAGGCGTTCATCAACCGGATGCTCGCCGGCGACCGCGACGCGCTCGAGCGCTATCAGCGGGTGCTGAAGATCCGGGTCGTGCTCGGCAAGGGCTACATCTGGAAGGTCGACACGGTCAACGCAGCGCAGACCGAGTCCTACAAGGCCAGCGGCCTGGAGAACAAGGCCTCCAACCTGTGCTCGGAGATCACCCTGTTCAGCGACGAGGACCACTCCTACACCTGTGTGCTCTCCTCGCTGAACCTCTCGACCTACGACGAGTGGAAGGACCAGGACACGGCGTACGTCGCGACGGTCTTCCTCGACGCGGTCGCCGAGGCGTTCCTGCGCAAGGCCCGCACGGTGCGCGGGCTGGAGCGGGCGGTGCGCTACACCGAGAAGGCGCGCAGCCTGGGCCTGGGCGTGATGGGCTACCACGACTACCTGCAGAAGCAGCGGGTGCCGTTCGAGTCCGACAAGGCCGCCGCGCTCAACAAGGACGTCTTCGAGCACATCTCGACCCGCGCCGACGCGGCGTCGCGGTGGATGGGCTCGGTCGCCGGCGTGCCGGGGTGGTGCGTCGGCCGCCGCAACTCCCACCTGATGGCGATCGCGCCGACGATGAGCACCGCGGTGATCGTGGGCGGCACCAGCCAGGGCATCGAGCCGTACGTCGCCAACGTCTGGAACCAGACCACCTCGGCCGGCGAGATGCCGCGGGCCAACCAGAACCTCGTCGAGGTGATGACCGAGCGCGGGGTCTACGACCAGACGCACATCGACGACATCATCGACCACGGTGGCTCCGTGGCCCATGTGGACTGGCTCGACGACCACGAGAAGGACGTCTTCAGGACCGGCTACGAGATCGACCAGGAGATCCTGCTCGCCCGCGCCTCCGACCGGCAGGTCTACATCGACCAGGCGCAGTCGCTCAACCTGTTCTTCCAGGCCGACGCGACCCCGCAGTACATCAGCAAGATCCACAAGATCGCGCTGCTCGACCCGAACATCAAGAGCCTGTACTACCTGCGCTCGCGGGCCGGGATCCAGGCCAGCAAGCAGACCCCCAAGAACTGATCCGGCTCACGAGAGGCATGACCATGAACGAGAACCCGACCACCACGACCACCACCGACGCCATCGACGACCTGAGCTGGGACGACTGGAGCGACGCCGAGGTCTGCGCGATCGAGAACGGCCCTGACTGCGAGGCGTGCGAGGGGTGACCCGCCCCGTTGCTGGGCGGCCGACGCTGACGGTCTGCCGCGGATGCTGCTGCGGCACCGAGCGCAAGTCGCCCGGGGTCGACCACGAGGCGGTGCTCACGACCCTGAGCCAGGCGGCCGGGGAGTCGGCGACGGTGCGCGTCGCCGACTGCCTCGGCCCCTGCGAGAAGGCCGACGTCGTGGTCGTCGGCCCCTCACCGGAGGGCCGGCGGAGCGGCGCCCGGCCCGTCTGGGTCGCCCGGGTCGGCACGGCACGGGTCGCCGACGCCCTGGCCCGCTGGGCCGGCGAGGGCGGACCAGGCATCGCTGATGCTCCGCCCGCGGTGCTGGCTCGGGCCTTCCGTCACGGACGCTGAGCGACGGCCACGTACGCCGCCGCGACCACCACTGCCGGTCGAGCCGCGAGGCCGCCCGCGGCCGAGCGTGTCGAGACCAACACAGTCCCCTGCCGCGCCCGATAGAACTGCGTTGGTCTCGACACGCCTCCGCCGCCCTCGCTTCGCTCGGCCGCCTAGCGGCTCCGGCGGCTCGGCCAGCGGATCCGGCCGGACGCCACGTACGCCGCCGCGACCAGCGCCGCGCCGATGCCGACCCGGCGGGCCAGCCGGGTAGAGCGGGGGATGTCGGCGGGCTCGGTCGCGCGGCCGTCACCCATGACGGCGCGGTGCTCGACGCGGGTGCCGTAGTAGGTGTTGGTGCCGCCCAGCCGTACGCCCAGCGCGCCCGCGAAGGTGGCCCCGACGACCCCGGCGTTGGGGCTGGGGTGCCAGGCGGCGTCACGTCGCCAGGCGCGTACGGCAGCGCCCGCGCCGCTCGGCGCGGCCGCCGTCGCGAGCACGCCCGACAGCCGGGAGCCGGGCAGGTTGAGCAGGTCGTCGAGCCGGGCGCTGGCCCAGCCGAAGCGTTCGTAGCGCTCGTTGTGGTGGCCGACCATGGCGTCGAGCGTGTTGGCGGCGCGGTAGCCGAGCAGGCCGGGGACTCCCCCGATCGCTCCCCAGACCAGCGGCGCGACGACCGCATCGGAGGTGTTCTCGGCGACGCTCTCGACGACCGCGCGGGTCACCTCGGAGGCGTCGAGGGCGGCGGTGTCGCGACCCACCAGGCGGGTCACCTGCTCACGCGCCGCCGGCAGGTCGTCGGCGGCGAGATGCGCATGGACGGCCAGCGCCTCCCGCTCCAGCGAGCGTCCGCCCAGCACCGCCCAGGTCGCGGCGGCGGTCAGCAGCATCCGTCCGGCGCGGCCGGGAACGACCCGCTCCGCGGCGGCGCCGAGGACCACCGCTCCCCCGACCAAGGTGACGGTGTGGAGGACGCCTCGGGCTCGATCGTCGGCATACCAGGCGCGTTCGGCCCGAGCCGCCACCGTGCCGAACCCGGCAACCGGATGAAACCGCCGCGGATCCCCGACAAGACGATCAAGCACAAACCCAAGGAGAATCCCAACCGCCCGCGGTGTGCTGCCAGAGGTGCGCCTGGGCGCACGCTGGGCAGCACACGGCGTCATCGCTTGCACCTGCTCAGCGCCGACAGCAGGCGGTCGGTCTTCTCCGGCGGGCGTACGGCGATCCGCACCCACTCCGGATCGAGGCCGGGGAAGGTGTCGGCGCGGCGTACGGCGACGCCTTCGTCGCGCAGAAGCTCACGGACGCCGGCGCCCGGGCGGGCGAGGACGAAGGAGGCCGTCGAGGGGACGTGCTCGATCTGCTGGGCCCGCAGACCCGCCTCGAGGTGGTCGCGCCAGGCCACGATCCGCTCGGCGCGCTCGCGGGCTTCGGCGCTCGCGCGCTCGGTGGCGCAGGCGAGCATCGCGGCGGTTGCCGTGGACGAGACGGACCAGGGCGTACGCACGGCCTCGAGGTCACCTACCGCGGCCGGGTCGCCGACGACGTAGCCGGCGCGGACACCGGGGATCGACCAGTGCTTGGTGAGGCTGCGGATGACCAGGAGGCCGTCGTCGCGGGTGGTGGTGAGCGTCTCCGGCTCGCCGGGCACCGCATCCATGAACGCCTCGTCGACCACGACCAGCCGCCCTGGGCGGACGAGGGCGCGGAGGCTGGCTGCCGGGTGGAGCACGCCGGTCGGGTTGGTCGGGTTGCCGACGACGACCAGATCGGCGTCGTCGGGCACCGCGGCCGGGTCGAGTGCGAACCCGTCCCGGGCGCTCAGACGCACCTCGGTGACGCTGTGACCGGCCTGCTCGAGCGCCGCGTGCGGCTCGGTGAACTGGGGATGGACGACGACAGGCTTCCGCCACGGCCGTGCTCGCGCGACGAGAGTGAACGCCTCCGCCGCCCCCGCCGTCGGCAGCACCTCGGCACGCTCGCGGCCGTGGTGCTTGGCCAGCGCAGCGCGTGCGGGCTCCTCGTCGGGATAGGCCGTCGAGGCGAGCGACTCGTGGAGCGCCTCGTCGAGCCAGCTCGGCCGCTCGCCCGGGTAGACGTTCACCGCGAAGTCGAGCAGCCCCTTGCCGACTTCGACGTCTCCGTGGTGTCGCAGCGGATCAGCAACCCCGCTGGTCGAGCCGCCGGAGCCGCTAGGCGGAGGCGTGTCGAGACCAACACGGTCAACTGTCGCGCTCGAGAGGACTGTGTTGGTCTCGACACGCTCGCTGGCGCTCGCGGCTCGACCGACGGGGGCGAACGAACGTGCGGCGTCGGCGAAACGGCGGGCGAGGTGCGGGTATCCGGCCCAGTGCACGTGCAGGTACGCCGCATGCACCGTGTCGCTGCTGAATCCGGTCGGTGCGCCGTCGACGGTCCAGGCCGCCTCGGTGCCGGCGGCGGGCGAGGTGGCGGTGCGGTGGAACTCGTGGCCGGTGACCTCCTCGCCGGCGCGGGTGAGGAGGGAGTCGGAGGCGGCGGTTGCGACGGGGTAGCGCAGAGTGAGTCGTTCGCTCATCGCTGCGTGGGCGGGGAGGGCGCCGGCCATGGGAGTGCCGTCGAGCGACTCGGCCAGATAGAGCAGTCCGGCGCACTCGGCGACCGTCGGGATCCCGGCTTCCACCGCGGTCCGGAGGTCGGCGAGCAGCGACCGGTTGGCGGCGAGCTCGGCGGCGTACATCTCGGGGAAGCCGCCACCGAGGTAGATCCCGCTGGTGCCCTCGGGGAGCGCGGGGTCGGTGAGCGGGTCGAAGGGGTGTAAGTCGCAGCCTGCTGCTTCCAGGAGCTCCTCGGTCTCGGGGTAGCGGAACGTGAACGCGCGTCCGCCGGCGACGGCGATCACGGGGCGATCACTCTGGTCCTCGACTGTGTTGGTCTCGACACGCTCGCTGGCGCTCGCGGCTCGACCGACGGGAGCTGCTTGACCGACAGGGGTGGCCCCGTCGGTCGAGCCGGCGTCGTGAGGAACGAACGACGCCGTTTCGAAACCAACACAGTCGTCCCCGCGCAACGCCAGCACCGGATCCCAGGCATCTCCCTCGAGCCCAGGCGCCGACCGCGCAACGTCCAGCAGAGCGGCAAGATCCAGATGCGCAGCGACCTGCTCCCCCAGCCGCTCGATCAGCGCGACCGACTCCGCCCGCTCGTCGACGGGCACGAGCCCGAGGTGGCGCGACGGAGTCGCCAGCGTCTCGTCGGGCGGCAGCATCCCGAGCACGGGCAGACCGTGCTGCTCCAGAGCGCCGGTGATCTCGTCGGCGTTGCGCCCCGGACGACACCGGTTGAGCACGACTCCCCCGATGCGTACGGACGGGTCGAAGACCGCCATCCCGGCGGCGATCGCGGCGGCGGAGCGCGACATCCGGGCGACGTCGAGCACCAGCACCACCGGCGAGGAGGTCAGCGCGGCGACGTGAGCGGTCGAGGCGAACCCGGAGGTGCCGAGGCGGCCGTCGTAGAGCCCCATGACCCCCTCGATGACGGCCACGTCGGCCCCGGCCGCACCGTGGAGCAGCAACGGAACCACCCGCGACTCGCCCACCAGGTGCGGGTCCAGGTTGCGGCCCGGACGCCCGGTGGCGAGCGCGTGATAGCCCGGGTCGATGTAGTCGGGCCCGACCTTGTGCCCGCTGACCTCGTGACCGGAGGCGCGCAGCGCCGCCATCAACCCGGTGGCGATCGTCGTCTTCCCCGAGCCCGTCGAGGGAGCCGCGACCACCAGCCGAGGCAGGGTCACCATTCGATGCCCTTCTGCCCCTTCTGGCCGGCATCCATCGGGTGCTTGATCTTGGTCATCTCGGTGACCAGGTCGGCCACCTCGAGCAGCGCCGGGTCGGCGTCACGCCCGGTGATCACGACGTGCTGGCGCCCGGGCCGCGCCGCGAGCTCGGAGGCGACCTCCTCGGCGGAGACCCAGCCCCACTTGATCGGGTAGGTGAACTCGTCGAGCACGAGCAGGTCGTAGGTCTCCGCAGCCAGGCAACGCTTGATCTCCGCCCAGCCCTCGGCGGCCGCGGCGGCGTGATCCTCGGCGTCGCCCTGCTTGCGCGACCACGACCAGCCCGAGCCCATCTTGTGCCAGTCGACCGGGCCGCCCTCGCCGGTCTCCTCGTGCAGAGCACCCAGGCGCTCGAGCACGGTCTGCTCGCCGATGCGCCACTTGGCCGACTTCACGAACTGGAAGACCCCGATCCGCCAGCCCTGGTTCCACCCGCGCAGCGCGAGCCCGAACGCGGCGGTCGACTTCCCCTTGCCCGGCCCGGTGTGCACCATCACCAGCGGCCGGTTGCGGCGCTGACGCGTGGTGAGCCCGTCGTCGGGCACGTTGAGCGGCTGTCCCTTCGGCATCAGGCTGCTCCCTTTCCAACAGTGGTGTATCCGTGCACGGCCGACGTCAACGCCTCGGCGCTGACCTCGGCGACCGGCACGTGCTCGGCGCCCAGGTGACCGGCCAGCTCGCGCGCCAGCCCGAGCCGCATCGGGCCGCTCTCGGAGTCGATGACGACGGTGGTGACACCCAGACCGGCGACGTACGCGGCGGCCTGCTGCGAGCGCTTCACGGCAGCCTTCCCATGGGTGCGCGAGTTGGCGCGGCCGTCGGTGACCACCACCAGCAAGGGCCGCAGGTCGGGGTCGCGCAGCTGCTCGCGCTGCAGCACCCGGGCGGCCTCGAGAAGGCCTTCGGCCAGCGGCGTACGCCCCCCGGCGGGGATCTCGTCGAGGCGGGCCGCCGCGAGGTCGACCGACCCGGTCGGCGGCAGCGCCACCTCGGCGCCCTCGCCGCGGAAGGTGACCATCCCGACCTTGTCGCGACGCCGGTAGGCGTCGAGCAGCAGCGAGAGCACGGCCGCCTTCACCTGTGCCATCCGCTTGCGCGCGGCCATCGAGCCCGACGCGTCGACGCAGAAGAGCACCAGGTTGGCCTCGCGACCTTCGCGGATGGCCGTGCGCAGGTCTTCGGTGCGCAGCTCGACCCGTCCGGTCGTACGCCCCCGGGCGGCCTGCTTGCCTGCCGCGGCCTTGAGCGTCTCGACGAGGTGCAGCCCGCCTCGGCCGCCCTCGGTCGCGCCGATCCGGCGGCCGCTGCTGCCGATCGCCTTGCTCCGGCCGCCGGTGCGGCCCGTGCCGAGGCCGGTCACGGTCAGCAGGCGGGGGCGGTAGGCCTGAGCCGCGGAGGTGACGGACTCGGGGGCGACGCCTGAAGGAGCCTGGGGCTCGTTTGGGGGCTGGTCGTCCGCGGGAGCGTCTGTGTTGGTCTCGCTGTTGCCGTCTGGTTCGGCGCTCGCTTCGCTCGCGGGCTCGACCGACAGGGGTTCTCCCCCGTCGGACCCGTCGTCCCCGCTGGCCGATCCGTCGGAGCTGTCTTCCCCGTCGGTTGAGCCGTCGGAGCCGCTAGGCGGAGGCGTGTCGAGACCAACAGAGTCGTCACCCGAGCCGTCGTCCGAGCCATCGTCCGGCCCACCCTCCGGCGGCTCAGGAGGCAGCTCGTCGTCGCCGAGGATCCGGTCGAGCAGGTCCTCGTCGAGCCCGGGAGCGTCGAACGGGTTGCGCCGGCGCCGGTGCGGCAGGGCGAGCAGCGCGGCCCGCCGGATGTCGGCACGCGTCACCTCGGAGCGACCTGCCCAGGCGGCGTGGGCGACCGCGGTGCGGGCGGTGACGATGTCGGCGCGCAGCCCGTCGACCTCGAACGCGGCGCACACCTCGGCGATCTTGAGCAGCCCGGCCTCGGTCAGACGCACCTTGCCGACCAGCTCACGCGCCTCGGCGATCCGCGCGGTCAGCGCCCGCTCACCCGGGCCGAACCGCTCGGCGAACGCGGCGGCGTCGAGGTCGAAGGCCATCCGGCGGCGTACGACCTCGGCGCGGAGGGAAGGATCGCGCGGCGCCGCGACCTCGACGGTGAGCCCGAAACGGTCGAGGAGCTGCGGGCGCAGCTCGCCCTCCTCGGGGTTCATGGTGCCGATCAGCACGAAGCGCGCCGCGTGCGAGACGGAGACGCCGTCGCGCTCGACCGAGACCCGGCCCATCGCGGCGGCGTCGAGCAGCAGGTCGACCAGGTGGTCGTGGAGCAGGTTGACCTCGTCGACGTAGAGCAGCCCACGGTGGGCGCGGGCGAGCAGCCCCGGCTCGAACTCGACGGTTCCACGCGAGAGCGCGCTCTCCAGGTGGATCGAGCCGACGACCCGGTCCTCGCTGGCCCCCACGGGCAGCTCGACCAGCCGCACCGGCCGGCTCTCCACGGCCGCAGCGGCGCCGAACGGACCGTCGGGCGACTCGGCGGAGCCGTCGGCCGGGTCGATCGAGAACCGATCGCCCGCGTAGACCGAGATCGAGGGCAGCACGGCCGCCAGGCCGCGTACGGCCGTCGACTTGGCCGTGCCCTTCTCGCCGCGCACGAGCACGCCGCCGATCTCCGGGGAGATCGTGGTGAGCACGAGCGCGAGGCCCATGTCGTCGAGCCCGTCGGCAGAGTCGGCCTGGCAGCCGAGGACGGCAGAAAATGGGTAGTGCACCGGCATGAGAGGCTCCCGCTCCCTATCGCATTGACTGGATGGTCGCGAGGCCGGTCTTCGGACTTGCCGAGGCCCCACGGATGGGGCTCGACTCACCGCAGCGGGCCTGTGCCGGACTCTCACCGGCTTCCCAGATTCTCCCTTCGCACCGTCACCGTCGGCTCCTGCACGGATCCGTCGGCTGGGCGGTCGGGGCACCTCGCGACTGTGCGGTCACTGTAGCCTCTGGCCCCATGATCGTCGTCGTGGGCATCGGTGCCGGAGGTTGGGACGAGATTCCCGTACGCCACCAGCGGCTGATCCGCGACGCCGGCGTGCTCCTCGGCGGCAAGCGCCACCTCGACATGGTGCCCGACGTCGCCGGCCAGCGGCGCGAGCCCTGGCCGAGCCCGTTGCGCGAGGGGCTGCCGGCTCTGCTCGAGTCGCTGCCGACCACCTCGGTCGTCGCGCTCGCCTCCGGCGACCCGCTGGTCTCCGGCATCGGCACGACCCTGATCTCGGCCCTCGGGCGTGAGTCCGTACGCATCGAGCCGGCCGTCTCCTCCGTCGCCCTCGCCCGCGCCCGGATGGGCTGGGCGGCCGAGTCGTGCGCGGTCGTCAGCCTCGTCGGCCGCGACGTCTCCCTGGTCTCCCGCGAGCGCTCCCCCGGCCGCCGCATCCTCGCCCTCTCATCCGACGGCTCGACACCGGAGAAGATCGCAAAATTGCTGGTCACCGCCGGTTTCGACGCTTCGACGATGACCGTGCTGGGTGACCTGGGCGCAGAGACGGAGACCGCCCGCGCCGCCACCGCCGCCACCTGGTCGGGCGCGTCCCCGCAGCTCAACATCGTCGCGATCGAGTGTGAAGCCGACCGTGTTGGTTTCGACACGGACCCGCTCGTTCCTCGCGGGTCCGGCTCAACCGACGGGGGCCCGTCGGTCGAACCGCCGGAGCCGCTCGACGGGGGCCACCCGCCGGTCGAGCCGCCGGAGCCCCTGGGCGGAGGCGTGTCGAGACCAACACAGTCGTTCCCCACGACCTGGGTCGCCGGCCTGCCCGACGGGGGCCCGTCGGTCGAGCCGCCGGAGCCCCTGGGCGGAGGCGTGTCGAGACCAACACAGTCGTTCCCCACGACCTGGGTCGCCGGCCTGCCCGACGACGCCTTCGAGCACGACGGTCAACTGACCAAGCGCGACCTGCGGGCATCGGCCCTCGCGCGTCTCGCCCCGGCCCCGGGGCAACACCTGTGGGACGTCGGAGCCGGCGCCGGATCGGTGGGCATCGAGTGGATGCGGGCGCACCCGACGTGCACGACGACCGCCGTCGAGAGCCACCCCGAGCGGGCAGCCCGGATCACCCGCAACGCCGTCCACCTCGGCACCCCCGGCCTGAGCGTCGTCGAAGGCCGCGCACCCGACGCGCTGTCCGACCTGCCCACCCCCGACGCTGTCTTCATCGGCGGCGGCGCGACCCGCCCCGGCGTGCTCGACGCCTGCCTCTCCGCGCTCCGACCCGGCGGCCGGATCGTCGTCCATGGCGTCACCCTGGAGACCGAGCAGCTCCTCACGAAGCAGCACGCCGAGCACGGCGGCGAGCTGACCCGGATCTCGGTGGAGTCCGTCGACTCGATCGGCACCTTCCGCGGCTGGGCACCCCAGCGCACGGTCGTGCAGTGGGCCTTTCAGCGCTCCGAGTAGCAGCTCACGCGCGGACGATGCCCGTCACCTCGGCCAAGCTGTCGATCCGATGGGTGGCCGCCGAGAAGTCCTGATCCGCGGTGAACTCGTTGCGTACGACCGCGCAGTCGATGCCCGCGGCGACCGCCGAAGCCAGTCCTCGGGAGGCGTCCTCGACGACCAACGCCTCCTCCGCGGTAGCACCGAACCGCCTCAACCCGGCCAGATAGGGCTCCGGGTGCGGCTTGGCCCGGTCGTAGTCCTCCCGGACCAGCACGAAGTCCATGAACCGCCCGATCTGCCGGTCGCGCCGATCCTTCCGGACCGGCGAAGCCGCGTACGCCGGGACACACGTCAGCCCATGGGTCGATCGTCTAGGGTCGGCGGGTGAATCTGATCGTGCCGTCGGGAAACCGCTCGTGGGTGAAGGCTGGCGCGTGGGCCAGTCGGTGATGGTGTGGACAGAGAAGGACGCCGTCCTTCAGATCGGTCTTCCCACCTGCTGACCATGGGTCCAGGTGGTGCGGGTCGCACCACTCCGGCGGCATGTCGCACCCCTCTGCCCGGCAGCACTTCTGCTGTAACCGGAGCGCCTTGCGCTGGATGGGTTGGAAGAACCTGCTCGTACGTCCCGCGTCGAGGACCTGGCCGTCGGTGCCGAGGACCCAGGGGATGATCGCGGCGTTGCAGGCCATCTTCCGCGCCTCGGCCGCTGAGATCGTGGGCCGTTGACGTCGTCGAACCCGAGGGTCGCGGTGCCGAGGTCTTTGCGGAGGTCGTCGAGGGAGATCACCACGTTGACCGTGGTTGCGTCGCCGCCATGCCTGGGAAGCGCGTCGGGGTCGATGGTCTCCAGCAGCCGCGCGAACCCTTGGCCCATCAGTCGCCCCCAGGGCGGCAGCGGAGAACCTTTCTCGACGAGCTGTTGCTTGCGCGGTTGGGCCCAGGCTTCGACCTGGGTCTTGAACCGGTAACCGACCGAGGCCGGGAGGACCCCGTCGAAGCCAACTGTCCCGTCGTGGTTGTCCCAGATCCGCAGTGCTGTTCTCTGGTGGGCGCGTTCTTCTTCGGCGAGGAGTGCTTTGGCTTCGGCGTCCTCGAACCGGGCCGGGTCGATCTCGGCCAGGATTCGTTTGCCGATGATGCGTAGCTCGTTGGCGGTCAGCCGGGTCGCGTAGTCGACCAGGAGCTTCTCCGCGAGAGCCAGGTCTTCAGTGGTCGCGACCGGGTTGGTTCCGATGTCAGCGAGGGCCTTGGTGATCACCCGCGCTTTAACCTGGGAGACGTCGCCGGTCGCCAGGGCGTCAGCGACCAGCTCGTACGTCGCTACACCCGCAGCGAGCTTGATCTGGGTCCGAGCAGTCCCTTTGTCGACGAGCAGCTCGGCACGCATCCACGCCGAGGCGTCCTTGTCGCCGGTCTCGGCGGCGATGTCACCCGCAGAAGCGAGCACTCGAAGTCGAAGGGCGGCCTGCCGGGCCTCGACCTTCTCCAGCCACGCCAGGACGGTCTTCTTCTGCTTCACATCCCAATAGATCGGGTCCGACGCGAGCAGCCGGTCGAGGGAGGAGTCGACGGCGTCCAAGGTGTCCGTGAGCGAGTCGCCGGGGTTGTTTCCCCAGTGATCGATCCCGCGTCCGACACTCACCTGATGCCCCTCTCAAAGCCTGTCCCAACTACCTCTGATTTTACTCTCTCGACCCCACAAAATCTACCTATTTCCCCAGGTCAAACAGGGTTTTCGATGCGGCAGCGAAGCAACATGAAGTGTCGGCCACACCCGGGCCGTCGCCCCGATATACAGCCAAATCTTTTCTCGATGGATCCCGGTGTCCAGGACCGCGTCAGCGGCCGGCGTAGCCGGCGGCCGTAGGCCGTCCTTGACTCCGGGGTCCATCGAGAAGACCGTGCAGAACGGGTCGACGGCCCCTCGAGTCGCTGTCGTAGAAAGTTTCCGGCAGGGAGGTCTGGCAAGCTCGACCAACGAGGTCCGTCAGCTGGCGAGGTCCCGACGCCAGCGGGGTGTGGTCGACTCCAGCGCCGCGAGAAGACCGACGGCCTCAGCAGGGTCGCTGAGGCGGTGGCCGAACATCTCCTTGATCCGCTTGAGGCGGTGGCGCACGGTCTGCTCGTGCACGGTGAGCTGCTCGGCGACGATGGGGGCGCTGGGGCGGGTGCGGAGCCAGACCAGCATGGTCTCGGCGAGCGCGAGGCGCCGTTTGGGGGTCTCGTCCAGGAGGGGTGCGAGCAGCTGCTCGTCGGTGAAGCGGCGCAGCGTCGGGTCGGCGTGGAGCCACAGCTCCGCCTGGTAGGCCGTGCACCAGACGATGCCGTCCTCGGAGGCGTGGATGACCTGCTCGGAGAGCAGCGCGAGCGCTCGCAGTCCCCAACGTACGGCGTCCTGGGTCTCCTCGAGCCGCACCTCCCAGGTGACCGCGATCGCGTGGTCGGTCGCGGCGGCGACCTCCTGGGCGCAAGCGTGCAGCTCGCGTGCGGGTCCGACCACGATCAGGGCGCCCTGGCTCGACCCGACGAGCAGGTGTGAGCTCGGCGAGCTGAGCTCGGACGAGAGCGATCCGCCCGGCATCACCGCCACGACCACGCGGTCGGCGAGCGCCCAGCCGGCGCGCCCCGCGAGCACCTCCAGTCCCTCGACCGGCGCGGCTCCGAGAAGCGCCGCGAGGAGCGCGAGCCGGGGGTCGACCGGTGCGGTGGGCTCGGTGAAGCCGTGCATCGCGTGGTCGAGCAGCTGGCACTGGTAGTCCATGAGCGACTCGGCCAGATAGCCCACCATCGTCATCGGCAGGTGCAGCTCGTGGGCGATCGCGGTCATCTCCCGCCACGACTCCTGGGTGGCGATGTGGTGCCCGGCCCGCATCGCGTCGAGGTTGTGACCGGCCCTCCCTTCCAGGCTGCCGAGGTGTCGATAGACGTCGGCGACGCTGTGGCCGCGCACCGGCGCCCCCGACATCGCGTCGATGAACAGGGTGACCGCCTCGTCGAGCGCCTGCTCGATGACGTCGTGCACCCGCGGATCCCTGAAGGCGTCCACCTCGTGGCAGATGCGATGGGCGATACGACGCGACAGCTTGCGCGCCCGTGGCCGGCAGGCCACCACGATCTCCCGGGCGATCGGGTCGGTCGGCGGCGACAGGGTGATGCGTGGGGTGGGGCGAGGCCTTCTCGGGATCGTGCCGGTGAAGGTGTCCGTCTTCTTTCGTGCCATCGGGGTCACAGCTCTCCTCCGCGTCGGCCCCTCGTTGAGTCGCGACCTGGGGAGCCGCACGAGGGACGTCATCCATCAGCAGTGAAGGACCTCACAGACCCATGCGTCCAGAGGCGCAGAGACAGTGCGCGCAAATACCTGCAAAAGTTGTGATGGGCATCACAACTTTTGCTCTTCGAATCAAAACTGTCACCCATCTGACAGTTTTGGCCCGCTCCCGGTCTCCTCGGCCACGACCTGCTTGTCAGCGATCGCTCGCAGCCCCCTCAATGGTGACGTCATCGCAGTTGTGGTCGGGCCACGCTCGGTTCGATCACGTCCATCCCATACCGCAAGGGGAGATCGTGAGAACCCAGCCTCTACCCCGTCGCCGCACGTGGGTCGCCACGGCTTTCGCTGCTCTCGTGGCCACCGCGTTGCTCACGGGGGCACCCGCTGCCCAAGCAGCTGAGAACCCGACGCTCGACATCGACTTCGACGCCGTCGGTACGACGCACATCGGTGCCCAGGTCGACGCCTCGATGGACCTGGGCCCCTCGGTGCTCGAGTCGACGCTCGACGTCACCAACGGCCACATCGTCGGGGGTTCCCTCGACATCCCGCAGAAGACGATGAGCTTCGACGTCTTCGGCATCCCGGCCCGCGCCACGGTCACCATGACCCAGGTCGGCGAGCTCACCGGCGCCATCGTGCCCACCGACCAGCTCGGCAAGTCGACGCTGACCTCGACGGTGGCGTACGACATCAGGCTGAGCGACGTCGAGGCCAAGGTGTTCGGCGTCTGGTGGCCGCTCGCGGTCGGCAGCCGCTGCCACACCGCCGACCCCGTCTCCATCACCGCCAGCACTCCCGAGGGTGAGTTCTTCACCGTCAACGGCGGCGGCCGGGTCACCTCTAGCTACACGATCGGGAGCTTCACCGGCTGCACGCCGCTGAACTTCCTCGACATCCCCGGCTTCTTCCCGACGTTCGGCTCCGTGCCGGTCAACGCCCTGGTGCCGGGCTCCGACAACACCCTCGACCTTCAGATCTCCAACCCCCGCGCGGGTCTGGCTTGAACCGCTCGGACTCAACCCAACACACAAGGAGAAACACCATGAAGAAGATCACCAACCGCGTGCTCACCGGTCTCGCCGCCGGAGCACTCGCTGTCGGCACCGTCGCGGCCATGTCGGCACCCGCCCAGGCGGCGGCCGACGGCTACACGCCGACCGGCCCGGACCCGGTCACCTTCGTCGGCGACACCGTCGCCTTCACCGCTGACGACGCCGGCCAGACCCTGACCTGCGACGTGTTCGACCTGGAGGGAAGCATCACCGCTTCCGGCACCAGTCGGGCCTTCGGTGACTCCGCCGGCACGCTCGACGACCTCACGTCCAGTGGCTGCACCAACCCGATCGCCGGGGACACCACCGTCGAGCCGACCGGTGCCTGGGACGTCGCGATCACCGGGGCGGAGGTCGGCTCGGTCTCGCCCGCCGCGCTCAGCGATGTGACTGCGTCCGTCTCGGCGGCCAGCTGCGACTTCAACGTCGCGGGCGGCGTCACCGGCGAATT
Source organism: Nocardioides albertanoniae (assembly GCF_006716315.1). Lineage (NCBI taxonomy): Bacteria > Bacillati > Actinomycetota > Actinomycetes > Propionibacteriales > Nocardioidaceae > Nocardioides > Nocardioides albertanoniae. Next base: position 1,551,194 of record NZ_VFOV01000001.1, on the reverse strand, counting down.
CGACGACTCGACCGGTGTGTTCACGCCGACCGCGTCGACCCTGGTCATCTCCGACGACCCGGTCGGCTTCGTCTGCACCCTCCTCGGCGTCGCGAAGGGTCAGCACATCTCCGTGGACGGGAGCTGGACGGCCGCGGGCCTGACCATCACCAACCCGTGATCGACAGGAGCTGATCATCCCATCAGGGGTCTGTGTCGGTGCCAATGACCGCCGACACAGACCCCTATTTCATCCCCACAGGAGGCCAGTCATGACAAAACTGTCCAACCGAGTGCTCGCCAGAATCGGCGCTGCGGCGCTCGCGATCGCCACCCTTGCGGCCACGTCGCCTTCCCAGGCCTCGGCCAACACCTACACGCCACACGGTGTGCCTGCCACGGTGATGATCGGCAACGACGTCGCCTTCACGTTCGACGACGCCGGTCAGACGTTCATCTGCGAACAGTTCGACCTGCAGGGCTCCCTCACCGACCCCGGTCTCAGTAGACCATTCGGGACGAGCGCCATCACTTTGAACCAACTTGTCGACGGCGGTTGCTTCAATTCGATCTTCGGCGACACCACGTTCGATATGACCGGTACCTGGGGATTTGCGATCACTGGGCCCGAGGTTGGTTCGGAGTCGACCGCCACCCTCATTGACGCAGACATGTTCTTCTCCGCAGCTGACTGCGAGTTCAACATCACCGGCGAGATCACCGGCGTCTTCGACGATACAAGTGGAGTGTTCACCGCCACCGGGTCAAGCCTAACCATCGCCGACGTTCCTGTCGGCTTCATCTGCGGGATCCTCGGCCTAGCCCAAGGTCAGAGCATCAGTGTTGAGAGCGGCATCTGGACGATCAGCAGTGTGACGATCAGCAACCCATGATCGGCAGCCACTGACCAACACCCACGCCCCTGGGAAAACTTGTCACGCGCGTGACAAGTTTCCTCGAATCAGCGGCCCTCGTTCCATCGTTCTGTGGCGCTCGCCACATTCGCGGTCTTAACTGATGGCGGACACCCGCACGGTCCTCGCCGGACCCGATCACCTGAGGAACTCTTCATGCGTATCCCTCGCCGCCGTGCCGGAGCACGCTCTGACCGGACCGCCACCGACACCAATTGGCTGACAACGGTCCTCCTGGGTCACACACGAGCAGAGAAGAGCGTTGTGAGCAGCGCGCACCGCGGAAGCGCGTCGACCGCCCCACGACGGGGATGGAGGGTCGCCGCGCTGGCGATGGTCTGTCTACTGGCGACGGTGCCGACCGGAGCGGCTGCGCCCGAGGACGACCTCCCGGACCGGACGAAGCACAGCGCCAGTGGCCCTATCACCTCGACTCAGATCATCTCGACGCAGCGCGCGAAGATGAGCATCACGATTGGCCCTGACAACCCGGTGTGGGGCCTGTTGTACTACGGGATGTTCGACGCGTGCAGAAACGGGAGCACCCTCGCACGGTGTCCGGTCGGGCAGACACCGGACGCCTACGGGGGGCTTCTCAGGGTCGCCTGGCCCTTCGAACCACTGCCAGACTCTTGTGTCCCAAACCGCCCACCCGAGGAGCGCACGCAGTACGTCAGGTCCCAGCTCGTCGTCCTCTCCCCTGAGCCTCACAAGACGCCCGAGGGCACCACCTATCCACTGGGCAATATCGGCGAGTTCCCCGAGGTCCAGGTGAACCTATTGGCGTTCGGGTCGATTCCCGCCACGGTGACCCTGCGGATGTCGATGACCAGGCTGGGATCCACGATCCCGCCGTGGACCGTGCATGTGTGGAACCCCACCGGATACAAGGCGCCCACAGGAAAGAACTGCGCAGTCTTCTACCGCACCCTGCTCGAGGGACAGGTTGACATCCGGCTCGAGGACCTCAAGGTCGACGGCAGGTCCGTTGACCTCGGCCCGAACTGCCGGACGTCCCGTCCCGTCGACATCGCATTGTGGGGGGAGCAGGGCTACCAAGCGTTGGCTGGGGGATACCTGAGCCAACGCGACGGTCACGAAAAGGGTGACGGGACGGTCGTCCCCCTGCATGCCCCCCTCGATCCCGCCGAGTACGTGTCGCCTTACCACGATGACGAGGGCCGGATGCTGCCGGACTCGACTGGCGTGGACATCCCACCATTCACTGGCTGTGGCGCCATCGAAGATCTCGACTCGCTCGTCACCGCGATGGCCTCCGGCCCGAACAACCCTCTGCGTGTCCACCAAGGAACGCCGGGCTTTACATTCGATCCTGCGGACCTGGCGAAGTGCGTCGCCGGCCGCTGTCCGCTACCAGCCCCCGAAGCGCCGGACACAGCAACGCCGTCCAACCCGCCACCGGACCACGACTGGTGACTAGCCTGGCATAGGGGATGACGCCGCTGCGTACCTCTCCTCGTGGATCACCGAGGAGAGGGCGGAGCGGGGGCGCCAGCCGAAGCGTTCGAGGTCGGACAGACAGATATGGAGCGCAGGAACCTCTCGGGATGAACCCCACCACCAGGGAGAACATCATGAGGAAGTTCACCAGCACAGTGCTCGCCGGAGTCGCGGCCGGCGCACTCGCCATCGCGACCATCGCGGCGATGTCCCAGCCCGCCCAGGCTGCGGCCGGCACCTACACTCCACACGGCGGACCCCTCGTCACCCTCAGCGGCCACGACGTCACGTTCACCCATGTGGAGTCCGGCTTCAGCTTCACGTGTCCGCAGCTCGACATGTCGGGCAGCCTGTTCGACCCGAGTCAGAGCAGACCTTTCGGCACACCCGCCACCACCTGGGACGACCTCACGACCAGCGGGTGCACCTCGTCGATGGGCGGCGACGTCACGGTCGACCTGACCGGCACCTGGGGCTTTGCGGTCACCGGGGCCGAGGTCGGCTCGGTCTCCCCCGCCGCCATCACCGACGCGGCGATGTTCGTCGGGGCGGGCGGCTGCTCGTTCAGCGTTGCCGGCGACATCGCCGGCACCTTCGACGACGCCACCGGCGCCTTCACCCCCGACGGGTCGACGCAGATCATCTCCGACGACCCCGCTGGCTTCCTGTGTCCGATCCTCGGGATCACGCAGGGCCAAGCCATGGATGTCGACGGCAGCTGGACCATCACCGGACTGACGATCACCAATCCGTGACCGATCAGTGCTGCCGCGCTGCGTACCTCTCCTCATGGATCACCTTCGAGAGCGCAGAGCGGTGGCGCCAGCCGAAGCGTTCCAGGTCGGGCACCTCTGGCACGCCCTCGACCTGGCCGACGCAGAGCCAGGCGACGGGGCGTACGTGGTCGGGCAGGCCGACCAGGTCGCGGAGGAACTCCTCGCGCGGGCAGCGACCGTGGCTCAGCCGCGGCGACCGACGCGCTCGGCGAAGGCGTCGAGCGCGTCGATGACTTCGTTGGCGAGCCACACCCGGTTGCGCTGGCCGCTGCCCACGCGCGTGAGGATCTTGGCGTCTTCCAGCTGCTCGACCGCCCGCTGAGCCGCAGACATCGCTGCACCTGTCGCCGCCTCGACGTAGGCGACGTTCACGGCCGGTTGGTTGAGCAGATGCGGCAGGAGCCGTCGTGCGGCTGATCCACGGCGGGAGGGAAGGCGCTCCCCCCAGCCGTCGTATACCCGCTCCAGATCGTCAACCAGGTGGCGACCGTTGCGGATGGCGCGGAAGGAGGCGTTGACGAACTGCCTGACGATCGGCTCGACATCGCCGCTGCGGTAGGCCGTCAACGCCTCGAAGTACGCCGACGTGTCGGTCAGCAGACCGGCCGAGACCGGCACTGTCAGGCGGTGCGTCACATCGGCGTGACGCAGCATCGCATGCACAAGGGTGCGACCGACACGTCCGTTGCCGTCGTTGAAAGGGTGGATCGTCTCGAACTGTGCGTGCGCGATCGCGCACTGGACCAGGACCGGAAGGTCCACCCTTCTCACGAAGGCGATCAAGTCATCCATGCTTGCCGGCACCCGCGTGTGGTGAGGGGGAACGAAGGACGCCGTGTGCGGGCTCACGGCGTTGCTGCCGATCCATACCTGAGAGGTGCGAAATCGTCCGGGCGCGGCGTACTCGTGTCCTGCGAGAAGTGCGTCGTGGGCGGCGAGGATCGAGTCGACGCTGATGTCGTCGGCGAGCGCAACCGCTCGCTGCATCGCAAGGACGTTGGCCGTGACGAGCTGGGCGTTCGGACCACTCTTCGCCTCGATCGAAGCGAGCGCCAGGGCCCGGGCACCGGCGGTGACACCCTCGATCTGCGAAGACGACGCCGACTCGGTGCGCAAGAGCACCGAGGCCAGCGGAGCCAGCTCCGTCGCAGCGTCGTCTCCCTCACCGAGAGAGCGCCGCTCAGCAAGCGCGGTCACCTGGGCATCGAACCGAGTGATCTCCCGCACGGCATCTTCAGCCTCAGCCTGGATCTCCGCACCGACCGCCGGGATCAGATCCTCGATCCGAGCAGGAACGGCAGCTTGGTAAGGACCACGGGCAGACAACCGCTGGCGTCGAGACGCAGAACGGTCCGGCTCGCCCTGCCACTCGCGGGGCTCCGTCGCGATGGCGAAACCTGCTGGAAAGTGGTCCACAGCCCCATCTTACGCCACTTTATGGCATAAAGTGGCGTAAGGATGGCCTTCGCGCCTCGATCCGATCGCCTACCCGAATCTCTCCTCGTGCACCACCGTTGACAGCGCGGAGCGGTGGCGCCAGCCGAAGCGTTCCAGGTCGGGCACCTCGGGGAGGTCTGCGACGGGGCCGACGCAGAGCCAGGCGACGGGGCGTACGTGGTCGGGCAGGCCGACCAGGTCGCGCAGGAACTCCTCGCGGTAGAAGCTGACCCAGCCGACGCCGAGGCCTTCGGCGGTGGCGGCGAGCCAGAGGTTCTGGATGGCGAGCACGGTGGAGTAGAGGCCGGCGTCGGCGATGGCGTGGCGGCCGAGCACCTGGGACCCGCCGCGGGTCGGGTCGTAGCCGACGACCACGCCGAGCCCCGACTCGCAGATCCCCTCGATCTTGATCTTCGAGAACGTCTCCGACCGCTCCCCTTCGAGGGAGGAGGCGAAGACGTCGCGCTCGGTGGCGACGTGCTCGCGGAACGTACGCAGCGTCTCGGTCGAGCGCACCAGCACGAAGTCCCACGGCTGGGTCATGCCGACGCTCGGGGCGGCGTGGGCGGCGGAGAGCACTCGCTCGAGCACGTCGGGGTCGACCGGCTCGCCGGTGAACTCGGCGCGGGTGTCGCGGCGGCGGTTGATCGCGTCGTAGAGGTCCATCAGTTGTTCGCCCCGCTGCGGTCGCGGTGGGCGGCATAGAGCCACGATTCCCCACCGTCGGTGTCGACCGCGGTCAGGGCGCGGCCGACGAGAATGACGGCGGCCTGCCGCAGGCCGGCCTCCTCGACCAGGTCGGCGATGGTCGCGACCGTGCCGCGCAGCACGAGCTCGCCCGGCTGGCTGGCGCGGAAGACGACCACGACCGGGCAGTCGGCGCCATACTCCGGCTCGATCTCGCTCATCAGGCCACGGATGCGGGTGATCGCCAGATGGAGCACGAGGGTGGCACGGGTCGCCGCGAACGCGGCCAGCGACTCGGTCTCCGGCATCGCCGAGGAGCGCGCCTGGGTGCGGGTCAGCACCACCGACTGGCTCACCAGCGGCACGGTCAGCTCGGAGCCGACCTTCGCCGCCGCGGCCGCGTAGGCAGGCACGCCCGGGGTCACCTCCCAGGTGACCCCCGCCGCCGCCAGCCGCCGGGTCTGCTCGAAGAGCGCGGAGTAGACCGAGGGGTCACCCGAGGTGAGGCGTACAACCTGCTTCTCCGCGCTCGCCGCGGCCACGATCGTCGCGGTGATCTCGTCGAGGTCGAGGCCCTGGGTGTCGACCAGCTCGGCCTCGGGGCTGCAGTGCGTGAGCACCTCGGGGTCGAGGTAGGTGCCGGGGTAGAGCACCACGTCTGCGGCCGCGAGCAGCCGCGTCGCGCGCACGGTGAGGAGGTCTGCCGCGCCGGGGCCGGCGCCGACGAAGTGGACGGTCGGCTGGGCTGTCATCGCACATACCTCGGCGTCCAGACCTGCCCGGCCTCGGTGACCCGGGTCGAGCTCGCCCCCACGATGACCAGGCACTTCATGTCGATCGTGGCCGGATCGAGGTCGCCGAGGGTGGTCACGGTCAGCGACTCCTCCGCGCGGCCGATGTCGCGGCCGACGATGACGACGGTGTCGGGCTTGCGCTGCTCGAGGAGTACGTCGCGGGCGGTCGCGATCTGCTCGGTGCGCGAGCGCGAGGCGGGGTTGTAGATCGCCAGCACGAGATCGGCCGCGGCCACCGCGCGCAGCCGCTCCTCGACCACGGCCCACGGCTTGAGCCGGTCGGAGAGCGACATCACCGCGAAGTCGGCACCGACCGGGGCGCCGGCGCGGGCGGCCACCGCCTGCACGGCGCTGACGCCGGGCAGCACGTGGATGCGTACGCCGGCATAGGCCGGGTCCTCGGCGGCCTCGAACACGGCCGAGGCCATCCCGAAGACCCCCGCGTCGCCGCCGGAGACGACCGCGACCTTCTCCCCCGCCTTCGCGAGGTCGAGCGCGTGCCGGGCCCGGTCGACCTCGACGGTGTTGCCCGAGGCGTGCCGCTGCAGGCCTTCGCGCTGGGGCACGCGGTTGACGTAGGGGGCGTAGCCGATGACGTGGTTGACCTCGGCCAGAGCCTGGCTGACCTCGGGGGTCAGCCAGGCGTCGGGGCCGGGGCCGAGTCCGACGACGAGCAGCTCGCCGCTCGCCCGCTGGTCGAGCCCGGCGAGCGCCAGCGAGCCGGTGTCGAGACCAACACGGTCCCCTCCGGCGCTCGATTCGACCGTGTTGGTCTCGAGCCGGAGTCGTTCGTCCCTCACGACTCCGGCTCGACCAGCGGGGGGCTGGGAGTCGCCGGGAAGGACGATGAGCGAGAAGTAGGGCACCGAGTCCGGATCCACATCAGCCACCGGGAGCCAGCGCTCCTCGGGCTGCGAGGCGCGCTCGACGTACCAGGCGCCGTCGAGCCGCCCAGCAGCAGCCAACGCGGAGCGTACGGCCGGGAAGGTGCGGCCGAGCTTCATGATGATCGCGGCCTCGGTGTCGGCCAGGCGGCGGGCGAGCTCGGGCTCGGGCAGGGTGCCTGGGAGCACGGTGAGCACGTCGGTCTGGCGCACCAGAGGCGTGGACACCGCGGCGGTCGCGGCTGCGAAGGCGGGCACACCGGGCACCACCGACGTCGAGTAGATCTCCTTGAAGCGGTCGTGGAGATACATCGAGGAGCCGTAGAAGAGCGGGTCGCCCTCGGCGAGCAGCACGACGTCGCGGCCGGCGTCGAGATGGGCGGAGAGCCGCACGGCGCACGACTCGTAGAACTCGGCCATCGCGCCGACATAGCCGCCGGGGTGGGAGGTGGTGCCGGTGGTGACCGGGTAGCGCAGCTCCTCCTCGATCGCGTCGGCGGGGATCAGCTCGGAGGCGATGCGGCGGGCGTGCGACTGCTTGCTCACGCCGGCGTGGTAGGCCACCACCGGGGCGGCGCCGATCAGCCGGGCGGCCTTGAGGGTGATCAGCTCGGGGTCGCCGGGGCCGATGCCGACGACGGTGAAGCTCCCACGGGTCGCGCTGGTCATTCCTGCTCCTGGGCGAGTGCGTTGAGGGCGGAGGAGGTCATCGCCGAGCCGCCGCGGCGTCCGCGCACGGTGACGAAGGGGATGTCGATGCCGTGGTCGTCGGCGAAGGAGGCGAGCGCCTCCTTCGACTCCGCCGCACCGATGAAGCCCACCGGGCAACCGACGATGGCGGCCGGGCGCGGGCCGCCGTCGAGGATCATCTCGAAGAGGTGGAACAGCGCCGTCGGGGCGTTGCCGATGGCGACCACGGCACCCTCCAGATAGGGCTCCCACAGGGAGAGCGCGGCGGCCGTGCGGGTGGTGCCCCACTCGCGGGCCAGCGCCGGCACCCGGTCGTCGCCGAGCATGCAGAGCACCTCGTTGTCGCGCGGCAGCCGGCTGCGGGTGACCCCGGTGGCGACCATGGTCGCGTCGCACAGGATCGGCGCACCGGCCTCCAGCGCACCCCGGGCGGCCTTCACGAGATCGGGGTGGATGACCAGGTCAGCGGCCAGATCGACCTGCCCGCTGCCGTGGATCATCCGCACCGCGAGCCGCTCGGCGTCGGCCGGCACCGCGGAGAGGTCGGCCTCGCGCCGGATGGTCGCGAAGGAGTCGACGTAGATCGCCGGCCCCTGGTCGATGTAGTCGTAGCGCCGGGTCGGCCGTGCCTTCGGCGCCGGCACGAGTACGCCGCGCCACGGTGTCACCACGACCTCCGGCGACCTCTCGGCCAGCGCCTCGATCGCGGCCCGGTCGAGGGTGCCATCGGGCGCGGCGACATGCTCTCCCCCGGGCACCTCGCCGAAGTCGAGCTCGGCGGCCGGTGCGGGCACCCGCGGGTCGGCCACGAACGGCTCGATCAGGGCGGAGTCGAGCTCGGGTTCGAGCTCGGAGACGTGCCAGGGCGCGGACGGGCCCTCGCCGCGTACGTCCAGGAAGTCGGAGGCGAGCGCGGCGATCCGCGAGGCGGCCTCGACCAGCGGCACGACCGGCCCCCACGAGTCACCGACCCGCAGCTGCCCCTCGGTGGCCGAGAGCGCCACCACGCCCAGGTCGCACTCGCGCGAGACCAGGTCGCCGCGACCGTCGTCGAGCACGAACAGGAACCGGCCCGGCAGCGCCGCCAACCGCGGCGAGGCACACAGCAGCCGGTCGAGGGTGGCGGCCACACCGCGCAGGTCGGCCCGGCCCCCGGACAACCCCGTCTGCGGGGAGACCATCACGTTGCGTACGAGCTCGTGGCTCTGCGCCGGCACCAGACCGGTCGCCTCCAGCGCGGTCAGCACCTCGCCGGGCAGCGCACCGTCGGCCGACGGCAGCCCGCGCACCTGCAGGTTGGCGCGGCCGGTGAGATGCACCTGCCCGTCGCCGTAGGTCTCAGCCACCTCGACCAGAGCGCGCAGCGACGCCGTGGAGACCGCGCCGCCGATCAGACGCAGCCGCACCAGCAGGCCGTCGTCGGCGGGCCAGGGGCGGCCGACTCCCGGGCAACGGTCGGTTCGGACTCGCGACATCAGGGGCACCTGCTCCGTGTCATGTGCCCGATTTTCGTGTTGCAGCGCGGGGCACGTGGTGACCTGGCGACGGATGTCACCAGAGCCAGCAGGTCTTCGGACTCGGAATCGATCGGTGCGGAGCGCCTTCCCGGAGCCAGGCTCCAGTGGCTGCCCTTGCCGCTGAGGTCTCAGCAGAAGCGCGTGCCCCGCCCGTCATCCTCACCGCTGCGCGTCAGTCCCGGACTCTCACCGGGTTCCCTGACCCCATCACCGATGGAGCACGACTGGCAGGGGCGAGACTACCCGGCCTCGGGAGCCTGCGACCGCTCGGCCCGGACCGCGGCCAGCTCCTCGCGTACGGCGGTGAGGTCGTCGCGCATCGAGGTGAGCAGCGTCATCATCTCCGCATCGGACTCCTCCTCGTGCTCGGCGAGGCTCTCCACGCTCTCCATGCCGGAGACGACCACGGCGAGGAAGAGGTTGAGCACGGCGAAGGTCATCACCAGGATGAAGACGACGAAGAAGACCCACGCCGTCGGGTCCTCGGCCATGACCGTGCGGGCGATGTCGGGCCAGGCCTCGCCGGTCATCGTCTGGAAGAGCGTGAACGCACTGGTGCCGAGGTCGCCGAAGTATTCCGGCGCGATCTCGCCGTAGAGGTTGGTCGAGATGACCACCGCGACATACATCATCAGCACCAGCAGCCCCGCGACCGCGCCCATGCCCGGCATCGCGTTGATCAGCCCGTCGACCACGCGGCGCATCGACGGCACCGAGTTGACCAGCCGCAGCACCCGCAGGATGCGCAGCGCGCGCAGCACCGAGAGCGGCCCCGTCGCCGGCACCAGCGCGATCGCGACGATCACGGTGTCGAAGACGTTCCACGGGTCGAGGAAGAACCTCGGGCCGTACGCCACCAGGCGCAGCAGCAGCTCGACGACGAAGACCGCCAGCAGCAGGCTGTCGAAGAGGGCCAGCTCGTGGGCCAGATGCTCCGGCACCATCGTCTCCACGCCGAGCACCACGGCGTTGAGGATGATCACCCCGATGATGATCTTCTGGAATCGCTCGTCGTCGACCAGCGTACGCACCCGGGTGCGCACCGAGATGTTGCCCGACATCGTTCGCCCGTGCTCCTGCCGCCTGTGACCTGTTGCCGTTGCTGCTGTGGTCGTTGCTGTTGCTGTGACCGCGCCGGAGCCTATCGGTGCCGAGTCGGCTCGTTCTCACCAGATCCCCCGCCGAGTCGGCTCGTCATAACGAGCCGACTCGGCGGGTCTAGGTGGTGGCCAGGTGCACGGCGAGGCCGAGGCCGGCCAGGCCGACCAGCCAGCGCAGCGGGCGCTCGGGGGCGACACGCACGATGGCGGGGCCGAGGAAACCGCCGAGCACGGCGCCGGATCCGAGGGCGAGCGCCGCAGGCCAGTCGACCGGGGCGAAGAAGAGATAGGCGATGGCCGCAGTGCCGTTGGCGACACCGGTCGCGATGTTCTTGACCGCGTTGGTGATCGCGATCGCCTCGGCGCGCTCGAGCGCGAGAGCGGCGAGCGCGATGATGCCGACGCCGGCGCCGAAATACCCGCCATAGATGCCGAGCACGAACACGATCGCTCCCCAGCCGAACGCCCGGACCGACGTACGCCGCCCATCGCCGCCCAGCGCCCCCGGTCGCGGCCGCTCGGCCGCCCGCGAAGCGGCCCAGGTCCGGATCCGGTCGCGAAGCAGCAGGAGCACCGAGCCGGAGCCGACGAGCCAGGGCACCACCGCCTCGAAAGCCTCGGCCGGGGTGGTGAGAAGCAGGGCAGCGCCCACCGCACCGCCGAGGAACGAGGCCAGCGCCAGCCAGCCGATCCTTCTGCCCTGGCCGCGCAGCTCGCGGTGCGAGCCCGCGACGGCACCGCCGGTGACGCCGAACATCGCCACCGTGTTGGTCACGTTCGCGATCACCGGCGGCAGGCCCGCGGCGAGCAATGACGGATAGCTCACCAGTGAGGCCAGGCCCGCGACCGAGCCGGTCAGCCCGGCCCCGACGCCGGCGAGCAGGAGCCAGGCGACCTCGGCGCTCACCGGATCGGGGGCGCGGTCAACGGACCAGGCAGGGGCGTTTGGGGTCGAAGGTCCATCCAGGCACCAGATACTGCATCGCGACGCCGTCGTCGCGGGTGCCGAGGCCGTGCTCGAGGTAGAGCTCGTGGGCGGCGGCGAGGCGGTCGCGGTCGAGGCGTACGCCCAGGCCTGGCGTGGTCGGCACCTCGATGGCGCCGTCGCGGATCTGCAGAGGGGCCTCGGTCAGGCCCTGGCCGTCCTGCCAGATCCAGTGGGTGTCGAGGGCGGTGATCTCCCCCGGCGCGGCGGCGCCGACCTGGGTGAACATGGCCAGCGAGACGTCGAAGTGGTTGTTGGAGTGGGAGCCCCAGGTGAGCCCGAAGTCGTGGCACAGCTGAGCGACGCGTACGGATCCGGACATGGTCCAGAAGTGCGGGTCTGCGAGAGGGATGTCGACGGCGTCGGTGCGGATCGCGTGGGCGAGCTGGCGCCAGTCGGTGGCGATCATGTTGGTCGCCGTGCGCAGCCCGGTGGCGCGCTTGAACTCGGCCATGACCTCGCGGCCCGAGTAACCGCCCTCGGCGCCGCACGGGTCCTCGGCGTAGGCGAGCACGTCGTCCTTGCCCTCGAGGAGGCGGATCGCGTCGGCCAGCGGCCAGCCGCCGTTGGGGTCGAGGGTGATCCGGGCGTCGGGGAAGCGCTCGTGGAGCGCGGTGACCGCGGCCACCTCCTCCTCTCCGGGGAGCACGCCGCCCTTGAGCTTGAAGTCGTGGAAGCCGTAGCGGGCCTGGGCGGCCTCGGCGAGGCGTACGACGGCCTCGGGGGTCAGCGCGACCTCTCGGCGGAGGCGTTCCCACTCGTCGGCAGCCGCGGGCTCTCGGAGGTAGGGCAGGTCGGTCCGGCCCGGGTCGCCGACGTAGAAGAGGTAGCCGAGCATCGGCACGGAGTCGCGCTGCTGCCCCTCCCCGAGCAGCTCGGCGACCGGCACACCTTGGGCCTGACCTGCGAGATCGAGGAGCGCCGACTCGAGCGCGGTGACGGCGTGCACGGTCGTACGCAGGTCGAAGGTCTGGGCGCCACGGCCGCCGGCATCGCGGTCGGCGAAGCGCGTGGAGACCTGCCGCAGGAGGCTGCGGTAGCGGGTGACGGGCCGGCCGACGAGGAGCTCGGCGGCCTCCTCGATGGTGCGGCGGATCGGCTCGCCGCCGGGCACCTCGCCCACGCCCTCGCGACCCTCGGAGTCGGTGAGGATCGCGATGTTGCGGGTGAAGAACGGGGCGTGCGCGCCGCTGAGGTTGAGCAGCATCGAGTCGTGGCCCGCGACCGGGACGACCTCGACCTTGCTGATGGTGGGCGCAGCGTTCGAGGTGCTCATGGCAGCTGCAGCTCGCCGTCGATACGGCGGGCGAGGTGCCACGGGTTGTCGTCGCGCACGGCCTCGGGGAGGATCGCGGCCGGCACGTCCTGGTAGGCGACCGGGCGCTGGAACCGCTCGATCGCGAGGCTGCCGACAGAGGTGGTCAGCGAGTTGGAGGTGGCCGGGAACGGGCCTCCGTGCACCATCGCGTGGCCGACCTCGACGCCCGTGGGCCAGCCGTTGAAGAGGATGCGGCCGGCCTTGAGCTCGAGCGCGGAGACGACCTGCGCGGCGGCCTCGTTGTCGGCGTCGGTGGCGTGCACGGTCGCGGTGAGCTGACCCTCGAGGGAGTCGAGGCTGGGCAGCAGCTCGTCGATCGAGTCGTAGCGCACCACGACGCCGGAGGCGCCGAAGACCTCGTCGGTCACGCCGGCGAGGCGGGCGGCCTCGACGAGCTGGGGTGCGGGGGCGTCGGTGTCGCCGGCGGTGCCCTGGCCGACGACGGAGACGCCGTCGGTGGAGCGCAGCTTCTCGGTGCCTGCCTCGTAGGCCTGCGCGATCCCCTCGGTGAGCATGGTCGCGCCGACGGCCTCGGCGGTGGCCCGGCCGGCTGCGGCAAGGAAGGCGTCGCCCGCCTCGCTCCTCGGCAGGAAGAGCAGGCCGGGGTTGGTGCAGAACTGGCCGGAGCCGAGGGTCAGCGAGCCGACGTACGCCGTGGCGAGGGCATCCGTGTCGCCCGTCGCGAGGGCGCCGGGGAGGATGACGACGGGGTTGATCGACGACATCTCGGCGTAGACCGGGATCGGCTCGGGGCGAGCCGCCGCGGCCGCGGCGATCGCGAGGCCGCCGCCGCGGGAGCCGGTGAAGCCGACGGCCTTGATCCGCGGGTCGGTCACCAGGCTCTGGCCGAGCTCGATGCCGGTCTGCGGGCCGGCCGCGGGGTCGGTGTCGAGGAGGAAGGAGAAGGTGCCGGCGTGCAGGCCGGCCTTCTCGACGGCGCGGGTGACGGCCTGGGCGACCAGGTAGCCGGTGAGCGGGTGGGCCGGGTGGCCCTTGACGACCACCGGGCAGCCGGCGGCGAGCGCGGAGACGGTGTCTCCGCCCGCCGTGGAGAAGGCGAGCGGGAAGTTGCTGGCGCCGAAGACGGCGACCGGGCCGAGCGGGATCTGACGCTGGCGGATGTCTGCGCGCGGGAGCGGGGTGCGCTCGGGGAGCGCGGGATCGATGCGTACGCCGAGATGGTCGCCCCGGCGTACAACGCCGGCGAACATCTTCAGCTGGCCGGTGGTGCGGCCGACCTCGCCGCTGATCCGGCCCTCGGGCAGGTGCGACTCGGCGACTGCCGCCTCCACGATCTCGGCGCGCGCCGCCTCGATCTCGGCGGCGACGGCGTCGAGGAAGTCGGCCCGTGCCTCGGGGGATGTGGCGCGGAAGCCGGCGAAGGCCTCGGTCGCGGCGCTGGTCGCGGCGGCGACATCGGCCTGCGCGGAGTCCGCGCCGGCGATGATCGAGCGGTAGGGCATGCCCTGTCCTTTCGGGTCGTTCTCGGTCACGGCGTGGTCAGGAGATCCGGGCGATCAGGTCGCTCAGCTCGGCGAGCTCGTCGTCACGCAGGTCGGTCAGCGGAGGTCGTACGGGGCCGGCGGGCCGGCCGATCGCGGCCAGGCCGGCCTTGACGATCGAGACGGCATAGCCGGCCGTACGGTCGCGGATGTCGAGGTAGGGGATCACGAACTCGTTGAGGCGACGGTAGACCTCGTCGCGGTCCTGGGCGCGTACGGCGTCGTAGAACTCGATCGCCCACTGGGGTGCGAAGTTGAACAGGGCCGAGGAGTAGGTGCTCACGCCGAGCTGGAGCAGCGGCAGCGCGAACGTCTCGGCCGTCGGGAGGCCGCCGACGTAGGTGAGCCGGTCGCCGACGCGGGCGTAGATGCGCGTCATCTGCTCGATGTTGCCGACGCCGTCCTTGAAGCCGATCAGTGTGGGGTTGCGCTCGGCGAGCTCGGCCACCGCATCGTCGCGGAGCACCGCGTTGGCGCGGCTGTAGACGATCACGCCGAGGCCGGTCGCCTCGCACACCCGGCTCGCGTGCTCGACCAGACCTGCCTGACCCGCCTCGGTGAGATAGGGCGGCATCAGCAGCAGCCCGTCGGCACCCGCCGCCTCCGCCGCCTTCGCCTGCGCGATCGCATTTGCGGTGCTGCCCGTCGCCGGCGCCAGCACCGGGACCGCTCCGGCGACCTCGTCGACCGCTGCCCGGACGACCCTGTCGGTCTCCTCCGGGCTCAGCGAGAAGCCCTCCCCCGTGCCACCGGCCGCGAACAGCCCCGCCACCGGATACTCCGCCAGCCAGCTCAGGTGCTTGCGGTAGCCCTCCTCGTCGAACTGGAGATCATCGGTGAAATGGGTGACAGGGAACGAGAGGAGCCCGCTCTTCAGCTGGGCGGCCAGGTCGGTCGGGCTGTACTCGGTCACGAGTCACGTCCTTCAGTCTTGTCAGGCAAGGTGGTGCCATCACGGTAGGAACGTTCTGTGATGCCTGTCCAAGGCCGAATTTGAATCTCGTGATGCGTTGGGGGCATCAAGGGGGTTGCTTCTTGGGGGATGTGGTTCGGGGTGGTGTGTGCCGCCGACCCTTTCCTTGACGGTCTTCTCGATCTGGTCCGGCGTCAAGGACGGCCTGCGGCCGCCGGCTTCGCCGGCCGCTTCGCGGTCCTGGACTCCGGACCAGATCGAGAAAAGATTTGGCTGATTATCGGGGCGGCGGCACCAGTGTGGCCGGGAGGCTTAACTGTTGGCTCGCTGCCGCGAAAAGGTGGTTTGACCTGGGAGAATAGGTGGCGTTACTGGTCAGTAAAGAGTAAAATGGAGGGTATCCGAAGGCGCCTTTGAGAGGAGGTCAGCAATGAGCGTCTAGAACCACGTCGACCACTGGGGAACCAGCCCCGGCGACCCGGTTGCGACTGCTCTCGCTGCCGTCGAAACCTCCCTCGGTGACCTGCTCGCGATGGACCCTGCCTACTGGCGCACCAGTCAGAAGAAGGACGTCCTCGCACGGCTCGAAACCTTGAAAGCACAGCAAGCTGCGCTCGAGCTGCGGGTGCTCGCCTCGGCCGGTGACATCGCCGCTGAGGCCGGCGACAAGGATGCCTCCGCTTGGATGCGAGCCGAGCTGTTCGTCGACAAGTCGGCCGCCCGTGCGCAGCTCAAGCTCGCGGCCGCCGTGTCCAAGCACGAGCTGCTCGCAGCCGGCCTCGCCGATGGCGTGGTCTCCCGTGACAAAGCCCGCGCCATCAGCAAGGCCCTGAACGCAATCGAGACCAACCCCGCCGCAAGCACCGAAGACCTGCTGCTCGCCGAGAAGCTCCTGGTCGACTACGCCACCCGTCTGACTGCCAACGAGCTGCGGATTGTTGGGAAGCGGATCCTGGTCGAGATCGACCCGGCCCGATTCGAAGACGCCGAAGCCAAAGCCCTCCTCGCCGAAGAAGAACGCGCTCAGCAAAAGACCGCACTCCGTGTTTGGGACAACCACGACGGCACCGTTGGCTTCGACGGTGTCCTGCCGGTCGCGCTGGGGATGAGGTTCAAGACCCATGTCGAGGCCTGGGCACAACCACGTAAGCAACAACTCGTCGAGAAGGGTGCCCCGTTGCCGCCGTGGGAGCGGCTGATGGGACAGGGCTTCGCCCGCCTGCTCGAGACCATCGACCCCGACGCCCTGCCCCGCCACGGCGGCGACGCAACCACCATCAACGTCGTGATCTCACTCGATGCCCTCCGCAAGGAGCTCGGCACCGCCATCCTGGGGTCTGACGAGGCGAACGGCACCACGATCAGCGCCACCGAGGCCCGAAAGATGGCCTGCAACGCGACGATCATCCCCTGGGTCCTCGGCACCGACGGCCAGGTTCTCGATGCGGGCCGTTCGAGCAGGTTCTTCCAGCCCATTCAGCGCAAAGCACTCCGGTTGCAGCAGAAGTGCTGCCAAGCCGAGGGCTGTGACATGCCACCAGAGTGGTGCGACGCCCACCACCTGACACCGTGGTCGCTCGGCGGGAAGACAGACCTGAAAGACGGGATCCTGCTGTGTCCCCATCACCATCGCCTGGCGCACGCCCCCGGTTTCACGCACGAACGGTTACCCGACGGCACGGTCCGGTTCACCCGACGCCCCTGAGTCGGGCGGTCCGCTTGTGAGCGATTCACAAAGCGTCATCGTCTAGTACAGCGCCCCGCGACCACCCCTGCGGGCAGCTAGACCTGCCCCCATTCTCGACCCGGCACTCAACCCGAATGTGGCGTGCCAGACCCCTGCCGCCGACCCGATAGACAGCCAAAATTTCTCGGCGGTGCCCGGTGTCAAGGATCGCCGAAGGCGACCGGCGAAGCCGGCGGCCGCAGGCCGTCCTTTACTCCGGGTGCCGGCGTGAACACCCTCCGCGTACGGGTCGGCGGCAAACACCGACACCGCAGCAACAAGCCCGCAGCCCAAGCACAGCAACGCCGATTCACCCCAAGGCCCCTCAGCACCCCAACTAACGGTTCATCTCGACGATCACATCCAGCACCCTCCGTACGACCGGACTCACCGAACCACGCGCCCAGATCGCGTGGAGCTCGACGGGACGTTCGGGGTCTTTGTCGAGGCGCGTGTCGCCGCCGCCGTGCTCGAGGGGACGGAGGACGACGTCTTCGACGTGGAGGGAGGCGGCGGAGGCGGGGACGAAGCCGATGCCTCGGTCGGCGGAGACGAGGAGCATGGCGGTGAGCACCTGGTGGACTCGCTGCTCGATGCGGGGGTGGGCGTTGGCGAGGAAACGCACGGTGAGCTCGTGGAAGTAGCGCGACTGCTGCGGGTGGTAGCCGATGACGACCTGGCCCTCGAAGTCTTGCGGCGTCAGGGGGCGGTCGAGCTCGGCGAGCGGGTGGTCGTGCGGGAGCACGGCCATCAGGGGCTCGCGGGAGACGACGCGGGAGGAGAGCAGCTCGGTGTCGAAGGGCGGTCGGGCGAGGCCGATGTCGAGCTCGCCGTGGCGGATGCCGTCGACCTGGGCGAGGGTGACCCGCTCGGAGAGGCGCACCTCCACGTCGGGGAGCTCGGCGGTGAGCCGGCGCAGCAGCGGGCCGAGGAGCGAGATCGCCGAGACCGCGGTGAAGCCGAGCCGGACCATCCCGGCGGCACCGGCATCGACACGGCGGGCCAGGTCGCCGGCGCTCTCGACCAGGTTGAGCATCCGGTAGGCCTCGTCGAGGAAGGCCGCGCCGGCGCCGGTCAGGGCGACCCGGCGGTTGTCGCGTTCGAGGAGCTGGGCGCCGACGGCCTTCTCCAGCTTCTGGATCTGGCGGGAGAGCGGAGGCTGCGTCATCCGCAGCCGCTCTGCTGCGCGGCCGAAGTGGAGCTCCTCGGCGACCGCTACGAACGAACGCACCTGGTCGAGCGTGATCATCCGGCCACAGTAGACGACGATGCGCCAGGTGGAACACTCCATGCTGAAACGGCCTTGGACCGGTATCGACAAGGCTCCTAGTGTCGGGGGTCACACGACGCCGCGTCCTCATCATGTCGAGCGAGCGCGGCCACCAGGACCAAGGAGCAACGATGCGCACGACCACTCCCCTTCTCGTCGCGACCGCCGGCGTCGCGGCTCTGGCCCTCTCGGCCTGCGGCGTCTCCAACACTGCGGGCGGCAGCAGCGGCGAGGAGAAGTACCCGTCCGGCAACGTCGAGATGTACGTCGGAGCCTCCCCCGGCGGGTCGAGCGACCTGATCAGCCGCGCGGTCTCCAAGGGCCTCTCCGACGAGCTCGGTGCCTCCTTCCCGGTCATCAACCAGGAGGGCGCCAACGGTGCGCTCGCCGCCAACAAGGTCTCCAAGGCCAAGGCCGACGGCCAGACCATCGCGATCCAGAACGCCTCCCTCTTCGCGATCACCCCGCTCGCGGTCAGCAAGGACGAGGTGACCGATCTCGACGACTTCGACGTCATCAAAGGTGTCTCCCGCGACGACTACGTCATGGTCACCGGCCCCAAGAGCGGCATCACCTCGCTCGACGACATCAAGAAGGCGAAGAAGAAGCTGACCTACGGCACCACGGGCGTCGGCACCGGCGCCCAGGTCTCCTGCGGCCTGACGTACGCCTCGGCCGGAGCCGACGCCGAGGCGGTGCCGTTCGACGGCGGCGCCCCGGCCCTGACGGCCGTGCTCGGCAACCAGGTCGACACCGCCTGCCTCCAGGTCGGCGAGGCGATCGAGAACATCGAGTCGGGCAAGCTGACTCCGCTGAGCGTCTTCGGCCCCGAGCGGGTGGAATACCTGCCGGACGTGCCGACCGCCCAGGAGCAGGGTCTCGACGTGGAGGTCGCGCAGTATCGCTTCATGACCGTGCCGAAGGGCACCCCGGACGAGGTCAAGGACACCGTCACCGAAGCGATGGAGGCGACGTTCGAGACCAAGGCCTACCAGGACTTCAACAAGCAGAACAGCCTGACGCCGATGGAGCTCTCCGGCGACGAGGTGGTCGACCAGCTCGAGAAGGACAGGAAGCGGTTCGCCGACCTGGTCGAGAAGTACGACCTCGACCTCGGCGCCAGCTGACCCCCGCTGACCCGCGCACGCGAGCGTACGAAGGACGACAGGATGACGATGAGCGACGAACGCACCCCTACGCCTGATCCCGGCACCGATGACACCGAAGGCCAGGACATCCTGGCCGAGATCCGGGCCGAGGTGGCCCACGACCTGGAGGACGAACGCCCTCCGGCGGGTGGCCCGGCGTACCAGATCGTGGGTGCGCTCGTCGCTCTCGTCGTCGGTATCGGTGGCGCGGTGCTCGCCTACGGCTACGGCCTCGGCTCGCCGCGCCAGCCTGGCCCTGGCCTGTGGCCGTTCGTGGTCAGCATGGCCATCACCCTGCTGGCGCTCGGGCTGCTCATGGTCGGCCGCAACCTGAGCGACAGCGAGGCGTTCACCCGCTCCAGCATGCTGCCCGTGGTCGGGCTGGCCACCTTCGTCGGCCTCGGCGTGCTGATGCCCGCGGTCGGCTTCGAGATCCCGTCGCTGCTGCTGTGCGTGATCTGGCTGAGGTGGCTCGGCGGCGAGTCCTGGCGCAGCACGATCATCACCTCCGTGGTCACTGTCGCCGCGTTCTACTTCCTGTTCCTCTACGGGCTGCGCATCCCGCTGCCCCACCTGTTCTGAGCGGATCCCCCATGGACGTCAACGCATTCCTCGACGGCTTCTCGCTCGTCACCGAACCCCAGAATCTGCTCTACTGCCTGGTCGGCGTGCTGATCGGCATGCTCATCGGCGTGCTCCCCGGGCTCGGTCCGGCGGCCACGATCGCGATCCTGCTGCCGATCACCTACAGCATCGACCCGGTCTCGGCGATCATCATGCTGGCCGGCATCTACTACGGCGCGCAGTACGGCGGCACCATCACCTCCGTGCTGCTCCGGCTCCCGGGCGAGGCATCCTCGGTGGTCACGGTCTTCGACGGCTTCGCCCTCGCGAAACAGGGCCGCGCCGGCACCGCGCTCGGGGTGGCCGCGATCGGCTCCTTCGTCGGCGCGACCGTCTCGATCCTCGGCCTCACCCTGCTCGCCCCGCTGATCGCCGGCTGGGCGCTCGACTTCGGCCCGCCGGAGTACGCCGCGCTGGCACTCCTCGGCGTGCTGTTGGTCGCGACCATCGGCAACGGCAACAAGCTCAAGGCCATGGTCGCCGCCGCCGTCGGCCTGCTGCTGGCCACGATCGGCCGCGACAGCTTCAGCGGCGCCGAGCGGTTCACCTTCGGCAACCTGCAGCTGACCGACGGCATCGACTTCGTGGTCGTCGCGATGGGTCTCTTCGGCGTCGGCGAGATCCTCTACAACCTCGAGGAGCGCCACGGGAAGCCGCACGTTCCTGCCGCGGTGGCCAACATCTGGCCCTCTCGCAAGGACCTCAAGCAGTCCTCGGGCGCCATCGGCCGTGGCTCGGTGATCGGCTTCGTGCTGGGCGTGCTGCCCGGAGGCGGCGCCGTGATGGCCTCGCTGTCGGCGTACGCGGCGGAGAAGCGGATCTCGAAGCACCCCGAGCGCTTCGGGCGCGGTGCGGTCGAAGGCGTCGCCGCCCCCGAGACCGCCAACAACGCGGCCGCCACCTCCTCCTTCATCCCGCTGCTGACCCTCGGCATCCCGGCCAACGCGTCGATGGCGATGCTCTTCGGCGCCCTGCTCATCCTGGGCATCTCGCCCGGGCCGCAGCTGGTCGAGGAGCGCCCCGACCTGTTCTGGGGCGTCATCAACTCGATGTACATCGGCAACCTGATCCTGCTCGCGCTCAGCATCCCGCTGGTCGGCATCTTCGTGCGGATCCTGCGGGTGCGTCCGGCGATCCTGGCGCCGATCACCGCGCTGATCACGATCCTGGGTGTCTACACGATCAACAACTCCGTCTTCGACATCTTCGTGATGATCGTCTTCGGCCTGATCGGCTACCTGATGAAGAAGACCGGTTTCGAGCCCGGCCCGCTGGTGCTCGCCTTCGTGCTGGGCTCGATCGTGGAGTCCAGCGTGCGGCGCTCGATGCTGATCTTCGACGGCGACCCCTCCGGCTTCTTCACCCGGCCCATCTCGGGCACGATCATGGCCGCCTTCGTCCTGGTCGCGCTCTGGCCCGCGCTCAAGGCCTACCTCGCCCGCCGCCGGACGGCCACCGGGGCCGACTCCGATCACGACTCCGACAGCGACTCCGAGGTCAAGGTATGACGATCAACCGCATCTCCCGTGTCGTCCTCACCCCCGTCGCCTTCGCCGACCCGCCACTGCTCAACGTGGTCGGCGTGCACCAGCCGTGGGCCCTGCGCGCGATCCTCGAGCTGCATACCGACTCCGGCCTGGTCGGGCTCGGCGAGACCTACGCCGACGAGACCCATCTCGCCCGGCTCGAGGCGGTCGCCGACGTGCTGCCCGGCCACGACCCCTATGACACCCATGGTCTCTACCGGCTCGTCGCCGACGTGCTCGGCAAGGAGACCGGCGGGGCCGGCGCATCCTTCGGCGGCATGCTCGACGTCGACTCGGCCGTCGACACCGTCTACTCCCCGTTCGAGGTCGCCTGCCTCGACCTGGTCGCCCGCGAGGCCGACCGGCCGGTGAGCGACCTGCTCGGCGGCGCCGTGCGCGACCGGGTGCCGTTCAGCGGCTACCTGTTCTACAAGTGGGCGGGCCATCCGGGCTCCACCGACAACGGGCCCGACGAGTGGGGCGAGGCCCTGAACCCCGACCAGATCGTCGCCCAGGCGAAGCGGATGGTCGACGGCTGGGGCTTCGGCTCGCTCAAGCTGAAGGGTGGGGTGTTCCCGCCCGAGGAGGAGTGCGCGGCGATCGAGGCACTGCGTACGGCCTTCCCCGGGCTGCCGCTGCGGCTCGACCCCAACGGCGCCTGGACGCCGGAGACATCGATCAGGGTGGCCGAGCGCCTGGCCGGGGTCGTGGAGTATCTCGAGGACCCCACCCCCGGGATCGACGCGATGGCGCGGGTCGCGGCCAGCACCGACGTGCCGTTGGCGACCAACATGTGCGTGATCGCCTTCGAGCATCTCGCGCCGGCGGTCGCGGCCGACGCCGTGCAGATCGTGCTCTCCGACCATCACCTGTGGGGTGGTCTGCGCCGCTCGGCGCTGCTGGCCGGCATCACCGAGACCTTCGGGATGGGCCTCTCGATGCACAGCAACTCCCATCTCGGCGTCTCGCTGGCCGCGATGGTCCACCTCGCCGCCGCCACCCCCAACCTGACCTACGCCTGCGACACCCACTACCCGTGGAAGACCTGTTCGGGAATGGCCCAGGACGTCGTACGCCCCGGGGTGCTCGACTTCACCGACGGCTCCGTCGCGGTGCCGACCGGGCCCGGGCTGGGCGTGGAGCTCGATCGGGACCTGCTCGGCGAGCTGCACGAGCGCTACCTCAGCTGCGGCGTCCGCCGCCGTGAGGACACGGTCTACATGCGCTCGGTGGTGCCCGACTTCACTCCGAACACCGCACGCTGGTGACCTCGGGGCGCTCGCTGCGCTCGCCCGGCGTCGATGCCCTCACGGTATTGCCTGATGCGATATGTGGCTTGGACACGAATCGCACATCCTGACAGTCTCCTGTGATCGGGGCCACATTCGGCCCCGCCCACGGAACTTCGCCTGGCAGGAGCAGACCCCGTGACCCAGACCGAGCCGGACCCGACCGGGACAGTGCCGGTCGTCGGGTATGCCTACCCCTGGGACGTGATCGGCGATCCCACGTTCGTCGACCGGGCGCGAGCCCTCGGGGTCTCGAAGGTCGCCCTCGCGGCGGCGTACCACACCACCCGCGCCGCGACCCCGCTCCATCCGGAGCACCGGATCGTCGAGGCCCGCAGCGCCGCGCTCTACCGCCCGGTGCGCATCGAGGCCTGGAACGGAGCTCGGTTGGTGCCGGCGGCTGCCGACTGGGTCCGCGAGAACGGCGCTGCGTTGGCCGACCCCTTCGGCGAGGCCGCGGGGATCATCAGCGGCGCCGGCATCGAGGTGGCCGCGTGGATCGTGCTGACCCACTCCAGCCGCCTCGGCCAGGACCACCCCAAGCTCGCGGTGCGCAACTGCTTCGACGAGCCCTACCCCTATGCCCTGTGCGCACGCCACGACGACGTGCGGCGCTACGCCGAGACGCTGGCGGCCGAGGCCGTGCGCGGCACCCCGGCCTCGACGGTGATCCTCGAGGCGTGCGGTCAGCTCGGGTTCGCCCACGGTGGCCACCACGAGAAGACCGACGGCGCCTACGACGCCGCCACCCAGCAGCTGCTCTCGATCTGCTGCTGCGACGGCTGCCGCGCGGACTGGGCCGCGCGCGGGCTCGATGCGGAGGCCACCGTCGCCGCCCTCCGCGCCGCGACCGGCGGCGACGAGATGCCCACGGCGACCCTCGCCACGATCCTCGCCTCGCGCCACGACGCCGCCGACCAGCTCCGCCACGGGGTGATCGCGGCCGTGCGCGAGGTCTCCCCCGATGTCGACATCGCCCTCCACGCCCAGCCCGACCCCTGGGCCACCGGCGCCAACCCGGGCCTCACCCCGACCGCGCCCGACGACGTCGACGTGGTGATCGCCGCCTGCTGGCCGACGACCGAGGCCTCGGTGGAGACCGGGCGCCGGCTGGCCGACACGGTCGCCGGCCGCGCGGTCGCCGCGGCGTACGTCACCGTCCTACCGCCCACCGGCGACGACGCCTTCGCGGCCCATCTCGACTCGCTGGTCGGCGCCGGCATCGGTGAGCTGCACCTCTACCACCTCGGTCTCGCCGGCCCCGACCGGCAGCACCTGCTCGCCGAGGCCACCAGAACACCTCAGAGGAGGGTGGGATGACCCGCACGCTCAAGCGCGCCTGGCGCGCCCTCGACACGACCTTCGAGGCATTCAGCCTGCTGTGCCTGACCGCGACCCTGCTGATCGTGCTGTGGCAGGTGTTCAGCCGCGAGCTGCTCAGCAGCTCGCCCAGCTGGAGCGAGGAGAGCGCACGGATCCTGCTGGTCTGGATCGGCTTCCTCGGCGCCACGATCGGCTTCCGGGAGGGCGCCCACATCGCGGTCACCTTCGTCGTCGACAGGTTCCCGGCGACGTTCCGGTCGGGGATCGGCCGCCTGGTCCAGCTGCTCGTGCTCGGCTTCGGCATCTACCTGATCGTCCAGGGCACCAGCTTCGTGATCGATGCCCGGCACGCCACCCTGCCCGGCACCGGACTGCCGCGCAGCGTCCCCTACCTGATGATGCCGGTCACCGGCGTCATGCTCACGCTCTACACCCTCCTCCAGGCCTTCGGCATCAGCACCCAGCGGTACGCCGAGCCCGAGGATGCGACCGAGACCGACTGAGCCACCGAAAGATAGCTGGAGCCCATGCCTGTCGATCCACTTGCCATCGCCATCCTGCTGGGCGGCTTCGCGGCCCTCGTCCTCCTCCGGATCCCGGTCGCCCTGGCGCTCGCCCTGGCGGCCATCGCCGAGGCGATCTACCTCGGCATCCCGCTGACCACGGTCGGCCAGCGGATGGTCGCCGGCCTCGACACCTTCGCCCTGCTGGCCATCCCGTTCTTCATCCTCGGCGGCGAGATCATGGGCGCCGGCGGCATCTCCCGGCGGCTGATCGCACTGGCCGGCCTGCTCGTGGGCTGGGTGCGCGGCGGGCTCGGGATGGTCAACATCGGCGCCTCGACGTTCTTCGGTGCGCTGTCCGGCTCGTCGGTCGCCGACGTCTCCGCGATCGGCTCGGTGACCATCCCGATGATGAAGAAGCGGGGCTACGACACCGACTACGCGGTCGCGGTCACCGTCTCCGGGGCCACTCAGGCGGTGATGATCCCGCCGAGCCACAACCTGATCATCTACTCGATGGCCGCCGGCGGCGTCTCGATCGGTGCCCTGTTCACCGCCGGCATCCTGCCCGGGATCCTGCTCGGCGCGGCGCTCATGGTGATGGCCTACGTGCTGGCGGTCAGGCGTGGCTACCCCAAGGAGGAGCTGGTCCCGCTCAAGGACGTCCCCAAGATCGTCGCCGACGGGCTGCTCAGCCTGCTGATGCCGGTGATCATCCTGGGCGGCATCCTCAGCGGCGTCTTCACCGCGACCGAGTCGGCGGCGATCGCCTGCCTGTACGCCTTCGTGCTGACCTTCTTCGTCTACCGCGACCTGCCGATCAAGGCGATGGTCCCGATCCTGCAGAGCGCCCTGCGCACCCTCGGCGTGGTGCTGTTCATCATCGCGGCGGCCGGTGCCTTCGGCTACTTCCTGGCCTTCCTGCAGGTGCCGGCGCTGGCCACCGACGCGCTGCTGGGCATCTCCGACAACATCGTCGTGCTGCTGCTGCTGGTCAACCTGCTGCTGCTCGTGCTCGGGGCGATCATGGACATGGCGCCGCTGATCGTGATCATGACGCCGATCCTGCTGCCGGTCGCCACCGGCATCGGCATGGACCCGGTGCAG
Organism: Nocardioides albertanoniae; assembly: GCF_006716315.1. Taxonomy (NCBI): domain Bacteria; kingdom Bacillati; phylum Actinomycetota; class Actinomycetes; order Propionibacteriales; family Nocardioidaceae; genus Nocardioides; species Nocardioides albertanoniae. Next base: position 1,525,721 of record NZ_VFOV01000001.1, on the reverse strand, counting down.
TTCGGGATCATGCTCGTCTTCAACCTCGCCATCGGCCTGATCACCCCGCCGGTCGGCAACGTCCTCTTCGTCGGCTGTGCCATCGGACGTACGTCCATCGAGAAGGTCATCAGGACCGTCGGCCTCTTCCTCGTCCCGATGCTCATCGTCCTGCTGCTGATCACGTACGTCCCGTTCTTCTCGCTCGCGCTCCCCGACGCCCTGGGCCAGTGACGCGCCACGTAGTAGTCACCATCGAAAGGAACCCCGATGAACACCACCCTCACACCCGGTAGATCCCTCTACGGACCGGTCGACCGCCGTACGTTGTTCAAGGCCGGCGCCTTCGGCGCCGCTGCCGTCGCCGGCGGGATCGCGCTCAGCGCCTGCGGCGCCGGTGCCGGCGCCGGCGGCGGGAAGACCACCTTCCGGCTGGCCGAGACGCACCCCGACGACTACCCGACCACGCTGGGCGACAAGAAGTTCGCCGAGCTGGTCGAGAAGTACAGCGACGGCCGGATCAAGATCCAGGTCTTCGCCAACGCCCAGCTCGGCGAGGAGTCCGACGCGATCGAGCAGGTGCAGATGGGTGCGATCGAGATGACCCGGATCAGCTCGGCGCCGATGAGCGAGTTCGTCACCTCGATGGGCCTGTTCAGCCTGCCCTACCTCTTCGACGACGCCGACCACCTGTGGCGCTTCCTGGAGAGCGAGAGCGGCAAGAAGCTGCTCGGCGAGCTCGACGGCGCCGGCTTCAAGGGGCTCGGCTACTTCGACCCCGGCGCCCGCAGCTTCTACACCACCAAGAAGGTCGTCAAGACTCCCGCGGACATCAAGGGCCTCAAGTTCCGCATCCAGGAGTCGCAGGTGCAGATCGACTTCATCAAGGCGCTGGGCGGCTCGCCCACCCCGATGGACTACGGCGAGGTCTACAGCTCGCTGCAGAGCGGACTGCTCGACGGTGCCGAGAACAACGAGCCGTCCTACTACTCCGCCTCCCACTTCGAGGTCGCGAAGAACTTCACGCTCGACCAGCACATGCGGGTCGCCGAGCTCCTCGTGGTCAACAAGGACGTCTGGGCCGGGCTGCCCACCGAGGACCAGGAGATCCTGCAGAAGGCTGCCGACGAGGCGGTGCCGTTCCAGCGGGAGAAGTGGGACGCGCAGGTGACCACCGACCTGAAGAAGCTCCGTGCCGAAGGAGTCAACGTGACCGAGATCGACGACCTCGGCCCGTGGCGCGAGGCGACCGCGTCGGTCATCGAGAAGCACGGAGCCGAGCTCGGCGACTATCTCGACGTCGTCGAAGAGCTTCGTACGGCCTGACGCCCAGCCCTCGACACAGCCCTCGACTCAGCCCTAGATCCAGCCCCGAACCGGAAGGAACCATGACCGACACCCACGCCCAGACCGTCCTCATCACCGGTGCCAACGGCGGCGTCGGCCGCCTGATGCGCCCGCGCCTGGCCCGTGCGGGCCGCACGCTGCGGCTGCTCGACGTCGTACGCCCCGAGCCGGCCGCCGCGGGCGAGGCCGTCGAGATCGTCGAGGCGTCGGTGACCGACGAGGTCGCGATGCGCGAGGCCTGTGCCGGCGTGGACGCGATCATCCACCTCGGCGGGATCAGCGTCGAGGCTCCGTGGGCCGACATCCTCGCCGTCAACATCGACGGCACCCGGGTGGTGCTGGAGGCAGCCCGGGACGCCGGGGTGCCTCGGGTCGTGCTGGCCTCGAGCAACCACGCGGTCGGTTTCTACGGCATGGACGACGCCTTCGACGGTGACCTGCCGGCCGATCGCCTCCCCCGGCCCGACACCTACTACGGGGTCAGCAAGGTCGCGATGGAGGGGCTCGGCAGCCTGTTCCACGACCGCTACGGGATCGACGTCACCTGCCTGCGGATCGGCTCCTGCTTCGAGAAGCCGTGGGACCGCCGCTCGCTGTGGACCTGGATGTCGCCCGCCGACGGCGCCCGACTCTTCGAGGCCTGCCTGTCCGAAGCGGACGGTGGCGAGGCTCGCGAGCCCGGCTTCCGGATCGTGTGGGGCATCTCCCGCAACACACGGAGCTGGTGGTCGCTGGCGGCCGGCGAGGCGATCGGCTATCACCCGCAGGACGACTCCGAGGTCTATGCCGCGGAGCTGCTCGGCGACGCGGTCGACGACGAACCGCAGGGCCTCGAGGAACGGCTGGCCGGTGGAAAGTTCTGCCTCACCCCGCTGGGACAGCACATGAAGTAGCCGCTGCCCCGTGCTTTCGCGATCTGACTGACCGGTCAGTCAGATCGCGAAAGCAGGGGTCGGCGTCGGTCAAGGATGGAGACGCCTGCGGGTGCTGCCGAGATGGACGCGCATCGCCGCCCGCGCGGTCTCCGAGTCGCCGGCCAGCACGGCCGCGGCGATGTTGTCGTGCTCGCGCTGCACCCGATCGATGTGCAGGGCGTCGCTGTGGGAGTGGGCACCACCCAACCGGGTGCGCGGCATCATGATCATCATCGGACCCAGCGAGTCCATCAGGTCGAGATAGAAACGGTTTCGGGTCGCGGCGGCGATGGCGCGGTGGAACGCGAAGTCGGCTTCGACCGCGGCGTCCGGGTGCGCGGTCGCCAGGGCGCGGCGAGCCTCCTCGATCGAGCGCGACATGTCCTCGTCGATGTGAGCCGCAGCCAGCGCTGCCGCCTCCGTCTCGACGCCGAGCCGGAAGTCGACCATGTCGAGCACGTCGCGCTGCGTACGGATCGCCGAGGACTCCAGCGCGAACGGCGACGGGGCCGGCACCGCGAGCACGAACGAGCCGCGCCCCTGGAACGTCTCGACCAGTCCCTCGGCGCGCAGGCGTGTGACTGCCTCCCGCGCGACCGTCCGCGAGACCGCGTAGGCCTCGACCAGGTCGGACTCCGAGGGCAGCTTCGCCCCGGGCGCGAGGTCTCCGGCGAGGATCTGGTCCTTGATCCCGGAGACGACGCGGTCGGCGAGCCCGGCACTGATCGTCATGCTGTGAACTTAGCCGTCTCCACGGTGTGCTTGCGCATCTGGTCGCTGAGGGTGAAGCCGAGACCGGGACGGTCGGGCACCCACATCCGACCGTCGTGGATGTCGATGCGCTCCTCGAAGAGCGGGTTGAGCCACTCGAAGTGCTCGACCCACGGCTCGGTCGGGTAGGTCGCGGCGAGGTGCAGGTGGATCTCCATCGCGTAGTGCGGCGCGAGCGCGAGACCGGCGTGGGTGGCGAGGGTGGCGAACTTCAGGAACGGGGTGATGCCGCCGATGCGCGGAGCGTCGGGCTGCACGATGCCGCGGTAGCCGGCGTCGATCAGCGCCATGTGCTCCGGCACCGAGGTCAACATCTCGCCGGTGGCGATCGGGGTGTCGAAGGTGCGCGACAGATCCGCGTGACCGACCGCGTCCCAGGCGTCGAGCGGCTCCTCGATCCAGATCAGGTCGAACTGCTCGAGCTCGCGGCACATCCGGCGGGCGCGGGCCCGGTCCCACTGCTGGTTGGCGTCGACCATGAGCGGCACCTCGCCGAGATGCTCACGGATCGCGGCGACCCGGCGCAGATCTTCGGCCCAGTCGGGCTGGCCCACCTTGATCTTGATGCCGCCGATGCCGGACTCCAGCGACGCAGTCGCCTTCTCCTTGATCTCCTCGACGCTCGCCTGGAGGAAGCCGCCGGAGGTGTTGTAGACGCGGCAGGAGTCGCGGTGAGCGCCGAGCAGCTTGGCCAGCGGCAGGCCGGCGCGGCGAGCCTTGAGGTCGTAGAGCGCCACGTCGAGAGCGGCCACCGCCTGAGTCGCCACACCGCTGCGGCCGACGGAGGCGCCGGCCCACATCAACGACTCGTAGATCCTCGCGATGTCGGAAGGGTCCTGGCCGATGGCGACCTGGGCGATCTCCTTGAGATGCGCATACTGCGCCGGGCCACCGGCGCGCTTGGAGTAGCTGAAGCCCATCCCCTCGAAGCCCTGCTCGGTGGTCACCTCGACGAAGAGCAGCACGGTCTCGGTGAGCGGCTTCTGCCGACCGGTGAGCACCTTGGCGTCACTGACCGGGTTCTCGAGCGGGAGGACGACGTGGGAGAGGGTCAGCGAGGTGATGCGGTCGGCCATGGCGGGGTGCTCCTCGGTGGGAAGAAGTGGCAATCGGCTCAGTTGTATGATGAGTTGAGAACCTATCCGACGAGTATCGAGGAGTCCAGAGCGTGACCAGTGATCTGCTCTCAGAGCTGCGCGCCGCGATCGGCGAGGGCGCCGTGCTGACCGATCCGACCGACATGGCGGCGTACGTCACCGACTGGACCGGCAGCTTCACCGGCAGCGCCCTCGCGGTGGTGCGCCCGGCGTCGACCGCCGAGGTGGCCGCGGCCGTCCGGCTCTGCGCGGAGGCAGGCGTGGGCGTCGTCCCGCAGGGCGGCAACACCGGCCTCGTCGGCGGCGGGGTGCCCGACCCCGACGGCAGCCAGGTCGTGCTCTCGCTGGGCCGGATGCGGCGCGTGCGGGAGGTCGACCCGGTCGCCGACACCCTTGTCGTCGAGGCCGGCACCCCGCTGGCCACCGTGCAAGAGGCCGCCGCGGCCGCCGGGCGGCTCTTCCCGCTCTCGCTCGGCTCGGAGGGCTCGTGCACCATCGGCGGCACGATCGCGACCAACGCCGGCGGCACCGCGGTGCTGCGCTACGGGATGATGCGCGAGCTCGTGCTCGGACTCAAGGTGGTGCTCCCCGACGGCCGCGTCTGGGACGGGCTGCGGCCGCTGCGCAAGGACAACACCGGCTACGACCTCAAGCAGCTCTTCATCGGGTCCGAGGGCACCCTCGGGGTGGTCACGGCAGCCGTGCTCCGACTGCTGCCCGCGACCCCGCGACGCGCGACGGCCCTCGTCGCTCTCGATTCGGTCGAGGCGGCGACCACGCTCCTGCCCCTCCTGCGCAAGCACGGCGGCGGCCAGCTGACCACCTGGGAGCTGCTCGGCCGCCAAGCCGTCGACCTCGTCCTCACCCACCTGCCCGCCCTGCGTGACCCGTTCTCGCAGCGGCACGAGTGGTACGGGCTCGTCGAGCTCGCCGGCACCTCCACCGATGTCGACGAGCGGCTCGAGACGGCCCTCGAGGCCGCCGCTTCGCAGGGGCTTCTGCTCGATGCCGTGGTCGCCGGCAGCCCCGCCCAGCGCGAGTCGCTGTGCGCGCTGCGCGAAGGGGTCTCGGAGGCCCAGAAGAGCGAGGGCGCGACCCTCAAGCACGACATCACCGTGCCGATCAGGGCTCTGCCCCGGTTCGTCGCCGAGGTCGGCCCGACACTGCTCGCCGCGCTGCCGGGGCTGAGGCTGGTGACGTACGGGCACGTCGGGGACGGCAACCTGCACTACAACCTCTCCGCCCCGGTCGGTGACGACGCGGCGCTGAGGCGGGCGGCTCCCACGCTGACCCGGATGATCTACGAGGCCGTCACCGTGCTCGGCGGCAGCATCTCCGCCGAGCACGGGATCGGTGCGCTCAAGCGGGATGCTGCTGCGGCGTACAAGACGGGGGTCGAGATCGACCTCCTGCGGGCCGTCAAGCAGGCGATCGATCCCGACGGGGTGATGAATCCTCGCAAGCTCTTCCCCGTTCGGGAAGCCAGCCGTTCATGAGGCCGGCCGTCGAGGAGCTCAGCGGGCGCCGGCCAGGTTCCGCTCGAGGAGTGGAAGCAGGCGGTCCCAGTGGTGCTGCAGTCCCACAGGGTCGAAGGCGTCGGTATCCGACATGGTGAAGCCGTGGACGGTGCCGGGATAGATCTCGGAGGTGTGGTCGACCTTCGCGGCGGCCAGCCCCTGGTTGAGCTCGCCGAGCTCATCGTTGCTCAGGTCGCTCGCGGCGTGCCCGAAAAGCACCTGTGCGGTGATCTCGGCGAAGGCGTCCGGCCCGGCCGCACCGACGGGAGCGTGGAACGCGGCGAGCGCGGCCACCCGGCCGGGGTGGGCCGCGGCGGTGCGCGTCGCCAGGAGCCCGCCGATGCAGTAGCCGGTCACGGCGACGGGTCCGTCGCCGACCTCTGGCTGGGCAGTGAGGAACTCGAGATAGGCGTCGGCGTCGCTCAGCACACGTTCGACGGTGTGCGCCTCGATCAAGGGCATCAGCTGGGCGATGAGCCCGGGCCGCACCTCTTCTCCGATGTGCTCGGGCAGCTCGACCACCGGCACCGGGCCATGCCGGTAGAAGAAGTGGGGAACGAGCACGTAGTAGCCGTGGCCGGCCAGCTCTCGGGCCATCTCGCGCAGCGCGGGCCGGATGCCGAAGGCGTCGGCATACATCAGCACCCCTGGGTGCTGTTCGCCGTCGTCGGGGTAGGCGGCCAGGGCGGCAGCCTCGCCGTCGGGGGTGGGGATCTGCAACATCGTGGTGGGCATGGGTTCTCCTGTCGTGGTTGATGTCTCGAGCATGCGATCAACACGACGGAGGCGGACCACGCCCGGCAGCGTACGGCCCTGTCTGGAACGGCGGGCCGGATGCGGCCCGCACGCCGCTCAGAGGAGGACGGGGTAACCCATCCGTGCGTGGCGCAGGGCCGTCCCGGTGTTCATGACCGTGAGCCTAGCCCTCGGGCGGAAGCGGCTGCTACAGACCCTGGGCGACCCGGTAGAACACCTGGTTCCAGCGCACCTGGTCGGCGAACCCACGCCGGGTCGTGGACTCGTCGATGACCAGCAGCTCGGTGCGGGCGATGTCTGCGAAGACCTCGAAGGCCTCGATCCCGGCGGCGGTTGACATCACCGTGTGGTGGGCGCCGCCGGCGGTCAGCCAGGCCTCGGCCGACGTGGTGAAGTCCGGACGCGGGGCCCAGACGGCGCGTGCGACCGGGAGGTTGGGCAGCGCCTGGGTCGGACGTACGACGTCGACGACGTTGGCGGTCAGCCGGAACCGGTCACGCATGTCGGCCAGGGAGACGACGACGGCGCCCTCGGTGGCGTCGGCGTCGAAGACCATCCGCACCGGGTCCTCGCGGTCGCCGATCCCGAGCGGGTGGATCTCCACCTTCGGACGAGAGGTGGTCAGCGACGGGCAGATCTCGAGCATGTGCGCGCCGAGGATCACCTCGGCGCCGGGGGTGAGGTCGTAGGTGTAGTCCTCCATCAGGGAGGCGCCGCCGGGCAGGCCCTCCCCCATCACCTTGGCGGCACGTACGAGGACGGCGGTCTTCCAGTCGCCCTCGGCGCCGAAGCCGTAGCCCTTGCCCATCAGCCGCTGCACGGCGATGCCGGGCAGCTGGCGCAGGCCGCCGAGATCCTCGAAGTTGGTGGTGAACGCCTTGGCGTCGCGCTCCACCAGGAACGCCTCCATGGCGATCTCCTGGCGGGCGGCATAGCGCAGCGAGTCGTGACGCTCGCCGCCCCGGCGGAGCTCGGGGACGACGTCGTAGAGGTCCTCGTACTCGGCGACGAGCGCGTCCACGGCTGCCTCGTCGACAGCCTCGACGGCGGAGACCAGGTCGTTGACGCCCCAGGTGTTGACCGAGACGCCGAAGCGCAGCTCGGCCTCGGTCTTGTCGCCCTCGGTGACCGCGACGTTGCGCATGTTGTCGCCGAAGCGCACCAAGTTGAGCCCGTGGGTGGCGGCCCAGCCGGCGGCGCCCCGGACCCAGGTGCCGACGCGGCGGGTGACGGCCGGGTTGGAGACGTGGCCGACGACGGTCGTGCGGGCGACGCCGAGGCGGGTGGCGATGTAGGCGTACTCACGGTCACCGTGGGCGGCCTGGTTGAGGTTCATGAAGTCCATGTCGATCTCCGACCAGGGGAGCTCGACGTCGGCCTGGGTGTGCAGGTGCAGCAGCGGCTTCCTCAGCGTGTCCAGGCCGGCGATCCACATCTTGGCCGGGCTGAAGGTGTGCATCCAGGTGATGACACCGAGGACGTTGTCGTCGGCGTTGGCCTCCAGCATCGCCCGGCGGATGGACGCTGCGTCCTTCAGGACGGGCTTCCACACGACGTTCGCGGGGACGTCACCCGATGCGCCGAGCGCCCGGGCCACCTCCTGGGACTGGTCGGCAACCTGGCGCAGGGTCTCCTCGCCGTAGAGGTCCTGGCTGCCGGTGAAGAACCAGACCTCGCGGTCGCCATAGGGTTTCGGTGCTGTGGGCATGCTCATGTGGGGGTTCCCTCTCGGTGCGGACAGGTCGGTGCAGACAGCTCAGTGCTGGCCGTAGACGAATCGATAGCGGTCGTGGAGCGAGTCGACGGCGCTCTGCTCGATCGGCAGCGGCTGCCCGAGCTGGCGGGCGATGTGCACGGTGCGAGCCACCTCCTCGCACATCACTGCGGCCTTGACGGCCGCTCGACCGTCCTGGCCGATCGTGAACGGACCATGGTTCTGCATCAGCACCGCCGGGCTCCGCGACCCCCGCAGCGTCTCGACGATGCCGCGTCCGATCGAGTCGTCGCCGATGATCGCGAACGGGCCTACCGGGATCGGGCCGCCGAACTCGTCGGCCATCATCGTGAGCACGCAGGGGATCTCCTCCCCGCGGGCGGCCCAGGCGGTGGCGTAGGTGGAGTGGGTGTGGACCACTCCCCCGACCTCGGGCATCTGGGCATAGACGTACGCATGGGCGGCCGTGTCCGATGAAGGCGACCGCTCACCTTCGACGAGGTTGCCGGCCAGGTCGCACACGACCATCGCCTCGGCGGTGATGTCGTCGTAGGCGACCCCGGAGGGCTTGATGACCAGCAGGTCGTCACCGTCGGGGTTGGGCACCCGCTCGGAGACGTTGCCCGCGGTCCACACGACCAGCTCCCAGCGCGGCAGCTCGGCGTGGAGCGACGCGACGCGCTCCTTGGTGGCCTCGACGGCGGCGCGAAGCGCGACGGGTAAGCCGCTCATCACCGGCCTCCTCGGGTGCTGGGTTCTGTGCTGGTTTCGGGGCAACGCGCGAGCGAGGCCACCGCGGCACGTTCGATGTCCAGCCCGGTCTCGTAGCGCTCGAGGTAGGTCCCGAACCCCGCGACGTCTGCCTCATCCGGCTCGACGACCTCGAGGTCGACGTCACCGAAGACGCGCTCGGCGAGATAGGCGCTCAGGGTCAGGTCGCCCTCGACCGCGACCGCCCGGGCGTACGCAGCCAGGACCGCGATCCCCCACGCGCCGCCCTCGCCGGCGGTGCGGCCGACCGCCACCGGGGCGCCGATGGCGGCGGCCAGCAGACGTTGAGCGACACCCGCGGTGCGGAACAGGCCGCCGTGGGCGAACATCGCGTCGATCTCGACGCCCTGCTCGGCGAGCACCCGCATGCCGAGGGCGAGGGTGCCGAAGACGCCGTAGACCTGGGCGCGGGCGAACTCGGCGAGGTCGAGCCGGCTGTCGGGGGTGCGTACGAACAGCGGCCTGCCCTCATCGGGGCCGGTGATCGGCTCGCCCGCCAGATAGTTGTAGGCCAGCAGCCCGCCACCGTCGGGGGATCCCTTCAGGGCCGCGGTGAGCAGGGCCTCGAAGACGGCGTCCGGGTCGCTCGGGTGACCGAGCGCGGCGGCGAACTCGCCGAACACCCCGGCCCAGGCGTTCAGCTCGCTGGCGCCGTTGTTGCAGTGCACCATCGCGACCGGGTCGCCGGCGGGCGTGGTGACGACGTCGATCGCATGGTGGGAGGTGACCAGCGGCTCCTCGAGCACGACCATCGCGAAGATCGAGGTGCCGGCGCTGACATTTCCGGTGCGGCGCGCCACCGAGTCGGTGGCGACCATCCCGGTGCCGGCGTCGCCCTCGGGCGGGCACAGCGCGATGCCCGGGCGCAGCGTGCCGGACGGATCGAGCAGGGCGGCGCCCGCTTCGCTCAGCCGGCCGGCGTCGGCACCTGCGAGCAGCACCTCGGGCAGCAGGTGCTCGACCTCGAAGCCCGGACGGCGGGCGGCGACCACGTCACGGAGCGAGCCCAGCATCCGCGCGTCATAGGTGCCCGTGACCGGATCGATCGGGAAGACGCCGGACGCATCGCCGACCCCCAGCACGTGGCGCCCGGTGAGTGCGCGGTGGACGTAGCCGGCCAGGGTGGTCAGCGAGGCGATCCGCGGCAGGTGTGGCTCGTCGTCGAGGATCGCCTGGTAGAGGTGGGCGACCGACCAGCGCAGCGGGATGTTGGCGCCGAAGGTCTGCGACAGCTCCGCGGCAGCGGCGGCCGTGTTGGTGTTGCGCCAGGTGCGGAACGGCACCAGCAGCTCGCCGGCGGCGTCGAAGGCGAGATAGCCGTGCATCATCGCCGAGACCCCGATCGACCCGAAGGTCGTCGGCCGCGTGCCGTAGCGACGCTCGACCTCCTCACCGAGCGCGGCGACCGCACCCTGCACACCGGCCCAGACCGCCTCGAGCGAGTAGGTCCACAGGCCGTCGACGAGCTCGTTCTCCCACAGGTGGGAGCCGGTGGCGATCGGCGCGTTGTCGGGTCCGATCAGGCATGCCTTGATGTTGGTGGACCCGAGCTCGATGCCGAGCGCGGTCTCCGTGAGGTCGGGCGGGCTGTCTGCTCGCTGCGTCATCGCGGCTCCGTTCTCTGATCCGGGACTCGAAGTGGGGGCGAAGCGATGTGAACGCTAACATATGACGCAGGTCACCCACACGCCCCGGCAGGGCGGTCGATATCCGAGCCGCTATCGGGCCGCTATCGGGGCTGGTGAGGAGCCGCCGAGGAGCGCACGACCAGCTCGGGGGCGATCAGCGTGGGCACCTCGACCGTGCCCTGGGCGATCGCCGTCGTGGCGACGTCGACGGCGAGCGCACCGAGCGCCTCGAAGTCCTGGCGTACGGTCGTCAGCGGCGGCCAGAGATAGGCGGCGTCGGGCACGTCGTCGAAGCCGACGACGCTCACGTCCTGCGGCACCCGGCGCCCGGCCTCGTGCAGCGCCCGGATCACCCCCAGCGCCATCGAGTCGTTGGCCGCGAACACCGCGGTGACCGAGTCGTCGCCGGCGATCCGGGCGCCGGCCTCGTAGCCGCTCCTGCTCGACCAGTCGCCGGTGATCTCGAGACCTGGGCCCACACCGTTGTCCTTGAGCGCCGTCAGCCATCCTTCGCGGCGCTGCTTGGCGTCGATCCAGCCGATCGGGCCGCCGACATGGGCGATGTTGCGGTGACCGAGATCGAGCAGATACTGCGTGGCCAGCACCGCTCCGGCGTGCTGATCGATCCCGACCGAGCGCACGCCCTCGCGCGGGTCGCTGTGGATCATCACCACCTGCACCTTGGAGGAGAGCTGGACGACCAGCTCCTCGAACGATTGGTGCGCGACCCCGAGCAGGACCGCCTCGACCGCGTCGTCGAGCAGCGCCTCGATCGCGCGTTCCGCCGAGGTGGCCTCCAGGTGGGGCACCGGGCTCAGGATGATGTCGTAGCCCGCCTGCTGACCCGCCTGATGGATCGAGGCGGCGAGAGTGCTGGGACCGTAGAGATGCGGTTGCGTGTAGAGCACCCCGAGGCGTCCGGACCGTCGCGTCACCAGCGCCCGCGCCGACTTGTTGGGCCGGTAGCCGAGGTCGTCGATCGCCGCCTGCACCCGGTCACGGGTCTCGCCGCGCACGGCATCGGAGCCGTTGACCACCCGCGACACGGTCTGATGGGAGACCCCGGCCCGGGCCGCGACATCAGCCATGCTCGGCGCGTTCTTCGACTCAGGCGGGACCATGGGGTGATCCTAAGAGGGTTCTTCCCTCACGTCCCGTAGCGGCATGCACCTGCGACGGAGCTTCCGGCCGCAGAGCCGCTCGTCGCCCGAGTCCGGACCCGATGCGGTCACGTGCCTGGCGCTTCCCGGCCTCACCGCCCGAGCACGTGGCGCAGGGCCGCCTCCAGCCCCTGGTGGCGGAACGCGTGGTGGCTCCCGAGAGCCGCCGGCTCGACGCGCTGGCTCGCCAGGGCGACCTCCTGCGCGCCCTCCGCGCCGAGGAGGAGGCGAGGACCGAGGGCCGGGGTCGGCAGCAGGGCCGGGCGGTGCAGTGTGCGGGCGAGGGTCTGCGCGTAGACCCGGCCGGTGACCGGTTCGGGTGCGACCGCGTTGACCGGCCCGACGAGCGTGTCGTCGAAGATCGCCCGGTGGTAGATGTCGACGAGGTCGTCGATGGCGATCCAGCTCAGCCACTGGTCGCCGCCGCCGATCGGGCCACCCAGGCCGGCGGCGAAGAGCGGACGCTGGAGCCGCAGCGCTCCCGCCGCCGGAGTCTGCACGATGCCGGTGCGCACGTTGACCACCCGCGGCCCCTCCACGCGGCTCGCGGCCTCCCAGTCGGCGACCACGTCGGCGAGGAAGCCGGAGCCCCTCGACGACGCCTCGGTGAGCACCTCGTCGCCCCGGTCGGCACCGTAGATCCCGATCGCGGAGGCGCAGACGAAGGTCGGTACGCCGCTGCGTGCCGCGGCCTCCGCAAGCAGCCGCGTGGGCTCGATCCGGGAGTCGCGCACCGCCGCCTTGTGCGCCTCGGTGAAGCGACCGGCGATGGAGGCACCGGCCAGGTGGACGACCGCGTCGACACCGTCGAGGAGACCCGGGTCGGGCGCGGAGGGGTCCCAGCGGCGCTCGTCGGCCCCGGTCGGGGTGCCTCTGACCAGCCGGACCACCCGATGCCCGCCCGTGGTCAGCAGCGGCACCAGAGCTCGCCCGACGGTGCCGCTCGACCCGGTGACCGCGATCGTGAGGGCCTTGCCCGCTGCGTACGCCCTGCGGTGGGTCCGCAGGTCAGCCGCCAGCTGCTCGTGGCGGTAGGCGAGCATCCGGTCCACCGTCCCGCCGGGGGCGCTCGTCTCGATCCTGTCGGTGACCAGCGTCTCCTCGCCGTCGGCGGCGAACTCGTGCCGATGAGTCCATGACAGCGGCCGCAGCGAGGCGAGCCGGTCGGTGAAGAGGTGGGGAGGGTCGTAGGCCTCGGGGTCGTGCCGCGCCACCCAGTCGACGCCGGGGGCGAGCGAGAGCACCGCCGTGCCGTCGGCCAGGTCGCTCGCCTCCGCGCGCACGCTGCCCGGCATCCATGGCGGCATCAGCCGGTGGATCGCACCCGGCCGCCCGTGCCAGGCGAACACATCCTCGAGCGGCGCCTCGACTCGCGTGGTCAGCGTGTGGGACCGAACCAGTGGAGACGTCATAGGTCACAGCGTCGCTCGGATCGGGCCGACGTACAACCACTCCCCCGGCACCGGCGATGTCACACGATCACGGCCTGCCCCGTCTCAAGGGCAACAGATCAATCTTCCACCACAGGAGAACCATGAACATCGCACTCTGGATCGTCGCGATCGTCCTCGGCCTCGCCTACACCGTCGGCGGCATCGTGAAGCTGACCTGGCCCCACGAACGCTATGCGGCGAAGCAGCCCTGGGCGCACGACTTCAGCGCCCGGCAGGTCAACGGCATCGGCGTCACGGAGACGCTCGGTGGCCTCGGCCTCCTCCTGCCGGGGCTGCTCGACATCGCCCCGGTGCTCGTGCCGATCGCCGCCTCCGCGATGGCGCTCTACATGGCCGGCGCCGCCACCGAGCGCGTACGCCGCAACGAGCCCAAGGAGTTCCTCGGCGACCTGGTCTTCCTCGCTGCTCTCCTCTTCGTCGCCTGGGGCAGGTTCGGGCTGGTGCCGTGGGTGTGAGCGGGTCGTGAGTCGGCCGTGAGTCAGATCAGTCGGTGGTGCTGAACGCCGCGTCGAAGGCCGCCTCGGGCGCATCGAAGGCGTGCGCACGCACGAACTCGAGGGCTTCGGGGGCGCCGCGCAGACGGTCCATCCCGGCGTCCTCCCACTCCACCGAGATCGGGCCGGCGTAGTCGATCGCGTTGAGCATCCGGAAGCACTGCTCCCAGGGCACGTCCCCGTGACCGGTGGAGACGAAGTCCCAGCCGCGGCGCGGGTCGGCCCACGGCAGGTGCGAGGACAGCCGGGCGTTGCGGCCGTTGCCGGTCTGCATCTTCGTGTCCTTGCAGTCGACGTGGTAGATCCGGTCGCGGAAGTCCCACAGGAACGCGACCGGGTCGACCTGCTGCCAGACCATGTGGGACGGGTCCCAGTTGAGCCCGAAGGTCTCGCGGTGACCGATCGCCTCGAGCGTCGCGACCGTCGACCAGTAGTCGTAGGCGATCTCGGAGGGGTGCACCTCGTGGGCGAACCGCACCCCGCACTCGTCGAAGACGTCGAGGATCGGGTTCCAGCGGTCGGCGAAGTCTCGGTAGCCCGCGGCGACCATCTCCTCGGTCACCGGCGGGAACATCGCGACGTACTTCCAGATCGAGGAGCCGGTGAACCCGACGACGGTCTTGACGCCGAGCCGCTGCGCCGAGCGGGCGGTCATCTCCATCTCCTCGGCCGCCCGGCGGCGTACGCCCTCGGGCTCGCCGTCGCCCCAGATGCGGTCGGGCAGGATCGCGCGGTGGCGCTCGTCGATCGGGTCGTCGCAGACCGCCTGACCCTTGAGGTGGTTGGAGATCGCGTAGACGCTCAGCCCGTGCTGCTCGAGCAGGTCGAGCTTGGCCTGGACATAGGAGTCGTCTTCCGCGGCCCGCCACACGTCGAGATGGTCGCCCCAGCAGGCGATCTCGAGCCCGTCGTATCCCCAGCCGGAGGCGAGCTCGCACACCTTCTCGAAGGGCAGGTCGGCCCACTGTCCGGTGAAGAGGGTGATCGGTCGAGTCATGCTGTTCCTTCCCTGAAAGATCTCGTACGCCGCCCGCCCCTGATCGGGGCGACCGGCTCAGCCGGTGATGGTCTGCCAGGCCCGCGTCTCGGAGCTGGTCTCCACCGCGGCGAGCACCCGCTGCACCTGGAGCCCGTCGGCGAAGGTCGGACTCGGGTCGGTGTCGGCGGCGATCGCCCGCATGAGGTCGACGACCTGATGGGTGAAGCCGTGCTCGTAGCCGAGGCCGTGCCCCGGCGGCCACCACGCCCCGACGTAGGGGTGACCGGGCTCGGTGACGACGATGCGGCGGAAGCCGCCCTCCTCGTCGTCGATCGTGGCGTCGTGGAAGTGCAGGACGTTCATGTCCTCGAAGTCGAAGGCGAGGCTGCCCAGCGAGCCGTTGATCTCGATGCGGATCGCGTTCTTGCGTCCGGTGGCGAACCGGGTCGCCTCGTAGACGCCGAGCGCGCCGCCGGTGAAGCGGGCGATGAAGACCGCCGCGTCGTCGACGGTGACCGGGCCGCGCTCGGTGCCGGCGGTCGCGGAGAGCCCGGCCGAGTCCGTCGCGACCGGCCGCTCCTTCACGAACGTCTCGAGCTGGCCGCTCACCTCACCGATGGTGTCGCCGAGGATGTGCTGGGTCAGGTCGATGACGTGCGCGCCGATGTCGCCGAGCGCCCCCGAGCCGGCCTTGGTCTTGTCGAGCCGCCACGACAGCGGAGAGCTGGGGTCGGCGAGCCAGTCCTGGAGATACTGCGCCCGCACGTGCCGCACCTCGCCGAGCCGGCCGTCGCCGACGAGCTTGCGGGCCAGCGCGATCGCCGGGACACGACGATAGGTGAACCCGACCATCGCCCGCACCCCGCGGGTGGCCGCCTCGGCAGCCGCTTCGGCCATCCGCTCGGCCTCCTCGACGGAGTTGGCCAGCGGCTTCTCGCACAGCACGTGCTTGCCGGCCGCGAGCGCGGCGATAGCCATCTCGGCGTGGGTGTCGCCGGGGGTGCAGATGTCGACCAGGTCGACGTCGTCACGCTCGATCATCCGGCGCCAGTCGGTCTCGCTCTCCTGCCAGCCCATCGTGGCCGCCGCCTGCTCGACCTTGGCGGCGTCGCGCCCGCAGACCACGCTCATCCGTGGCTGCAGCGGCAGGTCGAAGAAGCGGTGGGCGCTGCGCCAGGCATGGGAGTGCACCGCGCCCATGAAGGCGTAGCCGATCATGCCCACCGACAGCTGACGCTGCCCGCCGGTCGTCGGGCCGGTCGTCGTCGTGGTCGTCGTGGCCTCGGTCATGTGACCTCGTCCCTTCGTCTCAGGTGGTGTCCCCGCGCCCGAGCGCGGGGGTGTGGTCGATCGTGATCAGGAGGCGAAGGCGGCGTCGATGTAGTCGTCGACGTTCTCCTCGGTCACCACCGGGGCGAAGAGCTGGATGCTGCGCGGCACCTCGTTCTCGACGAGGTCGGACATCGCCTTCTGCTGCACGAGCAGGCGAGCCGTCCTGATCCCGTCGGCGCCCTGCGTCGAGGGGTAGATGACGGTCGCCTTGAGCACGCCGTCGCCCGACTTGATGGCGTCCATCGCGTTGCGCGAGCCCGCGCCGCCGATCATGGTGAACTCGTCACGGCCGGCGTTCTCGATCGCGGCCAGCACGCCGACGCCCTGGTCGTCGTCGTGGTTCCAGAGGAAGTCGATCTTCGGCGCGGCCTGGAGCAGGTTGGACGCCACCTTCTCGCCCGACTCGACCGTGAACTCGGCCGCGACCCGGTTGTTGACCTTCAGACCGCACTTCTTGAGCGCGTCGGCGAAGCCCTTGCTGCGGTCCTGGGTCAGCGGGAGCGAGTCGATGCCGGCGATCTCGGCGACGACGGCGTCGCTGTTGTCGCCGGCCTCGCTGCAGACGTACTGGCCGGCGGAGACGCCCATGCCGTAGTTGTCGCCGAGGATCGTCGCCCGGGCGGCGTTGGGGTCGTCGAACTCGCGGTCGACGTTGATGACCGGGATGCCCGCCTCCATGGCTTTGAGGGCCACCGGCGTCATCGCGGCGCCGTCGAACGGCAGCAGCACGATCGCGTCGACCTTCTCGTTGATGAACGTCTCCACCTGGCTGATCTGCAGGTTGACGTCGTTGGTGCCCTCGGCGACGCGGAGGTCGATGTCGTCGTACTTCTCGGCCTCTGCCTCGGCGGCGTCGGTGATGGCCGCCATCCAGCCGTGGTCGGCGGCCGGGGCGGAGAAGCCGATGACGACGGTGTCGCCCTTCTCGTCGTTGGAGCCGGCCTTGGCCTCCGAGGTGCCGCCGCCGGTGTCCTTCTCGGGCGGGTCGTTGCTGGGCATGCAGGCGCTGAGGCTGATCAGCGTGGCGCCGGCGGCCAGGGCGACGCCGAGGCGCCGCAGGTTGCGGGTCGGCCGAGAGATCGTCGGCAGTGAAATCATGATGAGGCTCCTTGCTGTGGGCTGGCGGTGCCGAGAGGGAGAGAGGCAGGCGTACGTCAGGGGCTGGTGCGTCGCGCGAGGCGCTGCTGCAGGAGCACGGCGACCACGATGATCAGGCCCTTGACGACCGACTGGGCCGAGAACGAGAGGTTGTTGAGCGTGAAGATGTTCGACAGCACCGTGAAGATCAGCACGCCGAGCACGGTGCCGACGATGGTGCCGCGACCGCCGGAGAGCAGCGTGCCGCCGATGACGACGGCGGCGATCGCGTCGAGCTCGTAGAGGGTGCCGTGGGTCGAGCTGCCGGTGGTGGTGCGCGAGACCAGCATGATCGCGGCGATGCCGCAGCAGGCGCCGAGGAGCACGTAGAGCATCATCGTGTGGCGCTTGACGCTGATGCCGGCCAGCCGGGCGGCCTCGGCGTTGCCGCCGACCGCGAGCGTGCGTCGCCCGAAGGTGGTGCGGTTGAGCAGCACCCAGCCGAGCGCGGCGACGATCGCGAAGATCCACACCAGCACCGGCACGCCGAGGAGATCACCGGACATCGCCTCACGGAAACCCGGCACGTCGACGATCTGCGTCTTGCGGTCGGAGATGAGCTCGGCGAGCCCCCGGGCGCTGGCCAGCATCGCCAGGGTGGCGATGAACGGCACCACCCCTCCGTAGGCGATCAGCAGGCCGTTGACCAGACCACAGCCGGCGCCGACGAGCACCGCGGTGAGCGCCATGACCGACCAGTGGGAGTCGGTGGCCATCACCTGCGTCGACAGCGCGGTGCACCAGACCGAGGAGAGCGCGACGATCGCTCCGACCGAGAGGTCGATCCCGCCGCCGGCGATCACGAACGTCATCCCGATGCTGACCACACCGATCACGGCCGCGAGCCGCAGGATCGTCATCACGTTGTCGATGTCTGCGAACCGGTCGCCCCCGGTGACGACGCCGACCAGGCACAGCAGCGCGAGCGCGATGACCAGGCCGAGATCGCGCCCGGCGGTGGTGCGCACCATGCGCAGGAACCCCTGGTCGGCGATCTCGTCGCTGCGTACGGCCTCACGCTCGACACGGGCGCTCTCCGCCGCGGGCGGCGCCGTCGGCGCGGTCGGCGTCGTGGGGGTCTCGCTACTCATGCGACCTCTCCTTCCATCACGAGGTCGAGGACCCCGGACTCGTCGATCTCGGTGGCCGGCCCCTCGTGCACGACGCGGCCCTCGCGCACCACCAGCACCCGGTCGGCCAGGCCGAGCACCTCCTCGACCTCGCTGGAGACGACCACGACGGCGACGCCGTCGTCGGCCAGCCGGCGGATCAGCTTGTAGATCTCGCTGCGGGCGCCGACGTCGACGCCGCGGGTCGGCTCGTCGAGGAGCAGCACCTTGCACTCGCGCAGCAGCCAGCGAGCCAGCACCACCTTCTGCTGGTTGCCGCCGGACAGGGTGCGCACCGGCCGCTCGACACCCGTCGGGCGTACGTCGAGGGAGCCGCTGAGCTCCTCGGCCCGCGCGCGCTCGGCGGAGTCGTCGAGGAAGCCGCCGCGGGCGAACCGGCCCAGCGAGGAGACCGTGATGTTGCGGTAGACCGCCTGGTCGAGCAGCAGCGCCTGGCTCTTGCGCTCCTCCGGAGCGAGGCCGACGCCGGCCGCGACCGCGGCGCGCACGGATCCCTTGCGCAGCTTCCGTCCGGCCACGCTGACGGTGCCGGCCGAGGCCCTGCGCGCTCCGTAGACCGTCTCCAGGATCTCGGAGCGGCCCGAGCCGACGAGCCCGGCCAGGCCGACGATCTCACCCGCGCGTACGTCGAAGGTGACGTCACGGAAACGACCCTCGCCGGCCAGCTCGCGCACCTCCAGGACAGGGTCGGCGGCCGAGCGGTCACCCTCGGGACGGGGCGGGAAGACGTATTCGATCGCACGGCCCGTCATCAGCTTGATCAGCTCGGCGGTCGGGGTGTCCTGGGCGGGAAGGCCGGTGGCGACGGTGCGGCCGTCCTTGAGCACGGTGATCCGGTCGCCGATCTCGCGGATCTCCTCGAGGCGGTGGGAGATGTAGACGATCGCGACACCCTCGGCGGTGAGGTCGCGGATCACCCGGAACAGGTTGCGCACCTCCTCCTGGTCGAGCACCGCGGACGGCTCGTCGAGGATCAGCAGCCGGGTGTCGTGGGAGAGGGCGCGCGCCATGCTGACGATCTGCTGCGCGGCCGGCGAGAGGTCGCCGACCAGCGCGCTCGGGTCCACCTCGGAGTGACCGAGGCGCCGAAGGATGTCGCGGACGCGGCCGGTGGCCTCCGACGTACGCGTGAAACCGCCGCGAGAGAGCTCGCGACCGAGGAAGACGTTCTCGGTGACGGTGAGGCCGGGCACGAGGTCGAGCTCCTGGTAGATCGTGCTGATGCCGAGCCTCATCGCCGCGACCGGCGTCGCGAGCCGGACCGGTTCACCGGCCCAGGCGATCTCGCCCTCCTCGGGCTGGTAGGCCGCCGAGAGCACCTTGATCAGCGTCGACTTCCCCGCTCCGTTCTGGCCCAGCAGGCAGTGCACCTCGCCTGCACGCACGTCGAGATCGACGCCGCTCAGTGCCAGCACGCCGGGGAACCGCTTGACGATGCCACGCATGCGCAAGAGCTCACCTGGCTCTGCGCCCTGTGGCTGCGCACCGGACTGCTCGGTCATCGGACCCCTTCCTCGGGGCCGGCAACGGCCCTCCTGTGATGACGATCACAGCGCCATCTCGCTCAAAGTAAGGGCCGTGCCGAGCGAGCACAAGAGGTTCGCGACACATTTCTCAAAGTTGTAGTCAAACTTTGGCAAGTTCTCGGACAAAGTCCAGAGACGCCTCTCCCGAGGGCGTTCCGAAGCGGGCCATGCGGGCCCGCGCGCTCTGCTCGGGTCAGGCGCGAGCGTCGTGGAACGGCGCGTACACCGAGCCGCTGATCAGCCTGGCCGCACCGATGACCCCACCCTGGTCGCCGAGCTCGCTGATCACGATCGGCAGGTTGCCGGTGGCCAGCGGCAGCGAGCGCCGGTAGGTGACGCTGCGGATCTCGGCGAGCAGGGCATGGCCCAGACCGGTGACCCGGCCGCCGATGACGATCAGGCTGGGGTTGAAGAACGAGACCAGGCTGGCCAGGACCTGCCCGACCCCGTGGCCGCTGTCGCGGATGAGCTGGAGGGCGTACGCATCTCCGCGCGCGACCGCGACGCCGATGTCCGCGGCGCTCAGCTCACCCTGAGCCTCCAGCAGCTCGGCCAGCACCGGGCTGCGGCCGGTCCTGGCGGCGGCGCGCGCGTCACGGGCGAGTGCGGCACCGCCGGCGTAGGCTTCGAGACAGCCGGTGTTGCCGCACGCGCACAACGGGCCGTCGTCGCTGATCCGGATGTGGCCGATGTCGCCGGCGCACCCGTCCACCCCGCGGTAGAGGTCGCCGTCGACGACGATCCCGCAGCCGATGCCGGTGCCGATCTTGACGTAGAGGAAGTCGCGGGCGGCGCGGGCGACACCGGCGTGCTGCTCCCCCACCGCCAAGACGTTGACGTCGTTGTCGAGCACCACCGGGCAGCCGAGCTCGCGGGCCACGGCGTCGCGCACGGGATAGCCGTCCCAGCCGGGCATGATCGGCGGCGAGACCGACACTCCCCGATGGAAGTCGACGGGACCAGGCACGCCGATGCCGGCGCCGAGCGGCTCGTCCACGCCGGCCTCGGCCATCACCGCGCGCGCCTCGTCGAGCGCCACGGCCAGCACGATCTCGGGCCCCTGACGGATGTCGCAGTCGACCGAACGAGCGGCGAGCACGGCCAGCCGACCGTCGGTGATGCCGACCGAGAGCCCGGTGGCGCCGATCGAGATGCCGAGGAAGCGGATGTCGGGGTCGAGGTCGACCAGCTTCGAGCGTCGCCCACCGTTGGAGGCGGCGCGGCCCACCTCCTGGGCCAGCCCCAGCTCGCCCAGCCGGGTGACCTCGGCCGCGATCGTCGTGCGCGAGACGCCCATCCGGTCGGCCAGCTGCACCCGCGAGAGGGGACCTTCATCACGGAGCAGCTCGAGGATGCGCGCCTGCATCGGGCTCTCGGCCCGACCAGCGAGTGAGTGCAGCACGCAGCGATCCTCGCACGCGGCCGCCGAGGAGGGCAGTGATGCCCGCCCCGGCGACCGACGGATCAGGTCGTCCGCACGGGCTGCGGCGCCAGGTCACGGCCTGCCCCGGAGCGCGACTCCCCACGGACCACGACCGCGATCGCGACGAGGAAGACGATCTGGAGCAGCGTGCGCGGGATCAGGTGGTCGACCCACTCGGTGATGAGCCCGTGGGTGGCGGCGTAGACGTTCGCGGGGAACATCACGACGAGCATCAGCCCGAGGGCGATCGCCGCCGCCCGGGTCGTCGGCCGCACCAGCAGACCGATCGCGCCGAGCAGCTCGAGCACGCCGGTCACCGAGACCAGCAGCCCGGGCTCGGGCAGCGACGGCGGCACCATCGCGATCAGCTCCTCGCGCATGCCCACGAAGTGGGCGATCCCGGTGGCCGTGAACATGGCGGCGAGCCCGAACCTCGACGCGTTGGCCCAGGTGCGCGCACCACCCAGCGGCGTGAACCGCACCAGGGCCGTGACAACCATCAGAATCACCAGCGGTGCCATCGGATCTACCCTTCTCCGGAAACTTGTCACTGACAAGACTGCCGGTCACCGTAAATCTTGTCAATGCCTAGATCGGTCGCCTAGAGTCGCCCCATGCCCACGGACCGCTACCACCACGGCTCGCTACGGCGTGCCGTCCTCGACGCCGCGGTCGAGGTGATCGCCGAGTCGGGCCCATCGGCCCTCAGCCTGCGCGACCTCGCCCGTCGAGCGGGCGTCTCCCACGCCGGCCCCGCACACCACTTCGGCTCCAAGCGGGGCGTCTTCACCGCGCTCGCGGCAGAAGGCTTCGCCCTGCTCGCCGAGCGGCTCGAGAGCGAGAGAGGGTCGATGGCCGACCTGGGCGCGGCGTACGTGCGGTTCGGGCTCGATCATCGAGCCCACTTCGAGGTCATGTTCCGGCCCGACCTGTTCGACGTGGACGACCCGTCCGTGCTCGAGGCGCGCCAGCTGACGTGGTCGCTCCTGAGCGGATCCGCCCGCGCGGCGACGACCTACACCGACCAGGTCTCCCCCGAGGTGACCGAGCTCGGCGCCTGGGCGCTCGTGCACGGTTTCGCGACGCTGGCGGCCGGCGGCGCCATCAGCACCCACTCCCCCGACGCGTTGACCGACATCGTCCGAGAAGCCGCGTCGATGATGTTCCGCGAGGGTCAGAACAGCTGACGAAGGTTGGCCCTGGCGAGGTCGAAGAGCTCGTCGCCCCGCCCGGAGAGCACCGTGCGCAACGCGTACAGGGTGAACCCCTTGACCTGCTCGGCGGTGATCGCGGGCGGGATCGAGAGCTCCTGCCGCTCGGTGATCACGTCGAGGAGCGCCGGGCCGTCGTGGGCGAGGATCTCGGCGACGGCGTCGGGAAGCTCCTCAGCGTGCTCGACACGGCGCGCGTGGATGCCCATCGCGCGCGCCACGTCGGCGAAGTTGGGGTTGGCCAGGTCGGTGCCGTAATTGACGAACCCGGCGGCCTTCATCTCCAGCTCGACGAAGTTGAGCGAGGAGTTGTTGTAGACCACGAGCTTGGCGGGCAGCTTGTTCTGGACGAGCGTGATCAGCTCGCCCAGGAGCATCGTCAGGCCACCGTCACCGGCCAGGCCGATGACCTGCCGGTCGCGGTGGGCGGCCTGGGCGCCGATCGCGTGCGGCAGCGCGTTGGCCATCGAGCCGTGGGTGAAGGACCCGATCAGCCGGCGGCGGCCGTTCATGGTCAGGTAGCGCGCCGCCCACACCACCGGCGAGCCGACGTCGGGCACGAAGACCGCGTCGTCCGCGGCCGCCTGGTCGACGAGCCTGGTGAGGTATTGCGGGTGGATCGCCTTGCCACGCTTCGAGGGCGTCGCGAGCTCGTCGAGGCTGGCCCGGGTCTTGCGGTAGTGATCGAGCGAGTCGTCGAGATGGTCCCGGTCGGTCTGGCGCTCCAGCAGCGGGAGCAGGGCCCGGGCGGTGTCCTTCACGCTCCCGACCAGACCGATGTCGACGGGGTGGCGCCGGCCGATCTGCTCGCCGCGGATGTCGACCTGGATCGTGGTCGCGTGCTCGGGGAAGAACTGCCGATAGGGGAAGTCGGTGCCCAGCATCAGCAGCGTGTCGGCGCGGTCCATCGCCCGGTAGCCGGAGGCGAAGCCGAGCAGGCCGGTCATGCCGACGTCGAAGGGGTTGTCGTACTCGACGTGCTCCTTGCCCCGCAGCGCGTGCACGATCGGCGCGCCCAGCGCGTCGGCGAGCGCGATCAGCTCGTCGTGGGCGCCCGCGGTGCCCGCGCCGGCGAGGATCGTGACCCGCTTGCCGTCGTTGAGGGCGGCGGCCGCTCGTTCGATCTCGCCGGAGGCCGGCACGGTCCGTGACAGGCTCGGGGTGATCGCGGTGACCCGCTTGGTGACGGCCTCGGCGAGGGCCACGTCGCCCGGGATCACCACGACCGCGACGCCCCGCTTCTCGATGGCGGCGCGCATCGCGACCTCGAGCACGTGCGGCATCTGGCTCGGGCTGGCGACGTACTCGGTGTAGACCGAGGCCTCGCGGAACAGCTCCTGCGGGTGGGTCTCCTGGAAGTAGCCGGTGCCGATCTCGGCGCTGGGGATGTGGGCGGCGATCGCCAGCACCGGCACCCGTGAGCGGTTGGCGTCGTAGAGGCCGTTGATCAGATGGAGGTTGCCCGGTCCGGCGCTGCCGGCCGCCACCGCCAGCTCGCCGGTCGTCGCGGCCTCGGCGGCCGCCGCGAACGCACCCGCCTCCTCGTGGCGGACGTGCACCCACTCGATCGTGCCGTCCTTCCGCAGCGCATCGGTGAATCCGTTGAGCGAGTCCCCCGGGATGCCGTAGACGCGGCGGATGCCGCTGGCGGTGAGCGTGGCCACGATCTGCTCTGCGACGGTCGACATGCTGCCAACCTATTCCACGACCACCGGTTCGGGGGCCAGGACAGCCATGATCCGCTCGGCGACCTCCTCGATCGAACCGAGGCCGTCGACGCTGACGAGCACACCCCGATCGAGGTACGCAGCGGCCAACGGCTCCGTCTCGGCGGCGTACACCTCGAGCCGCCGGCGGATGACCGGTTCGGTGTCGTCGGCACGCCCCTGCTCCTGCGCCCGGAGCAGCAGGCGGCGTACGAGCTCCTCGGAGTCGGCCTCGAGCAGCACTACCGAGTCGAGCTCGACACCGCACCGCTCCAGCATCGCGTCGAGCTCGGCGACCTGCTGGGGCGTCCGCGGATAGCCGTCGAGCAGGAAGCCGTCGGCGCAGTCGGCCTCGGCGAGCCGGTCGGCGACCATCGCGTTGGTGACCTCGTCGGGCACGTAGTCGCCCGCGCTCATGTAGGCGTCGGCCAGCACGCCCAGCTCGGTGCGCTGGGCGACGTTCGCCCGGAAGATGTCACCGGTCGAGATCGCCGGCACGCCGAAACGAGCGGCGATCGTGGTGGCCTGGGTGCCCTTGCCCGCACCCGGCGGGCCCATCAGAAGCAGTCGCATGCGGTGGGGAGCCTTTCGTCGTCACTCGCGCCGGAGGCCCGGCGATCACACCTGGTCGCAGGCTAGGCGCCGCACCGCTGCAGTCACGTTGCACGATGGGGAGCCTCGCCCTCGGGCGGGTCGATACCCTCCGACCAGGCAGGGCCAACTGCGACCTGCTCGCAGGGTGTGCAGCGGACCCCAGGTCGGGACAGTGACAAGGACATCAATCCTTGGAGGTTCTCATGTCCGCTGAAACCACCGTCCCCGACGGCAATCCCGCCCTCATCGGGGTCCCGACCTTCCTGGTCGGCTCCGTGGCCCTCGGCCTCGTGCTGACCGGCTTCGTCCCCGCAACCGCGGTCGCGGCGTCCATCCCGATCATCGCCACGGCGACCGCATTCGGGCAGGGCATCGCCGCGATCTGGGCGACCCGTCTCAACCAGAACGCCGTGGCCGCCATCTTCGGCATCTTCACCGGGTTCTGGTCGAGCTACGCCGCCCTCGTGCTGGGCCTGACCCACGGCTGGTTCGGCATCCAGGCCGCCGACACGGCCCGGACCCAGGAGCTGTTCCTCGGATCCTGGCTCGCCGTCATCGTGCTGCTCACCCTGGCCACCCTGCGGCTGCCGCGCGCCTTCACGGTGCTCTTCGGGCTGATCGACCTGGCGCTGCTGCTGGTGCTCCTCGGCACCGCGCAGGCCAGCACGCTCCTCACCCAGCTGGGCGGCTACACCGTGTTCGCGTTCGTCATCGTGGGGGCGTACCTGTTCCTCGACGCCATGTCCCAGGCCACCGGAGGCCGCGCCCTTCCGCTCGGTGCCCCGGTCCGCGCCTGAACGGGCGCGACAGCGCCGGCCGGAGCGGGGCCGTGGTGGAGTGCCGGACGGCGCCCCACCACAGCCCCGCACCGTAGGCGAGGTCGTCGAGGCGGCGCAGAGCGGTGTAGGTGAGCGGGTCCAGGTCGGGTCGGGATCGTGACCAGTCGGCCAGCCCGTCGAGCAGGGCCGCGGCGACCCAGGCGCGCCGGATCCGCCGCGACGCCAGGGCGGCCGGGATCATGACCGGCCACCAGTGTCTGTTCATCGCCGCGGCACACTGCTTGGCCGAGGCCGCCAGGCCGTACGGCACGAGACGGGCAGCGACGATCCCGGGGTGTTCGCTCTGTCGCATGGAGCGCGCGGTCCTCGCGAGCACCGCGGCACCGATCCCGGCGCCGATGCCCAGCGCCCACGGGCGCTGCGCCACCAGGACAAGACCGACCGCGACCGTGAGGGGCGCGACGATCACCGGCGCGACCGCGTCGTGGTGACGCATCGCGAGGGGCGCCGCGCTGGTGCCGTAGAACGCCTTGCGGGTGAGCCAGCCGGCCGCCGTGCCCCGGTGCTCGTGCGCGACCCGCGACTCGGGCACGTAGCGGACGAGCCACCCCTGCTCGACGGTCCTCCAGACCAGGTCGACGTCCTCTCCGACCCTCATCGCCTCGTCGAACCCCTCCCCGAACGCGGCCGTTCGGCCGACCAGGCAGGCGGAGGGCACATACGGGACCGGTCCGCCGGGCACGACCAGGGCGGCTGCCGCGCCGAGGTCCAGCGAGGAACGCACCGACTCGTAGCGGTCGATGCGGCTCAGGCGTACGCCCGGCCCGAGCCCGCGCTCGAGCGCGACGATGCGCGGAGCGGTGATCCCGACGGCCGGGTCACCGACCTGGACGAGCAGCGGCTCCAGCCAGCCATCGACCGGGACGACGTCGGAGTCGATGAAGGCGACCAGCTCCGTGCGTACCGCCCTCAGCCCGGTGTTCCGGGCCGCGGCGGGGCCGCGGGACTGGTCGTGGCGCAGCAGGTCGGCGCCGGCGGCCGCCGCGACCTGCTCGGTCTCGACGGGGTCGGACGATCCGTCGTCGACCACGATGATGTGGAGCCCCGCCAGCGCCTCCAGCAGCCGGGCCAGGGCGGCGGGCCGGTCCTTGACCGGAACGACGACGGTGACGTCCGCACTGCCCGCGCGCCGCGGAGACCATGCGATCTCGGCAAGACCTCGGTCCAGGAGCAGACGGCCCAGCCGAGCGGTTCGCGGCGAGTCGACGACCATCTCGCCCTCGCCGAGCGCCTCGACCGCGGCCGCCTTCAGGAACAGCATCCGGGCGGGCGCGCCACCGTAGAGCGCCCGGCCCTCCTCACCGCGCCACGTGCTCTGGAGCAGCCTGAGCACCGTCCCACGGGGCAGCTCGCGGATCATGTCGTGAACCCACCGTCGACATGGAGCACCGCACCGGTGACCGCACCCGATCGCGGCGAGCTGAGCCAGCGCACCGCGTCGGCGATCTCGTCGGGTTCGAGGACGCGTTCGACGAGGTGACGTTCGGCCAACGGTTCGACGGAGTCGAGGCCGTAGAGGGCAGCGGTCGCGGCGAGCATCTCGGTCCGAGTGCTGCCCGGCGACACCACGGTCGCCGTGATCCCGCTGCCGCGCAGGTCGGCAGCGAGGCCACTGACGAGTCCCACCACCGCGTGCTTGCTGGCGCCGTACGCCGTGAGCTGCTGCAGACCCCGATGGCCGGCCGCGGAGGCGATCGCGATGAACCGCCCCGAGCGTGGCGGCTCCGCCCGGAGCATGAGCGGCACCGCAGCCGCGGCGAGGTTCCAGACCCCGCGCAGGTTGACGTCGAGCATGACGTCGAGCTCGCCCTCGGGCGCCTCCCACATCGCGTGTCCTCCAGCGACCGCCCCCGCGGCGGCGACGACCACGTCCAGCCGCTGGTGGGCAGAGTCGATGGACTCGATCAGGCGACCCACCGCCGCACCGTGACGTACGTCGATGATCGCGGTGTCGACCCGACCGGGCGACCTGGACTCGAGGTCACGAAGGGCTTGCTCGCGGCCGGGTCGGGACGCGGCCCCGGGCATCGGCGCGCACGCGTCGACACCGACGACGTGGAAGCCGTCCTCCACGAGGCCGGCGACGATCGCGCCGCCCATGCCGCCCGCGGCACCGCTGACGAGTGCGACCGGACCGGGTGTCATACCGACGCCGCCACCCGCAACCGTCCGGCACCGTCCGCCCGGCCGATCAGCACGGCATCGGCCGCCGCATCGACCAGCTCGGACAGGAGCCGCTCACCTTCCTGCGCAGAGGCGCCCGCCGGATCACCGAGCACCCCGTTGGGAGACACGGCCCGGACTCCCCCGGCGCGCAGCATCGGCAGGAGCAGGTCGACCGGCTCGGTCGCGCCGGCCTCGGCCCGCTCATGACGTACGTCCCCCGGCGCGAGCGCCGACACCAGCGAGGTCTCCGTGCGGCCGGCGTGGGCGTCCCCACCTGCGACCTCGCACGGGATCCAGGCAGCGTCGCGGCCCTCGTAGACCAGCCGCCGCACGGCGCTGGCCACCGCGGGCGCATTGCCACCATGGCCGTTGACGAAGACGATCCGGTCCGCCCACCGCGAGATCGAGCGGCCGAGCTCGAGCACCACGGAGTGCAGGGCGTCATGGCCGATGTCGACGGTGCCCGGGAAGTGCTCGTGCTCGCCGCTCGCCCCGTAGGGCAACGCCGGCGCCAGGACCGCGTGGACCCCGGCGGCCACCAGCCGTGTCACCGTGCGCTCAGCGACGGCAGCCGCCACCGCGGCGTCGGTCGCGAACGGGAGGTGCGGACCGTGCTGCTCGCACGAGCCCGTCGGCACCACGACGACCTCGACGTCCTCACCGACCTCGGGCCAGGTGGCGTGCGCGAGCTCCATCTCAGGCGCCCAGGGTGCGGGTGAACCCAGACGGGATCACGATGTCGTCGGCGCTGAGCTCGGCCAGGCTCGACTTCCCCATGCCGAGCAGCGCCGAGTCGGCGCCGCTGCGCAGGATGTCGAGGACGTTCTCCACCCCGGCCTGGCCGTTCGCGGCCAGCCCCCACAGGTAGGCGCGACCGATCATCACGGCACGGGCGCCGAGGGCGACCGCCTTGATGACGTCGCTCCCCCGGCGTACGCCGCCGTCGAGCACGACATCGACCTGGTGACCTACGGCGTCGGCGATCGAGGGCAGCACCCGGATCGGTGCCGGCGTGCTGTCGAGGTTGTTGCCGCCGTGGTTGGAGACCGAGATCGCCGTCATGCCGGCGTCGACGGCACGCTTGGCGTCGTCGACGCGGCAGATCCCCTTGAGCATGACCGGGCCGTCCCACTGCGAACGGAGCCAGGCGAGGTCCTCCCAGGTGGGCAGCGGCGTCTGCATCCACTCGTAGTAAGCGCCGAAGAAGGTCGGCGCCTCCTCCCCCGGGTCGACCAGGTTGGGCACCGTCAGGTCGGGGACGTAGCCGGCGCGCGCGAAGCTGGAGAGCCACTTCGGCCGGGCGAGCGTCTCGGGCGCGAAACGCACCATCGCCTTCAGGTCGAGCTTCTCCGGGATCGCCGGGCTGCCCCAGTCACGCCCCATCGAGAAGGACCAGTCGGTGGTGAGGATCAGACCGCGGGCACCGGCCTCCTTGGCCCGCGAGATCCGCTTGAGGATCGCGTCACGACTGCCCAGCCAGTAGATCTGGAAGAACGTCTGAGGGTTGGCCGCGACCACCTCCTCCACGGGCTTGCTCGCGAACGAGCTCAGGCCGGTGATGGTGCCGCGGGCGGCAGCCGCGCGGGCGATGGCGACCTCGCCGTCCGGGTGCACGGCCTGTACGCCGGTCGGCGAGCAGATCACCGGCAGCGAGATCTCCTCGCCCATGACGGTAGTGGCCAGATCGCGCTTGTCCGACAGTCCTGCGCAGTGGGGCGCGAAGCCGAGCTCGGCGAACGCGGCGGTGTTGTCGTCATAGCTGACCCCGCGCTCCGAGCCCGCGAGCAGCGCGCTGTAGACGGACTTCGGGAGACGCTTCTTCGCCCGGCGCTGGGCCTCGAGGACGGTCTCGAACCAGATCTTCGACATGACATTGACTCCTATACAGGGCTCTCGTTGCAGAACCGGTCGGGCAGCTTGGTCGGCCTGCCGGGCATACCCAGCAGGACCGCGTCGGACCGCGAGTGGTCCTGGGACGGCTGCGGCAGACCGGAGCCGTCCCGGTTGGCGAGCGCGACCTGGCTGTTGCCCTTGACGCACTCCGGGTCCGGCCCGTCCAACGGCAGACCGGTGAAGAACTTGGCCGCCATGCAGCCGCCGCGGCACGCGTCGTACGCCGAGCACGACATGCAGGCGCCGCCGGAGGTCGGCTCGCGCAGCTCACGGAAGAGTGTGGACTCCTGCCACACCTTCTTGAAGCCGCCGTCGGTGAGCAGGTTGCCGGCCAGGAACTTGTCGTGGATCGCGAACGGGCAGGCGTAGACGTCGCCGACCGGGTCGATCAGGCAGACCACACGGCCGGCGCCGCACAGGTTCAGGCCCGGGAGGGCATCTCCGAAGGCGGCGAGGTGGAAGAAGGAGTCGCCGGTCAGGACGCGCTCGCCCTTCTCGACCAGCCAGTCGTAGAGGTAGCGCTGGTCCTCGGCGGTGGGGTGCAGGTCGTCCCACACGTCGGCGCCGCGACCGCTGGGGCGCAGCCGGGTGATGCGGAGGGTCGCGCCGTACCGGTCGGCCAGCTCCTGGAACTCGTCGAGCTGGCGTACGTTCTCGCGGGTGACGACGACGGAGATCTTGGCGTCGGTGAAGCCGGCCTCCTGGAGGTTCGCGAGCGCCCGGACGGCCATGTCGAAGGAGCCGCGACCGCGCACCGCGTCGTTCACCTCGGCGGTCGCGCCGTCCAGCGAGATCTGCACGTCGACGTAGTCCGAGGCGGCCAGCTGGGCAGCCCGCTCCTTGGTGATGCGTACACCGTTGGTCGAGAACTTCACGCCGACGTCGTGCGAGACCGCGTAGTCGAGCAGCTCCCAGAAGTCGGGACGTACGGTCGGCTCACCTCCGCCGATGTTCACGTAGAAGACCTGCATCCGCTGCAGCTCGTCGATGACGGCCTTGGCCTGGTCGGTGGAGAGCTCGCGCGGGTCGCGGCGGCCGGAGGACGAGAGGCAGTGCACGCACGCCAGGTTGCAGGCATAGGTGAGCTCCCAGGTCAGACAGATCGGAGCGTCGAGGCCGTGCTCGAACTGGTCGATCAGCCGGGGTACGGGCTGCCTCTCGGTGTGCTGGTCCAACAGGGTCATGACGCGATCGCCTCCTGGCGTTGGCTGATCATTCCGGAGCGGGCAAGGGCGGCGAGGGCCGCGAGGTGTTGCGGGCGGTCGGCCTCGGCGACACCGACGGCGTCGAGCGCGCCGAGTGCCGAGGCCGACTCGTCCAGCGCCTCCACGACCCGCACGAGCGCAAGGTCCTTGAGGAACGAGAGCCGCCGCGAGCCGAAGTCGTAGACGAGGGCGCCGAACGGCTCGGGCCGGATCACGACGCTGGGCGAGCGGCGCCAGGCGCCCTGTGGGTCGAAGGAGGTCATGGTCTCGTCCTTCTCAGTAGACGCCGCACATGCCGTCGATCGAGACCTCCTCGACGAGGAGGTCCTCCTCGATCAGGTCTGTGTCGACGTCGGTGGAGCTGGGGAGGTGAGCGGACATGTCAGGACTCCTTCGTGTGGTTGATGCACCGGTCGACGATGCACTGACGAAACCGACGTTAGAGAGCGACGGCCACGCTCAGCGCCGTCCGGAAGTGCACATCGACCTGTCCGTTCGGAGGGGTTCGACGAGCGGCCTCGAGCCTCGTCCCGCGGCCCCTCTCCGAACGGACAGGAGGGCGCCGGGCCGACCGATCAGGACCCCCTGCTCGCAGCGGATGGTTTGCGCTTCCAGGCCTCCCGCAGTGGCTGTGACGCGGCTTACGTTCGAGCACGTCATCAGTCCAAACAGGAGGTTCCCCAATGCAGGTTGACGAGCTGCTCAAACCCTTCCCGATCAAGGAGTTCCACCCGTTCCCGCGGGCGCTGCTCGGTCCCGGATCCCACGAGCTGATCGGTCCCGAGGCGATCAAGCTCGGGTTCACCAAACCGCTGGTCATGACGTCCGGTCTCCGGGGCACGAACATCGTGCAGAAGATCGTGGACTCGCTGAAGTACCACGGCCTCGACGCGGTGGTCTACGACCAGGTCGAGTCCAACCCCAAGGACTACAACTCCATGGACGCCGTGGCGTTGTACCAGCAGAACAAGTGCGACTCGTTCATCTCCATCGGCGGTGGATCCTCGCACGACGCCTGCAAGGGTGCCCGCGTCTCGGTGGCCCACGACGGCCGCAACGTCAACGAGTTCGAGGGCTTCAACAAGTCCGAGAACCCCAACAACCCTCCGCACATCGCCGTGTCCACCACGGCCGGCACCGGTTCGGAGACCTCGTGGGCGTACGTCATCACCGACACGACCACCGACCCGGACAACCCGCACAAGTACGTCGCGTTCGACGACGCCTCGGTCGCCACCCTCGCCATCGACGACCCGGTGCTCTACTTCGACTGCCCGATCGACTACACCGCCCAGTGCGGCTTCGACGTGCTCGCGCACGCCTCCGAGCCCTACGTCTCGCGTCTGAACTTCGAGCCCTCGCTCGGCAACGCGATCCGGGCCATCAAGCTGACCGCGGAGAACCTGCGCGAGGCGGTCTGGAACGGTCAGGACCTCAAGGGCCGCGAGGGCATGATGTATGCCCAGTACATCGCCGCCCAGGCGTTCAACTCCGGCGGTCTGGGGATCATCCACTCGATCTCGCACGCGGTCTCGGCGTTCTACGACACCCACCACGGCCTGAACAACGCCATCGCGCTCCCCCGCGTGTGGGCGTTCAACATGCCGGCCCAGTACGGACGGTTCGCCGACATCGCCGAGGCGATGGGTATCGACACCCACGGCATGACCAAGCCGCAGGCGGCCGACGCCGCGCTCGAGGCCGCGATCCGGCTGCTGCGCGACGTCGGGATCCCGGAGCGCTTCGTCGACGTCACCAAGGACAGCTACTCCAAGAACCGCCTCGGTGAGGGCCCGACCAAGTACTACGAGAACGCGAAGGTCATCAAGGGAGACGCCGCCGACGTCGACCGCATCACCAACCACGTCCTCGGCGACGCCTGCACCCCGGGCAACGCCAAGGAGTGCACCTTCGAGACGGTCCGCCCCGTCGTCGACCACGCCATGAACGGCGACCTCGACGACCTGCTGACCTGATCGTCGCGATCCCGCCGGTCGGCCCGGCCGGCGGGATCCCCACCTGCTCGGTCCGGCCTGGGAGGCCGGGGCATGTGCCCCCGGGCCGGACCGACTCCACGACCTCCCAGACATCTCGATCCACCGACATGCCCGCTCTCATGCCCATCCGCTGCCCGCTGCCCCGTCGCCCCAGGAGGCACCCATGAACGCACAGCCCGTCGAACCCCTCGAGTCCGCCGACGTCCCCGAGCCCACCACGCACGCAGGCTTCGAAAGCGTCGCCGACGTCATCGACCAGTTCACCGACCAGGGCTACCTGGCCGACGAGCGCCTGGCCACCACCGTCTTCCTCCAGACCCATCTGGACAAGCCGGTCCTGCTGGAGGGCCCTGCCGGCGTCGGGAAGACCCAGCTCGCCAAGTCGCTGGCCGCCGTGACGGGCCGCAAACTGCTGCGGCTGCAGTGCTACGAGGGCCAGGACGAGACCACCGCGCTCTACGAGTGGGACTACGGCCGCCAGCTCCTCTACACCCAGCTCATGCGCGAGAAGATCGGCTCGCTGGTCGCCGACGCCCCCGATCTGACCTCGGCGGTGGAGGCGATCGCGACCGAGGAGAGCGCCTTCTTCTCCGAGCGTTTCCTCGCCGCGCGACCGCTGCTGGAGGCCATCCGCTCCGAGGAACCCGTCGTGCTGCTGATCGACGAGGTCGACCGCGCGGACGAGGCGCTCGAGGCCGTGCTGCTCGAGCTGCTCGCCGAGTATCAGGTCTCCGTGCCCGAGCTCGGCACCTTCGAGGCCGTCCACCTCCCCTACGTCATCCTGACCTCCAACAACAGCCGCGACCTCTCCGCCGCCCTCAAGCGCCGCTGCCTCCACCTCTTCCTCGACTACCCCGACGCCGAGCGTGAGCTGGAGATCATCCGGTCCAAGAAGACGGGCCTGTCCGACGAGCTCGCGCGACAGCTGGTCGACGTCGTACGCGGCCTGCGGGAGCTCGACCTGCGCAAGGCGCCGAGCATCTCCGAGACCGTCGACTGGGCGCGCACCCTCGCGGTCCTGGGTGCCGAGGAGCTGAGCGCCGAGACGCTCGCGGCGACCGCGAACGTCGTGGTGAAGTACGACCGCGACCTCAAGCGCACCCTCGAGGCGCTGCCACGCCTGGTCGACCCGAACGCCGACCCGGACCTCCACCAGGGCCACGGTCACGGACATGGTCACGGGCACGGCGATCACAGCCACGGTGACCACAGCCACGGTGACCACAGCCACGGTGACCACAGCCACGGTGACCACAGCCACGGTGACCACAGCCACGGTGACCACAGTCATCAGGGCGGTCAGGACGAGCCCGACGGGGTAGCCGAGCGGCGCGCGAAGGACCAGCCGGGACGCCACGACGAGGCCTACTACGGGACCGGCACCATGGGACCGGCCCGCTCCGTGTCCGCCGGCCAGGGCGCTCGCGCGTTCGCGAGCCGCCGCCGGCCGTTCTGATCCGCGAGGGAGCTGAGTCATGGACGGCGCACTCCACCGCTTCGTACGCCTGCTGCGGCTGCAAGGCGTCCGGATCGGCATCTCCGAGGTCGTCGACGCGTCCCGCGCGGCGGGCGCGCCCGGTGTGCTCGAGAACCGGTCGCTGCTGCGCAGCGCGCTGCGGGTGACCCTGATCAAGGACCAGCGCGACGAGGCCACCTTCGAGCGGACCTTCGAGCGCTTCTTCAACCTGCGACCGGTGCTCGACGCCGACGACGATCACGAGCACTCCCATGCCCACGACGACCTCTCCGACGAGGGCGATCTCGAGGAGTTCGTGCTCTCCGAGGAGCCGGGCAAGACCCCGAGCCAGGGCCACAGCCACGGCAAGCCGGACGACATCCGGGACTACTTCGATCCCGACGACCTCTCCCAGCAGTACAACCTGCACCAGGAGGCCAACAAGCTCGACATGGCCGCCATGACCGACGAGATCGTCCTGTCCAACGACGGCGCCGGCGCACGGACCGAGGCTGCTCGCGTCCAGCTCGACACCTCCCGGCTGCACAACCCGGGCCGTCCTGGCCGGCTCCTCGACAGGTCGGGGACGCAGATGGACGTCGAGCTCAGCGTGTCCGAGGAGATGGCCCTGCTGGCCTGGCTCGACGACACCGAGGCAGATACGCCCGGTGCGACCCTCGAGCCCGACGAGCTCGACGCCCTCCGATCCTCGCTCGCCGGGCTCCTCGACGGTCTGCCGGACGCGTTGAAGGCCCACCTCGAGGAGCTGATGGCGACCGACGCCGCCATCGAGTCTCGCGAGGCGAAGGTCCGGGAGGTCGACCGGATCGGCGAGCTCGAGCGCGCCAGCCTCGAGGACTCGCTGCGCCGGCTGATCCGCAGCCTGCACGGCGCTCCCCGCGCTCGCCGCCACGAGGCCGCGCGCGGCAGCATCGACGGGTCACGGACGATGCGGCGCAACCTGCGCAGCGACGGGGTGCCGTTCCGACCGGTGACGATCGCCAAGGTGACCGACCGCCCTCGCCTGCTGGTGCTCGCCGACGTCTCGTTGTCCGTACGCGCCGCCGCGCGGTTCACCCTGCAGCTGGTCCACGGCCTGCAGGGGATGGCCTCGCAGGTGCGTACGTTCGCGTTCGTCTCCGACCTCGTCGAGGTCACCGACCTCTTCGCCGAGCACCAGATGGAGGAGGCGCTGTCGCTGACCCTGTCCGGGCTGCCCGCCGGCGGCATCCTCGACGTCGACGCCGACTCCGACTACGGGTCCGCGTTCACCCAGTTCCTCGACGAGTTCGGGGGCGGTATCAACCGGCGTACGACTGTGATCGTGCTCGGCGACGGACGCGGCAACGGCAACGATCCCGGCACCACGGCGTTCGAGGAGATCACCCGGCGGGCTCGCGAGACGATCTGGATCACCCCCGAGCCCCGCTACTCCTGGACGCTCGGCAGCTGCGACCTGCCGGCGTACGCCACCCACTGCGATCGCGTGCACATCGTGCGCGACCTCGCCGGGCTCGACCTGGTCACCTCCCACATGACCGAGGTGGGGCGATGAGCCTGGCCGCGCCGCCGCCGATCGACCCGCTGGTCGGCACCGCCTCCGGCGCCTACCGGGACGAGCTGGTCGAGGTCGTGCGCGGACGCCCCGGCCCGGCCGCGGCGCACCGGACCCGATCGTTCGAGTTCTGGGCCGACCACGATCGTGTCCACCTGGTGCACGACCTGCCCGCCGACCAGATCGACAACGACCTCGCGGGCCTGCTCGCCACCGAGCTGTTCGCACCGGGGTGGCTGGAAGGCAGCGAGCTCTTCGAGCGGCTGCTGACCGGGATCGTGATCAGCTCCGCGGTCGACCCGCTGACCGCGTGGACGCTCTTCTACGCCAACACCCTCGACCGGCTGACCGCGCCAGTCACCGGCGACGTGCCGGAGCCCCACAGCGGCCTGGCCGAAGGATCGCTGGCCGGCTACGCACCGGTCTACGCCCACGCCCGGTCGCTGATCGATCCCGGGTCGATGCTCGAGCTGGGCAGCTGCTTCGGGTTCTTCAGCCTCCTCTGCGCAGCCGACCGCGACGTGACGGCAAGCGACCTCACGCCGAACACGGTGCGGCTGCTGGCGCAGGTCGCCCCGCGTCTCGGCCTGAGCCTGGGCACGCTGATCTGCGACGCAGCGCGCGTGCCGCGACCCGCGGCTTCCTTCGACACCGTGGTGGCCCTTCATCTGCTCGAGCACCTGCCGCCCGAGCACGGTCTGGCGGTGGTGCGGGAGATGCAGCGGCTGGCCCGGCGCCGGGTGATCGTCGCTGTGCCCTACGAGGACGAGCCGACCGCCGCGTACGGTCATGTCCGGACGTTCAGCGCGGACGACCTCGCCGACCTGGCGACCGACAGCGGCTGGCGGTGGCAGGTCCACGACCACCACGGTGGCTGGCTGGTCCTCGACCGGCCCTAGGGCCGACCCAGGACCGTGCAGCGGGCGGCTCAGATGAAGCCTTCCTTGCTCGCCACGTAGACGGCCTCCGCCCTCCGGCTGACCTGCAGCTTGCGCAGGATGTTGCCGACGTGGAACTTGGCGGTCGTCTCGGAGATGAAGAGCTGCTTGCCGATGTCGCGGTTCGACAGGCCGCGCGCGAGCAGGCGGAGGACGTCCTGCTCGCGTTCGGTCAGCTGCCGGTTCTCCGCGGCCGACTCGGCGTTGATCCCCCGCACCATGGCCGCGGCGCTGCGGGAGTCGAAGGCGCTCTCACCGCGGTTGACGGCCCGGATCGCTCGCACCAGCTCGGAGGTGTCGACCTCCTTCACCACATAGCCACGCGCGCCCCGATGGATGGCCTCGAGGACGAGCTGGTCGTCGATCACGGTCGTCAGCACGAGCAGGGCGACCTCGGGATGGGCCTGGTGCAGGCGCGCGCACAGGTCGATCCCCTCGTTGTCGGTCGACGGCGAGAGTCGCAGGTCCAGCAGCACGACGTCGGGCGCGGTGGAGGCGACGACGGCCAGCGCCTGCGCCGAGGAGCCCGCCTCCCCCAC
Source organism: Nocardioides albertanoniae (assembly GCF_006716315.1). Classification (NCBI taxonomy): domain Bacteria; kingdom Bacillati; phylum Actinomycetota; class Actinomycetes; order Propionibacteriales; family Nocardioidaceae; genus Nocardioides; species Nocardioides albertanoniae. Next base: position 1,488,493 of record NZ_VFOV01000001.1, on the reverse strand, counting down.
GACCCGCAGGTCGGCCTCGCGCTCGAGCACCGAGCGCAGGCCCTGGCGCACCATCGCATGGTCGTCGACCAGGACGACGCCGATGGTGCCCGCTCCTTGCTGAGCTCGGGCGGGGACGATGGCCGGAGCACTCATCACGCATCACTCTCCTCGGGCGTACGGGTGGGGCCGGGCGTGACGCCCGACAGGGGAACCCGCGACTCGATGGCGACGCCACCGGCCCGGGAGCGGCGGATCGAGAGGGTGCCGCCCAGCCCCTCGGCTCGCAGGGCCATCCCGAGCAGGCCCCGATGTCGTCCGTCAGCGGCGCCGCGGCGGGCCAGACGTACGGTGCGACGCATCGCGGCGGGGTCGCCGTTGCCGTCATCACCGATCCGGAGGACGACGCAGTCCTCGAGGTAGCGCAGCCGCACCAGCGCCTTGCCGGCATCGGAGTGCATCGCGACGTTGAACAACGCCTCGCCGGCAGTCCTAGCCAACGCGTGCTCGGCGGCGGTACCCATCGGCACCGGGCTTCCCTCGACGCGCAGCCGCACGTTGAGGTGAGGACGGTGCTGGGCGGCCATCTCGGCCAGCAGCTCGGGCAGGCTCGCCACGTTCTCGGCGCCACGCTCGTGGTTCAGCGCGTAGATCACCGATCGGAGCTGCTCGGTCGCGGTCGACATCAGGTCGCGCGCCCGATCCAGCTCAGGACGTACGTCACGCCGACCTGCCCCGCTCGCGTCCCCGATGAAGTCGCCCCGGAGCATCTCCACCACCAGACCCGCGCTGAGCACCGTCTGGGCGACGCTGTCGTGGAGCTCGAGCGCGATCCGCCGACGCTCGTTCTCCAGCAGCTCGCGCTGGTCGGCCACACGGAGCCGCTGCTCGGCCGCCCGCAGCTCCTCGTCGCGCACCGAGAGCAGCCGCGCCTGCTCGGAGACCTCCTCGAAGAGCTGGTGCGCACGTCGCTGCTGGGCCAGACCGGTGCGATAGAGGTCGCCGGTGTGCAACGAGACCGCGGCCAGGTTGGCGAGGATGTGGAGCACCGACAGGTCCGGGGTCTCGAGCGGAAGGTCGTCCCGCGGGGCGGCGACCAGACCGCCGATCGCGTGCCCGTCAAGCAGCATCGGGACCACGACCACGCCGTCGTCGTCCTGGGTCGCCCGGGCCGGCAGGTCGCCCGACTCGACGCGCTGGATGGCACGGGTCGCCTCCTCGGCCAGATCGGCGGCGGCGTCGATCATGGCTCCCTCGGAGTCGATCGCCAGGAAACGCGGACGGGTCGACGGCAGGGCCTGGGAGGTCAGCGCCAGCGCGGCCCAGCGGGCGTCGAAGTGGTGCGAGGCGACCCGCACGATCTTCTCCAGCAGCGCCCGCGGACCTTCGACGGAGTGGACCAGCGCACCGGAGATGGAGTCCATCGCGGCGACCGTGAGCTGCAGACGCTCGTTGGAGCGTTGGTAGGCCGAGTAGTAGGTCTGCTTGCCCGAGCGCACCCCGGTGAGCGCGGCGAGGTCCGGCAGGCGCCGGGCGATGTCGGCGGCCGAGAACGGGCGCGGCTGAGTGGTCACAGCGAGTCCCGGAAGATGCCGGCGATGTCTTCCTTCGCGGCGGCGCGTGGGTTGGTGGCCAGGCAGGCGTCGCGGGTGGCGGTCAGCGCCATCCGGTCGATGTCGGCGGCGGTCACGCCGAGGGCACCGAGCCGTCGCGGCGCCCCGACCGAGGCCGCGAGGTCCTGGACGTAGTGAGCCAGCAGCTCGGCCGCCTCACGGTCGGGCACACCCTCGACGCGGAGCCCCATCGCATCGGCCAGCATCGCGAACCGCTCCGGGACCACGTCGGCGTTGAACCGGATGACGTGCGGGAGCAGCACGCCGTTGACGACCCCGTGAGGCAGGTCGAAGAGGCCGCCGACCTGGTGGCTCATCGCGTGGGTCGCCCCGAGGATCGCGTTGGAGAAGGCCAGCCCCGCCTCGAGGCTGGCCTGCGCCATCCACAGCCGGGCCCGCTCGTCGCCGGGCACCTCGACGTTGCGGCGCAGCGCCTTGGCGACCAGGCGTGCGGCGGAGAGCGCGTGCCCGTCGGCCAGCGGGTTGTGCCCCAACGAGACGAACGACTCGATCGCATGGGTCAGCGCGTCGAGCCCGGTGGCGGCGGCGAGGTCCTGTGGCATCGTGCTCAGCAGCCGCGGGTCGGTCACCGAGATGTCCGGCACCAGGGAGCGGCCCATGATCGTCATCTTCACAGCGTTGGCCGTGTCGGTGACGATGCAGAACTGCGAGACGTCCGACCCGGTGCCGGCGGTCGTCGGGATCATCAGCTGGGGCGGGATCGGCTGCTCGGCACGGTCGACGCCGGCGTAGTCGCGGATCGAGCCGCCGTTGCCGCTGACGATCGCGACGCCCTTGGCGGCGTCGAGAGCGGAACCTCCGCCGATCCCGATGATGACGTCGCCGCCGTAGTCGGCGTAGGCGCGATAGGCGGCCTCGATCTCGTGGTCCTTCGGGTTCGGCGTCACCCCGGCCCAGACGTGCGGCTTCAGACCGACCTCGGCGAGATGGCCCAGCAGCTCGTCGACCCACCCTGCCTCGATGACGCCGGGATCGGTCACCACGAAGGGCCGGCGCGCGCCCAGGCGGCCGGCGCAGAAACCGGCCTCGGCCAGCGATCCGAGCCCGAAGACCATCTCGGGCACGTGGAACTTCAGCAGCCGTCGAACGTCTCGGGGAGCGGGGGACGACGGTGCATCGAGCGTGAGCATTGGGGACAGGACCTCCTCGGCATGTCACAGGTGCCAGAGCGGTTAGTGACGTACGCCACACGGTAGGCGCGCCCAGGTTGCAATCCGGTTGCAGGCTTTGCCCTGGTCAGACGGACAAAGCAAAGAAACGTTGCAACCCCGTTGCAACGTGAACGGTGTCACACTGGATCGATGGACAAGGGCATGCGCGCGGAGGTCGCCGACTCGTGGCACCGCTCGGCCGCGGCCGGGGTGCCGGCCGACGAGATGACGGCGCCGATCACCCTCGACGGCGGGGCGCTCCACTCGGCGCGCGCGGAGCATCGGCTCGCCCGGGTCTTCCCGATCCTCGACGACGTGCTCGGACAGGCCGCCCGCGACTGCGACGCCGTGATGGCGGTCGCCGACGACGCCGGACAGCTGTTGTGGGTGTGCGGCTCCAGCACCGCGCTGCGCCGCACCGAGTCGATCGGCTTCGTCGAGGGCAGCAACTGGGACGAGCGCCTCGCCGGCACCAACGCCCCAGGCCTCGCGCTGCGGCTCGACCAGCCGAGCAGCGTCGTACGCAGCGAGCACTTCCGTCACGCCGTGCGCCCCTGGAGCTGTGCGGCCGCCCCCATCCACGACCCGACCAGCTCGCAGCTGCTCGGCGTGCTCGACATCACCGGCGGCGACGAGATCGTGGTGCCCCAGACGATGGCGCTCATCCGGGCCACGGTGCGACTGGCGGAGACCGAGCTCGCCCGCGACCGCTTGGTCTCGGAACCACCAGCGTCGCCGGGACGTCCCACCGTCACGATCGAGGCGCTCGGACGCAACGACGCGCTGCTCACGGTCGACGACGACCACGGCCACACCGGCCGGATGCGTCTCTCCCCACGCCACAGCGAGCTCATCCTGCTGCTCGCCAGCACCCCGCGCGGCCTCTCCGGCGACGAGCTCAGCGTGCTGCTCTACGAGGACGAGGGCGGCTCCTCGACCCTGCGCGCCGAGCTCAACCGGCTGCGCCACATGCTCGGTGACACGTTCTTCGCCTCGCGTCCCTACCGGCTCGTCTCCGACGTCGGCGGCGACTGGCTCGCGGTCGAGGCGCTGCTCGCCTCCGGCGACGTCGCCGGTGCCCTGCGAGCCTTCCGCGGACCATTGCTGCCACGCTCCACAGCCCCCGGTGTCGTACGCCTGCGGGAAGCTCTCACCGAGCAGATGCGCGCCGCCATCCTGCACGCCGGCCAGCCCGACCTGATGTCGGCCTGGACCCGCTCGGCGTGGGGCTCGGACGACTACGAGATGTGGACCCGTCAGCGCGATCTGCTGCCCCCGGGCTCGCCGATGTGGGCGCTCGCGGCCGGCCAGCTGGCCCGGCTCGACAACGAGCTGATGGGCACACCTACCCGTTAGGACGGGATCCCGATCTCGGGCGGACGACGGCAACGTGTCTGCAACGTCACGGCTCCTACGGTTCTGTGAACGGCGTCACAGAGGACGCCGAGTCCCGACATCAGGAGCATTCAGATGACCATCTACGCAGCCCCCGGCCAGCCGGACTCGCTCGTCTCCGTCAACAGCCGTTACGGCCACTACATCGGCGGCGAGTGGGTGGAGCCGGTCAAGGGCCAGTACTTCGAGAACATCTCCCCCGTCAACGGAAAGCCCTTCACCGAGGTCGGCCGGGGCACCGAGGAGGACATCGAGGCAGCCCTCGACGCCGCCCACGCCGCCAAGGACGCGTGGGGTCGCACCACCGGCACCGAGCGCGCGATCCTGCTCAACAAGATCGCCGACCGCATGGAGGAGCACCTCACCGAGCTCGCCGTCGCCGAGTCGTGGGACAACGGCAAGCCCGTCCGCGAGACCCTGGCGGCCGACCTGCCGCTGGCCGTGGACCACTTCCGTTACTTCGCCGCCGCGATCCGCGCCCAGGAGGGCGGCGCCGGTGAGCTGGACGAGTCCACCGTGGCGTACCACTTCCACGAGCCGCTGGGCGTCGTCGGCCAGATCATCCCCTGGAACTTCCCGATCCTGATGGCGGTCTGGAAGCTCGCCCCGGCCCTCGCCGCCGGCAACGCCGTCGTGCTCAAGCCCGCCGAGCAGACCCCGTGGTCGATCCTCAAGGTGGTCGAGATCATCGGCGACCTGCTCCCGGCCGGCGTGCTCAACGTCGTCAACGGGTTCGGTGTCGAGGCCGGCAAGCCGCTCGCCTCGTCGTCGCGGATCGCCAAGATCGCCTTCACCGGTGAGACCACGACCGGCCGGCTCATCATGCAGTACGCCAGCCAGAACATCATCCCGGTCACCCTCGAGCTGGGCGGCAAGAGCCCGAACGTCTTCTTCGAGTCGGTCTCCCAGCAGAAGGACGCCTTCTACGACAAGGCGCAGGAGGGCTTCGCGCTCTTCGCCCTCAACCAGGGCGAGGTCTGCACCTGCCCCTCGCGGGCGCTGATCCAGGAGTCGATCTACGACGAGTTCCTCGCCGACGCCGTCGTACGCGTGGAGAAGATCGTCCAGGGCAACCCGCTCGACGACGCCACCATGATCGGCGCGCAGGCCTCGCAGGACCAGCTGGAGAAGATCCTCTCCTACATCGAGATCGGCAAGGCCGAGGGCGCCAAGGTGCTCACCGGCGGCGAGCGCAACATCCTCGACGGCGACCTCGCCGAGGGCTACTACGTGAAGCCGACCATCTTCGAGGGCGACAACTCGATGCGTATCTTCCAGGAGGAGATCTTCGGGCCGGTCGTCTCGGTCGCCAAGTTCACCGACGAGGCCAACGCTCTCGAGACCGCCAACGACACCCTCTACGGCCTCGGCGCCGGCGTCTGGTCGCGCGAGGGTGCGCAGGCCTACCGCGCCGGTCGCGAGATCGAGGCCGGCCGGGTGTGGACGAACTGCTACCACCTCTACCCGGCGGGGGCCGCGTTCGGCGGTTACAAGCAGTCCGGCATCGGTCGCGAGAACCACAAGATGATGCTCGACCACTACCAGCAGACGAAGAACCTCCTGGTGTCCTACTCCCCCGACGCCCTCGGCTTCTTCTGAGGCGCTGACCCGGATGCGCACCCTTCCGCACCGGGTCGACCTCACGGGTGAGGCGGCGGAGCTCCTCCGCCGCCTCACCGCCGAGGCCGGCCCCGTCATGTTCCACCAGTCCGGCGGCTGCTGCGACGGGTCGGCGCCGATGTGCTACCCCGACGGGGAGTTCATGCTCGGCGGCGCCGACATCCATCTCGGCGACCTCGACATCGGCCTCGACCGCGCCGTCCCGGTCTGGATGTCGAAGGCCCAGTTCGAGTACTGGAAGCACACCCACCTGACCATCGACGTCGTCAAGGGCCGCGGCGCCGGCTTCTCGCTCGAGGCGCCGCTCGGGGTCCGCTTCCTGATCCGCTCCCGCATCTTCACCGATGAGGAGTACGCAGCGCTCGAGGCCTCCGCCGACAGCTGAGCCGCCCCCTCCCCACCACCCAGACCCAGAAAGCAGGACCCCGCATGAGCACCGGAGCCAACCTCGCCGAGGACACCGGCAGCAGCACTTCCTCCGAGAAGCGCCGTTTCGAGCCTCCCGCCGATCTCGCCGCCGAGGCCAACGTCACGGCGGAGGCCTACGACCGCGCCGCCGACGACCGACTGGGGTTCTGGGCCGAGCAGGCGGAGCGGCTCACCTGGGCCGAGCCGTTCACCGAGGTGCTCGACTGGACCGACGCCCCGTTCGCGAAGTGGTACGTCGGGGGCAGGCTCAACGCGGCGTACAACTGCGTCGACCGGCACGTGGAGGCCGGTCGCGGCGACCAGGTCGCCTTCCACTTCGTCGGGGAGCCCGGCGACACCCGAGACATCACCTACGCCGACCTCAAGGACGAGGTCTCGCGGGCGGCCAACGCGCTGCTCGACCTCGGTGTACGCACCGGCGACATGGTGGCGATCTACCTGCCGATGATCCCTGAGGCGGTCGTCTCGATGCTGGCCTGCGCCCGCATCGGCGCCACCCACACCGTGGTCTTCGGCGGCTTCTCCGCCGAGGCGCTGGCCTCCCGCATCGAGGACTGCCGCGCCAAGGTCGTCATCACCGCCGACGGCGGCTACCGCCGCGGCGCGCCCTCCGCCCTCAAGCCGACCGTCGACGACGCGATCGGCAAGCTGGGCGGCAACAGCCCGGTCGACCATGTCCTCACCGTGCGCCGCACGGGCGAGTACGTCTCGTTCGACGACGCCACCGACGTGTGGTGGCACGACGTCGTCGACGGTGCTTCTCCCGAGCACTCGCCGGAGGCGTTCGACGCCGAGCACCCGCTCTACGTCATGTACTCCTCGGGCACGACCGGCAAGCCGAAGGGCATCCTGCACACGACCGGCGGCTATCTGGTCGGAGCGGCCTACACGCATCACGCGGTCTTCGACCTCAAGCCCGGCTCCGCCGAGGAGAAGGGGGACGTCTACTGGTGCACCGCCGACATCGGCTGGGTCACCGGCCACTCCTACATCGTCTACGGGCCGCTCGCCAACGGCGTCACCCAGGTCCTCTACGAAGGCACCCCGGACAGCCCGCACCAGGGCCGCTGGTGGGAGATCGTCGAGCGCTACGGCGTGACCCTGCTCTACACCGCACCCACCGCGATCCGGACGTTCATGAAGTGGGGCCGGGAGATCCCCGACCGCTACGACCTCTCCTCGCTGCGGCTGCTCGGCTCGGTCGGCGAGCCGATCAACCCGGAGGCGTACCTCTGGTATCGCAACGTGATCGGCGGTGACCGCTGCCCCGTCGTCGACACCTGGTGGCAGACCGAGACCGGGCAGATGATGATCAGCCCGCTGCCCGGCGTCACCGTCGGCAAGCCCGGCTCGGCGATGCGCGCACTTCCCGGCGTCGGGGTCGACGTCGTCGACGAGAACGGGGATCCGGTGCCCAACGGATCGAGCGGCTACCTCGTGCTGACCCAGCCCTGGCCGGCGATGCTCCGCACGCTGTGGGGCGACAAGGACCGCTTCGTCGAGACCTACTGGGCCCGCTTCGAAAAGCAGGGCTACTACTTCGCCGGCGACGGCGCGAAGAAGGACGAGGACGGCGACATCTGGATCCTCGGCCGTGTCGACGACGTCATGAACGTCTCCGGCCACCGGCTCTCGACCAGCGAGATCGAGTCCGCCCTGGTCTCCCACCCGCGGGTCGCCGAGGCGGCGGTCGTCGGCGCCACCGACGAGACGACCGGACAGGCCGTGGTCGCGTACGTGATCCTGCGCGCCGGCGCTGAGGACGGAGCCTCCTCGGGCGACGCCCTCGTGCAGGAGTTGCGCAGCCATGTGGCCAAGGGGATCGGCGCGATCGCCAAGCCCCGCAAGATCACGATCGTCCCGGAGCTGCCCAAGACGCGCTCGGGCAAGATCATGCGTCGGCTCCTGCGTGACGTCGCCGAGAACCGGGCCGTCGGCGACACCACGACGCTCAGCGATCCCACCATCATGGCGCTGATCACTGACCGCGGCGACCCGGCCGCGAAGGCGTGACCCCGCGTGCCACGGACACGGGCGACCTCACCGAGCTCGGCGCTCGACGCTGACCGAGCGCTGACCGATCACGGGTGGATCATCGTCGCGCGCCACCGCGAGCCGGCTGGTGCCGGCCCGCGGGCGCCGTGGGGCGAGGCGCATCTCAAGCGCATCGGCACCCAGCTGACCCTCTGCGGTCTACCGTCGCTCGGCTGGCATGCGTTCTGGCACCTTCGACACGACGACGTCCGGCGGTGGTGCACCGACTGCTCGGCGGCACGCCCGGCTCGTCGTGTCGTCGGCGGCAGCTGATCGGTGGGGCAGCGGGTCTGGAGATCTCATCCTGTGCCCCAGGTCCCGGAGTGAGCGGGCGCTCATGAGAGCCTGGCGGTTGGCGTTCTGGGCCCGCCAACGTCGTCGGGGCAGCGCGCAGGAGACACAAAGGAGCCCGAAATATGACTTCCCTGAACAGCACCCTGCAGCCGATCTACGACGAGATCCTGACCCGCAACCCTGGCGAGACCGAGTTCCACCAGGCGACGCGCGAGCTGCTCGACAGCCTCGACACCGTGGTCGGCCGCCACCCGGAGTACGCCGATGCGGCGATCATCCGACGCGTGTGCGAGCCCGAGCGACAGATCATCTTCCGGGTGCCGTGGGTCGACGACGCCGGGCAGGTGCATCTCAACCGCGGGTTCCGTGTCGAGTTCAACTCCGCGCTCGGTCCCTACAAGGGCGGGCTCCGCTTCCACCCGTCGGTCTATCTAGGCATCGTGAAGTTCCTGGGCTTCGAGCAGATCTTCAAGAACGCGCTCACCGGCATGCCGATCGGTGGCGGCAAGGGCGGGTCCGACTTCGACCCCAAGGGCCGCAGCGACGCCGAGGTCATGCGTTTCTGCCAGTCGTTCATGACCGAGCTCTACCGCCACATCGGTGAATACACCGACGTGCCCGCAGGTGACATCGGTGTCGGCGGCCGCGAGATCGGCTACCTGTTCGGCCAGTACAAGCGGATCACCAACCGCTACGAGTCGGGCGTCCTGACCGGCAAGGGCGTCGGCTGGGGCGGCTCGCTGGCGCGCACCGAGGCGACCGGCTACGGCACCGCCTACTTCGCCAACGAGATGCTCAAGACGCGCAACAGCTCCTTCGACGGCAAGACGGTCGTGGTCTCCGGATCCGGCAACGTCGCGATCTACGCCGCCGAGAAGGCCACGACGCTCGGCGCGACGGTCATCGCCTGCTCCGACTCGAGCGGCTACGTCGTCGACGAGAAGGGGATCGACCTCGACCTGCTCAAGGACATCAAGGAGGTGCGCCGGGGCCGCATCGCCGACTATGTCGAGGAGCGTGGCGGCTCGGCGCGGCTCGTCACCGACGGCTCGGTGTGGGACGTACCGTGCGACATCGCGCTCCCCTGCGCGACCCAGAACGAGCTCGACGGCGACGACGCCGTCTCGCTGGTGCGCAACGGCTGCATCGTCGTCGCCGAGGGCGCCAACATGCCCTGCACCCCCGAGGCGGTCAAGGTCTTCACCGAGGCGGGCGTCTCCTTCGCCCCGGGCAAGGCCGCCAACGCGGGCGGCGTCGCGACCAGCGCGCTGGAGATGCAGCAGAACGCGTCGCGCGACTCGTGGAGCTTCGACTACACCGAGGACCGTCTGCGTCACATCATGGTCGACATCCACGACCGCTGCGTCGCCACCGCCGACGAGTACGGCGCCCCGGGCAACTACGTGACCGGCGCCAACGTCGCCGGCTTCATCCAGGTCGCCGACGCGATGCTGGCCCTCGGCGTCATCTAGTCACCGACCACGGCCGGCGTCACCGCGTACGCCGGCCGTGGAGCACCAGCGCGCGGGCGAGCGCCACGAGCGCGGCGGTGCAGCACAGCGTACGGACGATGTTCCCGACGATCCAGGCCCCTCGAGCTGCGCACACGCCTACCCGAGCGTGATGAGCGTGATCGCGGCGCCGGCGAGGATCAGGCCGACGACCTGGAGGGTGCTGAGCCGCTCCTCGAGGAAGATCATGCCGAGGATCACGGGGATCGCCGGGTAGAGCGCGGTCAGCACGACCGCGAGCGAGACCAGCTGCTGCTGCGTCGCGAGGCTGTAGAGGACCAGTGCCAAGGTGCCCAGCACCCCGGCGCCGACGGCTGCCACGACGATCTTCGGTGGCACCTTCAGCGCCGGCAGGTTGCCGACGACCAGCAGCCCGATCACGGCCACAGAGGCCACTCGGCTGGCCACGATGGGCCACATGCCCGCGCTCTCCTCGGCCAGCGGCAGCGCGACAAACTGCAGCGCGAACCCCACTCCGGCGACCAAGGCGCTCACCGTTCCTGTCGCGAAACCAGGACTCGCGGCGGCCGTTCCCGTCGCAGCCCGGGAGACCAACCAGAGAGCGGGCAGCGCGATCGCGATGCCGCCCCAGGCGATCAGCTCCGGACGGCCCCGAAGAGAACCACCGCGGCCAGCACCGGCAGCGCCACGGCCGCGATGTCGCTGACCGGCACGACCACGCTGAACTCGCCCACGCTCATGGCTCGATAGAGAAAGGCCACCCCGACCCCGGTGCCGATGCCCGAGACCGCACCCCACAGGATCGACGCGGCGTCGAGCCGTGCTTCCGGGAACAGCGGAAGGCACATCAGGATGAAGACGCTGCCTCCGACCTGAGCGATCAGCGCGATCGCCATCGCCTCCGCCCGCCGGGCGAGCAGGCCGTTGGCGAAGTGGGTGAGCCCGAAGAAGACCGCCGCGCTCAGTGCGAGGAGCTCACCCACGCGGCTCCGTCCGCGAGTCTCGCTCCGCTTGCCCGACCGGGCAGATCGCACCACCTGTTACGCAGGCCGCCCGGTCGCAGAGCCGGCACAGACGGTCGGCGTCCCCGGGCTGATGGTGCAGCCAGGGCAACAGTTTCACCAGGAGCGCCTCCAGCTGCTCCTGCTCCTCCGTCGTCAGCGAGCTCACCACCGGCTCCAGAGAGCGGTCACGGATCTCCAGGAGGTCCTGGGCCATCCGGCGACCTCGGTCGGTGAGCTCGACGGCAACGCTCCTGCCTGCCCGCGGACCACGACGGAGAAGAGCGTCTCGTTCCAGCCCCTCGATCATCCGCACCGCGGCCGACTGGGTGATCCCGAGCCGCCTGCCGAGCTCGCTGGCCCCGATCCCACCGCGCTGGGAGAGCAGGACCAACGCCGCTGCTGCGCTGTCGCTGAGAGGCGCCGCGCCCGAGATGCCCGCACGCATGTGGTCGAAGAGACCTTGGGCGGCAGCACCGAGGAGGTTCGCCGTACGCGACCTATGCATGACTCATGCATACCTCGGCCCTGCGTACGCATCAACCTTCCGGAACGGAACGGCACGCCATCTCTTGGGCGGCGGGGGTCATCAAGACCGCCGACACCGACCCGCGTCGGGCATCACGGCCTCAAATGAACCAGGGCCGTGTTCCAGACTTGGAACGCGGCCCTGACCTGCTACTTCGGTGGAGGTGAGGGGACTCGAACCCCTGACCCTCTGCATGCCATGCAGATGCGCTACCAGCTGCGCCACACCCCCGTGGCGTTGTCCCGGATGATCACTCCCGGGCAACGAGAAGAACATTAGCGGAGAGGTTCTTCGATCACGAAATCGGGGCCCCTGTTGCGTACGTGGCCAGCCGCCAGGGCGCCGACGGGATGAGGCCGTGGGCGGTGTCGCTGGCGAGAAGCTCGATCCAGGAGCAGTTCGGCAGCGGGGCGAGGGTCGCGACCACGGACGCGTCCCAGCCGAGAAAAGCGGCCACGCCCTGCCGGATGGCGCCGCCGTGGGCGACGACCACGACGGTCTCGCCGGGTGCGACGGACTGCGCGACATCGTTGACCGCGGCACTGAAACGAGCCGCCACCGTGGGCCAGGACTCCCCGCCGTACGGCTCCCAACTGGCCGGCATCTCACCGAAGCGATCGAGGATCTGGGCGCGGTTCAGCCCTTCGGCCTCGCCCGCGCAGACCTCGCGCAGACGCGGGTCGAGGGCGACCTCGCGGCCCGTCTCCTCGGCGACGTACGCCGCGGTCTGCTGGGTGCGCATCAGGTCGGAGGAGACGATGCGGGTGACGGCGTAGGTCGTCCCGAGCGCGTGAGCGGCGGCCTTGGCCTGCTGGTGACCGGTCTCGGCGAGCTCGATGTCGGTCTGGCCCTGATAGCGGCCGTCGGCGTTCCACCCGGTGACACCATGGCGGAGCAGGAGGATGCGGCGGGCCTGGGCGGAGTCGACCACAGAGGTCAGCTCTCGGAGACGATGTCGGCCGGCAGCGAGACGACCGGGCAGTCACGCCAGAGCCGCTCGAGGGCGTAGAACTGGCGCTCCTCCTCGTGCTGCACGTGCACGACGATCTCGCCGTAGTCGAGCAGCACCCAGCGACCCTCCTTGTGGCCCTCGCGGCGCAGCGGCTTGGCGTCGAGGCCACGCAGCTTGAGCTCGACCTCGTCGACGATCGACTGCACCTGGCGCTCGTTGGGCGCGGAGGCGAGCACGAACGTGTCGGTGATCGCCAGCTGGTCGCTGACGTCGAAGGCGATGATGTGGGCGGCCTTCTTCTCCGAGGCCGCCCGGGCGGCGGTGATGGTGAGCTCGAGAGCGTGGTCGGTCGCGGTCATAGTGTGTCCTTGATGTGACCGGTCTCGTTCTGACCGGTCTTGGGTCGGTAGAGGTCATGCTTGCCGATGTACTGCACCACGCCGTCGGGGACGAGATACCAGACCGGCTCACCACGATGCCGCCGCTCGCGGCAGTCGGAGGACGAGATCGCCAGCGCGGGGATCTCGAGCATCGTGATGCGGTCGGCGGGGATCTTGGCGATCACCTCGGGGTCCATGGTGTATCCCGGACGGGTGCAACCCACAAATTGCGCCAGCTCGAAGAGCTCGTCGGTGTCGCGCCAGGTGAAGATCTCGGCCAGCGCGTCGGCTCCGGTGATGAAGTAGAGCTCGGCGTCGGGCAGAGCCTTCGCGAGGTCGCGCAGCGTGTCGATCGTGTAGGTGCGGCCGGCCCGGTCGATGTCGACCCGACTCACCGTGAACCGCGGGTTGGCGGCGGTCGCGATGACCGTCATCAGATAGCGGTGCTCGGCCGGGGAGACGTCGCGGTCGGCCTTCTGCCACGGGTCGCCCGTCGGCACGAAGACGACCTCGTCGAGGTCGAAGAACGACTGCACCTCGGAGGCGGCCACCAGGTGACCGTGGTGGATCGGGTCGAACGTGCCGCCCATCACGCCGATACGGCGCCGCCCGTTCAGGCCCTCCAGCCCCGGCTCAGGCACTCCCCCGCTGCCCATCTGGTCAGAGCTCAGGAGTGCTCACGGCCACCGGCGAACCAGACCAGGACCAGGACCGCGAAGACGAGGATCGCCAGAGCGACGCCACCGATGACCCACTCGATGCCCGAGGTCCCGTGCTCGGCCCCGTGCTCAGCGGAGGTGATGATGCTCGACACTACAGAGTTCGCCATGGCGACAGATTACCTTGCCCGCGCCGGGCTAGCGCACGTGCCCGTCCCCAGTGACGACATACTTCGTCGAGGTCATCTCCGGCAGCCCCATCGGGCCCCTGGCGTGCAGCTTCTGGGTCGAGATGCCGATCTCCGCGCCGAAGCCGAACTCGCCGCCGTCGGTGAACCGCGTCGAGGCGTTGACCATCACCGCCGCGGAGTCGACGGCCGCGGTGAATCGCCGGGCGGCGCCGAGGTCTTCGGTCAGGATCGCCTCGGTGTGACCGCTCGACCAGCGACGGATGTGGCTGATGGCGGCGTCGAGAGAAGGTACGACGGCGGCGCTGATCTTCAGCGCCAGGAACTCCGCCGCATAGTCCTCGTCGGTGGCCGGCTGGACACGGTCGAAGGCCTGGAACGCACTGTCTCCGTGGATCTCCACACCCTGCTCCTGCAGCGCCGGGACCACCATCGGCAGGAACTCCTGGGCGATGTCGGCGTGCACGAGCAGCGACTCGGCGGAGTTGCACACGCTGGTGCGATGCGTCTTGGAGTTGACCACGATCGAGACGGCCCTCGCCAAGTCGGCGGCCTTGTCGACATAGACGTGTACGTTGCCCACCCCCGTCTCGATGACGGGCACCGTCGACTCCTCGACGACGCTGCGGATCAGGCCGGCCCCGCCACGCGGGATGAGCACGTCGACCAGGCCGCGGGCCCGCATCAGCGCCTTGACCGAGTCATGGCCCTCACCGGGCACGACCTGGATGACATCGGCGGGGAGACCGGCCGAGACGACCGCGTCGCGCAGCACACCGACGATCGCCACGTTGCTGGCGGCGATGTTGGACGAGCCGCGCAGCAGCGCCGCGTTGCCCGACTTCAGGCAGATACCGGCCGCGTCGACGGTCACGTTGGGCCGCGCCTCGTAGATCATCCCGACGACACCGAAGGGCACCCGCACCTGACGCAGCTCGAGGCCGTTGGCCAGGGTGCCGCCGCGTACGACGTCTCCGACGGGGTCGGGCAGGGCGGCCAGCTCGCGGAGGGCAGCGGCGATCGCGTCGAGGCGCTCGGGGGTCAGGGTGAGCCGGTCGATGATGTTGGCCGGGCTGCCGGCACCTTCGGCGCGGGCGACGTCGTCGGCGTTGGCCGCGAGCACCTCGGCGGAGCGGTCGATCAGCGCGTCTGCCATCGCGTGCAGCGCCTTGTCCTTCACGCTGCGCGGCGCGACCGCGAGCTGATAGCTCGCCTCCCGCGCCTTCGTCGCGACGTCCTGGATCACTGCTCCGGCACTCATAGCCTCAGGATAGTGAGTCCACCTCAGGATCTCCCCCGGGTTTCACCTGCCGTACGGGTCTCACGCCTCGTGCGAGCGCGACGAAGACCAACGCCAGGGCGGCCTGGAGGACCACGCAGCCGGCGAACGCGACTCCGCCGGAGACACCTGCCAGGCCGGCGTACACGAGACCGAGCACGGCCACACCGACCGCCGTGAAGAGCTGTTGGGCGGTGCCGATCAACCCGCTGGCGAGGCCCGCGGTCTCCGGCGGGACCGCGCCCATCACCATCCCGATCAGCGGCGAGTACATCACCCCTTGGGCGACTCCCAGGACGATCAGCAGCGGCTGCAGCACCCACTGGTCGGGGGATGGCCACTGCGTCACCATCAGGCAGGCGAGCCCCAGCAGGGAGAGCGCCTGAGCAACCCCGCCGGTGACCATCACGACTGCCGGACGACGGCCGCGGTTGTAGCGCGGCCCGGCGGCCGAGGCCACGATGAAGCCCGTGGCGAACGGCACGAAGCACAGCGCCGAGACCATCGGGCTCAGGCCGAGCCCGCTCTGCGTCATCAGGCCGAAGACCGCCACGAAGCCGCCGTAGCCGGTGAAGAAGAGAGCGGTCAGCACCAGCCCCATCAACAGCACCCGCTGCCTCAGCAGCACCGGCGGCGCCAGCGCCTGGCCGACCGGCAGCCGGCCTTCCCAGCGCCAGAACGCCACCGCCGCCAGCACCGCGACGACGATCGCCGCGGTCGACCACCACGACCAGCCCAGCGAGCGGCTCAACGAGACCGGCACGAGCACGGCGACGACCACGACCGCGAACCCCACCGCGCCGACGGGGTCGAGGCGGGCACGCCCGCCACCACGGGTCTCCGGGACCCGGCCGAGCATCGCCAGGACGGCCACCGCCAGCACCGTCGTCGACCCGAAGGCGAGCCGCCACCCCGACGGCGCGGCTCCGGCGAGCGATCCGCCGACGAGCTGCCCGGCGGTCGCCCCCAGGGCCACGGTGACCACATACCAGGCGGAGAGGCGTACGCGCTCCTGGCCGGAGGTGGTCGCCTGGACCGTCGAGAGCACCTGCGGCAGCATCAGGCCGGCAGCGATGCCCTGCAGGATCCGTGCGACGAGCAGGATCCAGAACGTCGGCGCGAGGGCCACCCCGACAGAGGTCACCGCCAGCGCCGCGAGACCGATCCCGAAGAGCCGGCGCCGGCCGAACCTGTCGCCCAGGCGTCCGCCGAGCACGAGCACTGCGGCGAACCCGACGGAGAAGATCGACAACGCGAGCCCGGCGACATCGCTCGCGATGCCGGTCTCGGCCACGAGACTCGGCAGCGCCACCGCGGCGCAGCCCACGATGTAGTTCGCGATGGCACCGCCGCCGAGCAGGGCGACGGCACCGATGGCGTCCAGCTGCCGGGTCGGGCTGGCAGGGAGCGTAGTTGTGGTCACGACACCACTCTCGACCGGATCTATCCAGGTATCCAGAGCGTGTTTATCCTGGTACTCATGGTGACTGCGACAACTCCACCGGCGTCGACGACCCGTGCCGGGACCTCGCCGGCCCGCACGGAGATCGGCGCGTTCCTGCGCAGCCGCCGCGAGCGGCTGACGCCGCAGCGGGTCGGACTGCCCGGCGGCGGCCGCAGACGTACGCCGGGGCTGCGGCGGGAGGAGGTCGCGATGCTCGCCCAGGTGGGCGTGACCTGGTACACCTGGCTGGAGCAGGGCCGCGACATCAACCCCTCGCCCGAGGTGCTCGACGCGATCGCCGGCGCCCTGCAGCTCGACCACGACGAGCGCAACCATCTGTGGCGTCTGGTCACCGGCCACTCCCCCGCCCCGGCGGGCGCCACCAGCGGCTGCGCCGTGGTCACCCCCGGTCACCTGGCGCTGCTCTCCCAGGTGATGCCGTTTCCGGCGTGCGTGCAGAACGCGCGCTACGACATCCTGGCCAGCAACGCTGCCTACCGGTTCATGATCACCGACCTCGACGACGGGCCGGTCGAGAACCGCAACTGTCTGGTGCGGGCGTTCCTCGACCCCGACTGGGCGAAGGCGTATCGCGACTACCCGGCCGTGACCGCGCGGATGGTCGCGCGGCTCCGGGCCGGGATGGCCGCCCACCTCGACGACCCGTCGTGGACCCGTTTCGTGGAGCGGATGCAGTCGGAGTCACCACACTTCGCCGAGCTCTGGCAGCGCGGCGAGATCGCCAGCGACGGCTCGAGCACCACCGACTTCGACCTCCCGCGCTTCGGCAAGGTCTCGTTCGAGTTCACCCGGCTCTGGCTCGACACCGCGGCTACGCTCCACCTCAGCGTGCTGCGACCGGTGAGCGGCACCGACACCGGAGTGCTCGGCCCCCTGAGCGACTTCGTCGCCGACCAGCCGCCGGTCACCACGCGCCCCAGCGTCACCGCCACCCTGTCCTGACCTGGGCTGGCCTGGGCCGACCTGGGCCGACCTGCCCTAGTCTGCGTGGATGTCCTCGCGGCGGGCGATGGTGTGCAGGAGGTCGTGCGCCCGCGCGGCGACCGGATTGGCCGTACGCCGCGCCGCGAGCTCGACCAGGGCGAACAGGTCCGCTGCGCGAGCCAGGTCGAGCGCGGCCCGGGCGCTCCCGCCGCGCTGGGCGACGTAGCCCTCCAGCACGCCGGCGACGTACGCCGCGTCCCGGTCGAACCGGAGCAGGTTGCCGAGGTCGGTGAAGGGTGAGCCGGCGTGGGTGAACTCCCAGTCGAGCACCGCCCGCACCTGGAGCGAGTGCGGGTCGACGACGATGTTCTTGGGGTTGAGGTCGCTGTGCACGAGGCTCACCCGGGTGACCGTGTAGAGCAGGTCCTGAGCGCTCGCGGCGACGTCGCGCAACGCGTCGAGGTCCGCCGTCGACCAGTCGAGACGCTCGGCGTGCGACTCGACCCATTCGGGCAGGTCCAACGCGAACGGGTCCACCCGCAGGTCGCCGTCGACGAAGGTGCCGGCGGTCAGGAACGGCATCCCCGCCAGCGTGCCCGCGATCTGACCGAGCCGGCGGCCGAGGTCGGCGAGCGAGGTCTCGTCGAGGGTCGAGAGCACCTGATCGGCTCGGGCTCCCTCCACGAACTCCGTCACCAGCAGCGCCGGCATGCCCGCTGCCGGGTCGGCGCGGCGTACCTCCAAGACGGCCGGCACCGCCACGAGGCCCCGCACCAGACGGTGCAGGGCCTCCTGGATCTCCGCCGCCTGCGGATGGTGACGTGGATTCGCGAAGACCCGCACCACCGACCGGTCGCCACCGGCGTCGGCCAGGAACGTCTCTCCCGACCAGCCGCCGTCGAGCGGCTGGAGTCCGCCGCCGAGTTCACCGAAGCTCATCCGGCGAGCCTAGCGGCGGGCTCGCTCAGCTGGCGCAGGGGCGCTTCTTGGGCTTGGAGTAGATCTTGTGGGTCGCCCGGGGGCTGTCCCACATCTTGTTGAACCGGGCGGTGTAGGCGTCGTAGTAGCGCCTCGAGTTGAACCTGAAGGTGACCTCGTCGTTGCTGAACGACGGGGGCGACCAGTTCTCCGAGCCGGTCCAGACGCTGAAGGTGCCCTTGCCGGCGAAGGCGCCGTTGACGCTCATCCACTTGTAGTGGGAGTAGCAGCGCGACCCGAAGACGATCTTGTCGCCGCCGGTCG
This sequence comes from Nocardioides albertanoniae, assembly GCF_006716315.1. Taxonomy (NCBI): domain Bacteria; kingdom Bacillati; phylum Actinomycetota; class Actinomycetes; order Propionibacteriales; family Nocardioidaceae; genus Nocardioides; species Nocardioides albertanoniae. The sequence continues at coordinate 1,469,866 of NZ_VFOV01000001.1, read as the reverse complement.
ACTTCTTCCGACCCCAGTCCCAGGCGGCGTCGCGCGCCGGGATGCCGACCCGCCTCAGCTTGCGGTAGACCGCGTCGCTGGTGACCGAGCCGATCACCCGCACCACGCAGCCGCGCTTCTTGAGCCGCACGAGCTCGCTCGCGATCCGCTCCCCGCGCTTGCTGTACCACGCATACATGTGGACCCGCAGCAGGGTCTTGCCCCTCGTGCCGTAGCCCTTGGGCGCCCGGCAACCGACCCGGCGCAGCCTGTCGATGACGCGGTCGCCGCTGCCGCGGGCGTAGATCTCCTCGCTCGTCGCTCCCGGACGCTTGCGCTGGAACCCGACGGAGGTGCCGCCACCGGTCCACGAGACGTAGCGGGGCGAGGCCTTCCGGTCGGCCCTCAGCTCGCTGAACATCCGCATCCAGGTCTTCCACAGGCTGGAGTTGGCGTAGATCGTCTGGGCGTCGTTCCACTGCGCGCCGGCCGCGCCGCCACCGAGGTTGCCCGAGCTGCTGATCAGCACGTTGCGCTTGGACCCGACCTGGGTGAACGAGTGGATCTTGATGTGGAGGTTGCCCTTGGTGCCGCCGCGGCAGGCGCCGCCGCAGCCGTAGATGAAGCTCGGACGGTGGCGCTTGGTGCTCAGCCGCTTGGCCAGCTTCTTCTCACCGCTGCTCCACATCTTCCGGTTGACGAGGATCTGCACGTGCACACCGCGCTTGTGCGCGGCGATCAGCAGGTCGACGGTGTCGCTGCGATCCAGGTTGTAGGTCACGAACCTGATGTAGGAACCACGAGGCGCGTGCCGGATGCTGTTGTTGATGCGGCTGGCCACGAAGTTGCGCTGGCCCCAGTTGCCGGTCGGATTGTTGAACGACGGGCCCGCGGGTGGCGCCCACGAAGCAGCAGATGCTGGTGTCGACACCACGGACATCATCGCTACGACCAGCGCCGCCACACAGGCAGCCGCAGCCGAAGCCATCGAAATGTTTCTGGTCGTCAACGACCGCATAGGCATGCCCCACATGGGCTCGGACTATACCCAGCGATGTATCTGCGGCAACGACAATTCGGACAAGTCGCGGTCGAGCACGACAAAAGCCGCCTCCGAGCAGTGCTCGGAGGCGGCTTTTTTGTTGCTATCGGGGCAAGAATCAGCCCTTGGCGGCCTTCACGGCGTCGGTCACGGCCGGGAGGACGGCGTGCAGGTCGCCCACCACACCGAAGTCAACGAGCTCGAAGATCGGTGCCTCCTCGTCCTTGTTGACAGCCACGATGGTCTTCGAGGTCTGCATACCGGCGCGGTGCTGGATCGCACCGGAGATGCCGTTGGCCACGTAGAGCTGCGGGCTGACGGTCTTGCCGGTCTGGCCGACCTGGAAGGTGTGCGGCATCCAGCCGGAGTCGACGGCGGCACGCGAGGCGCCGACCGCGGCACCGAGCGCGTCGGCGAGACCCTCGACGGCGGAGAAGTCGCCGCCGGTGCCACGGCCACCGGAGACCACGATCGCGGCCTCGGTGAGCTCGGGGCGACCCGAGGCCTGACGCGGCTGGGAGGCCACGATCTGAGCGGTCTTGGCAGCATCCGAGATGGTCACCTCGAAGGGGGTGACCGCGGCGGCGCCGGCCTTCTCGACCGGGGCGGCCGAGTTGGGCTTGACCGTGATGATCGGGGTGCCCTTGGAGACCTTGCCCTTGACCGTGAAGTTTCCGGCGAAGACCGACTGGGTCGCCACACCGGAGTCGTCGATGTCGACGGCGTCGGTGATCAGACCGGAGTCGAGCTTGATCGCCAGGCGAGCCGCGACCTCCTTGTTCTCCGCGGAGGAGGGCAGCAGGATCGCTGCCGGGGAGGCGGTGCCGGCCAGCTGGGCCAGCGCCTCGGCCTTCGGGGCCACCAGGTAGCCCTTGATCTGGGCGTCGTCGATCGCGTAGACCTTCTCCGCGCCGTAGGCCTTCACGGCGTCGGCAGCACCAGCGGCAGCGTCGGCGCCGCCGATGAAGACCGCCGACGGCTCGCCGAGCTTGGCGGCGAGGGTCAGCAGCTCGTAGGTCGGCTTCTTGACCTGACCATCCACGTGGTCGATGAGAACGAGAACTTCAGCCATTGTCTATATCCCTTCTCGGCCTCAGATGAACTTCTTGGACGCGAGGAACTCGGCGAGCGCCTTGGCGCCCGAGCCGTCCTCGTCGGTGACGATCTCACCGGCGGTACGCGGCGGACGCGCGGCGGTCTCCTCGACCGTCGTGTACGCGGCGCCGGCGCCGACCTGGCCGGCCTCGACACCGAGGTCGGCGAGCGACCAGGACTCGAGCGGCTTCTTCTTGGCCGCCATGATGCCCTTGAACGACGGGTAGCGGGCCTCGCCCGACTGGTCGGTGACCGAGAGGACCAGCGGCAGCGTGCCGCCGATGACCTCGGTGGCGACGTCGCCGTCACGCTTGATGCGGATCTGGTCGCCCTGGGTCTCGACGACGGAGGCCAGCGTGACCTGCGGCAGGCCGAGGCGCTCGGCGAGCATCGCCGGGACGACGCTCATACCGGCGTCGGTCGAGGCGAGTCCACCGACGACGAGGTCGACGGGGCCGACCTTCTCGATGGCCTTCGCGAGCACCAGCGAGGTGGCGAGGGCGTCCGAGCCGGCGATCGCGTCGTCGACGACGTGGACGCCCTTGTCGGCGCCCATCTGCAGAGCCTTGCGCACGGCGGCCTCGGCAGCCTGCGGGCCCACGGTCAGCGCGGTGACGGTGATCTCCTCACCCTCGCGCTTCTCCTTGATCTGCAGCGACTGCTCGACGGCGTACTCATCCAGCTCGGAGAGCAGCCCGTCGACGTTCACGCGGTCGACGGTGAAGTCGTCCTCGAACTGCCGGTCCGCGGTCGCGTCCGGCACGTACTTCACAAGCACAACAATGTTCATGATGGTGCGGCCTAGCCGGCCCCTCCTGAATTGGTCGTAGTTCGCCAGCGATGTTACCCGTCAGTCACATACGGACGACAGGTGCCTACGGGTTGAGAATGTCACATCGGTCGATCAAGGTCGCACGATGCCCGCGACGATGCGACCGACGATCAGCCAGGCCAGGGCGCCGAGGCCCCAGTTGAAGAGCGCGTTCTTGATCTCCGCGTCCTCGCCACCGAACTGCTTGATGCCGTTCTCTCGCGAGAACAGGCCGAGGTCGGCCGTGTCGGCCAGGTTGAGCACGAAGTCGACCAGGCTGTTTCCCTGGTTGGCCTTGAGCGCGATCATCAGCGCACCGATCGCCAGCGCGAGCGCGGCGAGCAGCGCGATCACCCAGATCACCCTGGAGGCGTAGGACCGGACGGTCTTGACCGCGTCTCCGGCGGAGGACGTCTTGGACTTGGTGTCGGACACGAGTTCACTTCCCTTCGAAGTTGGCTTTGCCGGGGCCGTTCTCGACGAACGAGTGCATCCCGGTCTTGGAGTCCTGCGTCGCGAACACACCCGCGAACTGTTGCTGCTCGATCGCGAGCCCGGTGGCCAGGTCGACCCCCAGGCCCTTGTCGATCGCGGTCTTGGCCGCAGCCAGCGCGTACGGCGCGGCGTTGACGAACTGCTTGGCCCAGGCGAGCGCTTCCTCGTAGACCGAGGCGCTCGGCACGAGGCGGTCGGCGAGGCCGAGGGCGAGCGCCTCGTCGGCCTTGACGAAACGGCCGGAGAAGATGAGGTCCTTCGCCTTCGAGGGACCGATCAGCCGGGCGAGACGCTGCGTGCCGCCGGCGCCGGGGATGATGCCGAGCAGCACCTCCGGCTGACCGAACGTGGCGTCGTCGGCCGCGATCCGGAAGTCGGCCGCCAGCGTCAGCTCGCAGCCGCCGCCCAGCGCGTAGCCGGTCACCGCGGCGACCACCGGCTTGGGGATCTCCGCGACCGCCGTCACCGCCGCCTGCACGCCGGCGACCCTCTTCGCCATCTCGGCGTAGGAGAGGTCGGCCATCTCCTTGACGTCGTTGCCGGCCGCGAACAGTCGCTCGCCGCCGTAGACGACGACGGCGCGTACGGCATCGTCGGCCGCGGCCTGATGAGCGACCTCGAGCAGCTCGGCCTGCACCTGGAAGTTGATCGCGTTCATCTTCGGGCGGTCGAGACGGATCGTGCCGACACCGTCCTCGACGGTGAGGTTGACGAAGTCACCCATCGTGGAAGTCCCCTATATCTGTGAGGGCGGTTACGTTGCCGCGAACACTATCGGGTGCTTTCCAGGTTCAGTGCGGATGCGCCCGCACTGCAGGATCGGGCGGTGCACGATCGGGCAGTGCACAACTGCGGCCCTGCGAACGGTGGACGACGGCGATGTAACTGTGTTGCTCTTGAGGCCCCACAGAAGCAAGACCGTTCCTGAGCAGGAGACGCGATGCCCGACCATCCCCCACACACCGCGAGCCGCCGGGGTCTCCTCGTCGGCCTCGGCGCCGCCATGGCCGCTCCGGCCGTCGTCGCCTCGACCGGCAGCGTGGCCCACGCCGCCGCCGGCGAAGCCGCCGGACGCCCGCAGCAGCGCCCGCAGCAGACCGAGCCCGAGTGCCTCTCCGACCTCGTCGCGATGGGGGTGGTGACCCATGGCGCAGATTTCGTGGCTGGCTGACGTGCTCCGTGCCGCCGGCGTCGCGGTCGTCGAGGAGGGCGACTGGCTCAACCGCGGCGCTACCTCCGGCGGTGGCGCCTTCGAGCCGATCGGTGTGCTGTGGCACCACACCGCAGGCCCCACGACGTCGCCCGAGAACCCGCACCCCTCGCTCGACATCTGCATCAACGGCCGTTCCGACCTCTCCGGTCCGTTGTGCCAGGCCCTGGTCGACTACAACGGCGTCTTCCACGTGATCTCGGCCAACCGGGCCAACCACGCCGGCGTCTGCGGTGGCAGCGGCCCGATCCCCGAAGGCGACGGCAACACCATGCTGGTCGGTTGGGAGATCGACTACAACGGCGTCGACCAGGAGATGTCGCCCGCGCAGTACGACGCCTCGATCGCAGCCACCGCGGCGGTGATCGCCCAGCTCGGCACCGACGCGACCTACGTACGCGGCCATCGGGAGACCAGCACGACCGGAAAGATCGACCCCTACGCGATCGACCTGGACGCGATGCGCGCCGATGTCGCCGCAGCGCTGGGCGGTGGCGCGTAACCCCGGCGGGTAAAGGGACGTTTGGCCCATATGACCGAAACACGTTCCAGTCGCACTCGGGTGAGCCTCGGTGCCGCGCTGAGCATCGCCCTCGGCGCCTTCGTGCTGGCGACGCCGGTCTCGGGTGCCGCGCTCTCCGCTGCTGATGACACTGCAAGCAACACTGCCAACAAGGCCGATGCGGCCCGCTCCGGCGGGCTGCTGGGTCACGAAGCCGATGCCGGCCTCGACGTACGCGATCGGGTGCTGCCCACCTCGGCGCAGGAGTCTGCCGCCGATGCGCTGGACGCCGTCGACATCCGCTGGAACGCCCACGGGACGCCGACCTCGCTGATCACCTCCGACGGAGTGCTGGCCCCGGCCGACTCCTCGAACCCGGTGACGGCCGCCCGCGGCTTCCTCCGCGACAAGGCGGCGGTCTTCGGGCTCAGCCCCGCGCAGATCGACGACCTCGAGCTGGTCAGCGACCAGCTGCTGGCCGACGGCGGTGGCCACGCGGTGCTCTTCCGGCAGACCTACGACGGTCTCGCCGCCGCCACCGAGGGGCTGGTCACCGTGGGCGTCGCCGACGGCGACATCACCTACGTCTCCTCCTCGCTCTCGAAGGTGAGCGGCACCCCGGCGAAGCCGACGCTCTCCCCGAAGCAGGCCTGGCTGAAGGCAGCGGCCTCGGCCGGGCTGTCGGTGGCCGACGACGAGGTCGGCAAGATCGTGACGGACGCCGCCTCGAAGCTGACCAGCTGGACCAAGCTGGCCGTGCCCGGCCTCGCGACCGACCAGCTGGTGCGGCTGCGGGCGCTGCCGGTCCCCGGCGAGGGCGTACGCCCCGTCTTCCAGTCGACGGTCGTCGACTCCGCCGCCGCGACCCTCCTGGGCGAGACGGTGCTGGTCGACGCGGTCACCGGCAAGGTGCTCCTGCGCCAGAGCAACGTCAACCACGAGAACGACCTCGAGGGCCCGTTCACCGGCACCGCACTCGGCGCGTGCGGTCCCAGGCACAGCTTCGAGGTCACCGACGACAAGACCCGCACCCTGGCGGCGGTCGCGGTCGGGCTTCCAGTCGACGACTTCACCGTGAAGCTCTTCGACCCCTCCGGTGAGCTGCTCGTCGAAGGCGACCTGCTCACCAGCCCCGAGGCCGCGACGTACTCGGCCGAGAAGATCGAGGCGGGGACGTACTCGGTCCAGGTCTGCCCCTTCGACGACTCCCTCGTCGCCGGCAGCTACGCGGTGACCGTCGCCTCCTCGGACACGGCGGCGGAGACCGGCGACCTGCCGGGCAGCAACCCGCGCTGGTCCTACTTCCCCGGCACTCCTGACGCCGACTCGACCGGCGGCGACGCGGTCCCGGCCAACGACGTGGTCGCCTGCTGGACCAAGGAGTCGGAGTGCACCGGCCCCGAGCTGAAGAGCCTGGCCAACGCCGGCCCGTGGGACACGCTGCTCAACACCGCCGTCGGGGTGCCGTCGCTGACCACGATCGGCAACAACGCCAACACCCACGAGGGCTGGCTCTCGCCGCTGGCCGCGGGCGGGCTGGAGCAGGCGCCGATCTCGCCGGTGCGCGACTACTCGGGGAAGTTCACCGACGCGTGGAACAACTCCCAGTGCTCGCCCGCCAACCTGGTGCCGGGCGGCAACGACGTCAACTACGTCGTGGGCAACCTGTTCACCAGCCACAACCGGATGCACGACTGGTCCTACTTCCTCGGCTTCACCGAGGAGAACTACAACCTGCAGACCGACAACCTCGGCCGCGGCGGACGAGGGCTCGACGCCGAGATCGGCAACGCCCAGGCCGCCGCGATCGACTCGCAGGTCATCGAGCAGACCGGCCTGCTGACCGGCCGCAACAACGCCAACCAGCTGACCCTGATGGACGGCGTGCCGGGCATCACCAACCAATATCTCTTCCAGCCCGCCGCCGGCGCCTTCTACGCACCGTGCACCGACGGGTCGCTCGACTTCGGGATCGTCGGCCACGAATACACCCACGCCATCTCGAACCGGATGATCGGCGGGCCCGACGACGGCATCACCTCCGAGCAGGGTGGCGCGATGGGTGAGTCGTGGGGCGACCTGGCCGCGGCCGAGCACATGTTCGCCCACGACATCTACAACGGCGGCAGCCCGTGGGCCGTCGGCGCGTACGCCACCGGCAACACCGAGGTCGCGATCCGCGACTTCGCGATCGACAAGAACCCGCTCAACTTCTCCGACTACGGCTTCGACACCACCGGGCCCGAGGTGCACGCCGACGGCGAGATCTGGAACGGCACGATGTGGTCGGTGCGGAAGGCGCTGGTCGACAAGTACGACGCCGCCTTCCCCTACGCCGACAAGGCTCTGCAGCTGCGCTGCTCGGACGGCACGACGACCGCCTCTCCGCTCGCGGCCGACAAGTGCCCCGGCAACCGCCGCTGGATCCAGCTGGTCTTCGACTCGTTCCTGCTCCAGCAGGGCGCGACCTCGATGCTGGACGCCCGCGACGCCTTCCTCGCCGCCGACCAGATGCGCTTCGGCGGCGCCAACCGCCAGGTCATCGCCGACGCCTTCGCCCAGCGCGGCATGGGCCAGTACGCCACCACGACCGCCGACGACCACGAGCCGGTGCCGAGCTTCGCCTCCCCGGAGTCGCGCAGCACGAAGGTCACCTTCAACGCTCCCGGGTCCGGAAAGGTCTACGTCGGTCGGTTCGAGGCGCGAGCCACTCCGATCGCCGACACGAGCGCGGCCACCGCGCTCGGGTCGGTCGCACACTTCGTGCCCGGGACGTACGAGTTCGTCTATGTCTCCAAGACCGGCGGCGCCCAGCGCAAGACGGTCACGATCTCTCCGGCAGAGACCACCAAGACGATCTCGTTCGCGGCCACCAGCAACCTCGCGGCGGCCTCCAACGGGGCCGAGGTGATCGGCTCGACGGAGGGCTCGCGCAACCCCGGCGCCCTGATCGACGGCACCGAGGGCACCAACTGGGGTGGCGTGACCGAGGGCAACGTGGACGAGACCACCCCCTCGATCGCCGTCGACCTCGCTGGGGGCTCGCGCACGGTGAAGACGGTAGGCGTCAGCGCCTACCTCTCCCCCGCGACCGACACCGACGCCGACTCGGGGTCGCGCTTCACCGCGCTGCGGAAGTTCGCGCTCGAGGCCTGCGTCTCCGCGTGCGACACGGCCGGAGCGACCTGGAAGCGCTTCTACACCTCACCCGACGACGCCTTCCCCGGCAAACGTCCGAGGCCGGTCGCGCCCAACCTCAACCTGCGCACCTTCGACGTCCCCGACACCACCGCCGCCGCGGTGCGCCTCGTGGCCCTGGAGAACCAGTGCACGGGCTACGACGGCTACGCCGGCGAGCAGGACGCCGACCCGACCACCACCACCGACTGCAAGACCGGCTCCGACCGCGGCACGATCGTCCACGCCGCCGAACTGCAGGTCTTCGGCCAGTGAGATCTGGCCGGTGATCCGAGAAGGTCTCGACATCTCGCTCAGGCGGGGTGTCGAGACCTTCTCTCGTCGTGCGGTCTCAACCTCACCGTTCGACGTGAACCTGCCCGGAGAGCCCACTGAGCTTGGAGGGGTTGCGCACGTAGTAGAGCCCGGTGACCAGCCCGTCGTCGACACGCACGGTGACAGCCCCGTCGACCTTGTCGCCGAGATAGACCAGCAGCCCAGGGGCGTTGTTGACGGTGGTCAGCTCGAAGGTCGGCGTCTCGTACCTGGTCACCAGACCGGTGAGGAACCGCACGACCTTGTCGGCGCCGTAGATCGGGTTGCGGGCAGCCTGGACGATGCCGCCGCCGTCGGAGAGGAGCACGACGTCGGGGGCGAGCACGTCGAGGAGCGACTGCAGGTCTCCGCCGGTGGCGGCGTCGCGGAAGTGCTCCAGCACCCGGCGCGCCTCGGCGGAGGAGACCGCCTCGCGCGGGCGACGCTCGGCGACGTGGTCGCGCGCGCGGTGGGCGATCTGGCGCACTGCGGCGGACGACTTGCCGATCGCCTCGGCGATCTCGTCGTGGCCGAGCGCGAAGACCTCGCGCAGCACGAACACGGCTCGTTCGGTCGGCGAGAGCGTCTCGAGCACCAGCAGCACAGCGGTCGAGAGCGAGTCGGCGAGCTCGGCGTCGTCGGCGACGTCGGGCGCGGTCAGCAGCGGCTCGGGCAGCCACGGCCCGACGTACGTCTCCTTGCGCCGGGTCAGCGTGCGGATCCGGTTGAGCGCGAGACGGGTGGTGATCCGCACCAGATAGGCCCGCTGGTCACGCACCTCCTCGAGGGGCACGTCGACCCATCGCAACCAGGTCTCCTGCAGCACGTCCTCCGCGTCGGCGGCCGAGCCGAGCATCTCGTAGGCGACGGTGAAGAGGAGGTTGCGGTGGGCGACGAAAGCCTCCGTCGCGGCATCGCTGGCCGCCGGCTCGCTCATGCCTGCGACCTTACCGGCGCCGGGGCCAGCGGGAGGTCGCATACGTCGGAGTATCCCTGGCTCTGCAGCCCGGCGGCCGAGTTGAAGCGCGAGCGCATGTTCTCGACCGCGATCATCTGGGTGAGCTCGACCATCGCCTCGGTGCCCAGCTCGGCCAGCAGCCCCGCGACCATCTCGTCGGTGACGGTCAGCGGCGTGGACGACATAGCCTCGGCGTACTCGAGCACCTGCCTCTCGGTCTCGTCGAAGACGTCGGAGGTGCGCCACACCTGCACCTGGCGGATCTTGTCGAGGTCGAGGTCGTTGTTGTGGGCGAGGTAGTAGCCGAAGTCGAGGCACCAGCTGCACCCGATCGTGCTCGCCGCCGCCATCTCGGCCAGCGACTTGTAGGTCGGGTCGAGCGCCTTCCACCTCCCGACCTTGGTCTCGAAGCCCATCACCGCGCGCAGCAGCGGCTTGTGGTGGAAGTAGACGTAGCCGACGTCGGGCACATCGCCGTACATCTTCTTGCTGACCCGCCGCACCACCGCACCGTAGAGACCGGTCAGATCTGCCTTGGGGATCCTGAACGTGCTGGGCATCGTGCCCTCCTGATTCGGGTTCGCTCATCTCGTCACCATCCAGACACCGGCGGCAGCCTGGGCGTGACAGGAGCGCTCGCTAGGGTTGTCGCGTGAGCGAGCGCCAGCGAGTGAACCATCGAACAATCACGCGACCGCGTCCGTACTCTGGCGCTTGCGCTACGGAGGTGGTCGCATGAGCGAGCGCCAGCGAGTGAACCATCGAACAATCACGCGACCGCGTCCGTACTCTGGCGCTTGCGCTACGGAGGTGGTCGCGTGAACGAGCCAGAGACGACGACCGTGTCGGAGGGCGTTGCCCGGATCGAGTGGGCCGCGGGCGAGGCCGTCGATGTCGTACGCCGCGAGGTGGCCGCCGCTCTGCTGACCCATCATCGTGTCGAGGCCCTGGTCGACCCCGGCCAACCGCTCGAGCAGCGCACCGCGACCTGGTCGGGGCTCCACCGCGAGGGGCTGCTGCGGGGCGTGGCGGGTGGCGACGACCGGATGCTCTACGCGCGGGTCGCGAGCGATGCGCCGGTGGAGGCACCCGAGGGCTTCCGGGCGCTGCTCAACTCGTTCCTCCCGCGCAAGCGCGCGATCGGTCAGATGCTGGTGCGCGATCCCGACGGCCGGGTGCTGATGTGCCAGCTGACCTACAAGAAGGACTGGGACCTGCCCGGCGGCATCGTGGAGGTCGGCGAGTCACCGCGACTAGCCACGAGCCGCGAGATCGAGGAGGAGCTCGACCTCGAGATCCCCGCCGACAACCTGCTCCTCACCGACTGGCTGCCGCCGTGGGGCGGCTGGGACGACGCCGTCTGCCTGGTCTTCGACGGTGGCGTGCACCCGCCCTCGATCCTGGAGCGGACCACCCTCCAGCCCCGCGAGATCCGCTCAGTGGCGTTCTGCACCATCGACGAGGTGCGCGAGCGGGCCGCCGACTTCACCGCGCGCCGGGTCGAGGCCGCTCTCGCCGCCCTGGACGGCGGCCCGGGATACACCGAGTCGGGGCGCGCGTAGCACTCCCTGCGCGACGAGGGCGCCGAGCACCAGCAGCGCTCCCCCGGCGAGCTCGCCGACGCTCGGTGTCTCGCCGAGCAGCAACCACGCGGAGCCGATCGCGACCGGCGGCACCAGCAGGATCCACGGCACCACCGACGAGGCCGGGTGCCGGGCGAGCAGCGAGTTGAAGATCCCGTAGCCGACGAACGAGGCCAGCACGACGGTGTAGGCCGTCGAGGCCAGTGCCTCCCAGCCGAAGGCCGCCACCCCGTCGCGTACGCCGCCGGGCCCGTCGATCACCAGCGAGAGCGCCAGCAGCGGCACGGGCACGACGAGCGCCGACCACACCGTCAGCGCGAGCCCGCCGGGCACCTTCGCGGCCCGCGAGACCACGTTGCCCACCGCCCACGACAGCGCGGCCAGCAGGCAGAGCAGGAGCGAACCGAGGGGCACGTGCCCACCTCGGCCGAGCGCGACGACGAGCAGCCCGAGCGCCCCCGCGAGCACACCGACGACCTGCACCGTGCTCGGCCGCTCGCGGAGCACTCCGGCGGCGATCACGATGGTGAGCACGACCTGCGCCTGGAGCACGAGGCCGGCGAGCCCGGGCGGCATCCCGACGGCCATGCTGGTGTAGAGCAGCCCGAACTGCCCCAGGCTCATGAACGCCCCGACCGCCACGATCACCCGCCACGGCGCCTTGGGCCGCGGCAGCAGGAACACCGCCGGGAAGGCGACGAGGAAGAAGCGCACGGCGACCAGGAGCAGAGGCGGCACCGACTGCCCCTCGCGCGGGGCGAGGCCCCAGTCGATAGCCACGAAGTTGAAGCCCCACAGGACGGCGACGAGCACGGCGAGCAACGAGTCACGACGGTTCACGTCCACCAGGATGACGGCCACGACCATGTAGCACCAGCGAATGAATCTTCACCAAACGACGTAGCATTGCTTCATGATCGACCTCACCTCGATGGTCGCGCTCCGCGCGGTCGACGCCCACGGCTCGGTGGTCGAGGCCGCCGATGCGCTGGGCTTCACCCCCAGCGCCGTCTCCCAGCAGGTCAAACGCCTCGAGCGACAGGTCGGCCTACCGCTGCTGGAGCGGGTCGGCCGGGGCGTGATGCTCACGCATGCCGGCAGACACCTGGTCGACGAGGGCTCGAGGCTCCTCGCCGACATGGAGGCGCTGGAGTCGGGGCTGCACGAGCAGGCCACGACCGTCGCGGGTCGGCTGCGGCTGACCGCCTTCTCCACCGCGATGCGTGGGCTGATCGCCCCGGTCGCGCGCGACCTGCTCGCGGCCCACCCCGGGCTCGCCCTGACCCTCTCCGAGCGAGAGCCCTGGGACACCGTCGACCTGGTCGCCACCGGTCACAGCGAGATCGGCGTGGTGCACTCCTGGGGCGACGTGCCTCTCTCGATCCCCGATCACCTCGTCACCACCGAGCTCCACCGCGATGTCGCCGACATGATCGTCCATCGCGACCATCCGCTGGCCCAGCTGGCCAAGGTGACCCCGCACGACCTCGTCGGCGAGAGCTGGATCGCCACCCCGGAAGGCACGATCTGTCACCAGTGGCTGAACCGGATGTACGCCGGCACCGGCCATCTCCCCCAGATCGCGCACGTCTCGATGGAGTTCGACAGCCACCTCGCGCTCGTGCGGGCAGGCCTCGGCATCGCCCTCATCCCTCGGATGGGACGGGCCGAGCTGGGCGTGGATCTCGTCGCGGTGCGCGTCGTCGACCCGGTGCCCACCCGCGCGATCCTGGCGGTGCACCGCCGCACGATGGGCGCCTCACCGGCGGTCACCACAGTGCTGGCGGCCCTCGCCGGGCAGCACGACCCTGGGCGGAGCGGCTCTGGGCGGAACGGCCCTCAGAAGAGCGCGGAGGCCAGCGACTGACGGCCCTTGAGCACGCGCTCGTCGTCGTTGCCCACGGCGGCGAAGAGCCCGAGGAGGTGCTGGCGAGCCTGGTTGCGCTCGTCGCCCGACGTACGCCGCACCAGGTCGATCAGCCGGAGGAACGAGTCCTCCACGTGGCCGCCGAGCAGGTCGAGGTCGGCGACGAGGGTCTGTGCCTCGATGTCGTCGGGGGCGTCGGCTGCGGCGGCGCGGGCCGCGTTGAGGTCGACCCCCTGCGTACGCTGCAGGACCTTGGCCATCGCCAGCCCGGCGACAGCCTCGGTGTCGGCCGGGTTGGAGGCGATCAGCTTCTCGTACTCGGCCACCGCCGCGTCGATGTCGCCGCGCTCGAGCGCGTCCTGCGCCGGCGCGTAGCGCGGGTCGAGCTGCTGCTCCTCACCCTCCTCGGCCGCGGCGCCGCCACCGATGGCGTTGGGCTTGTGCCGCCCGCCGATCCCTTGGGCGGTGAGCTGCTGGCCGAGCTGCTGGAAGACCGTACGCAGCTCCTCGACGTTGAGCACGCCCGGGATCGGCTGGGTGGCCGGGCGACCGTCGATGAGGATGTAGACGACCGGCACCTGGGCGACCTGGAGCGCCTGTGCGATCTGCGTGTTCTTGTCGATGTCGACCAGTCCAGCCAGGAAGCGGCCCTCGTAGCCCTCCACGACCGTCGAGACGTCGCGCGAGTAGGCGACGCTCTCAGCGGCACGCGAGGCCGAGTAGAAGACCAGCACGACCGGGGCGGTCATCGACGCCTCGACCACCGACTGGAAGATCTGCTCGTCGACCTCGACCGTGTAGGAGCCCGCGCTCCGCCCCTGGGCGGGCGCACCGGCGCCCGGAGCACCGAAGGGCGGCGCGTCCTGGACGGGGCTGTTGCTGGCGAGGCCGGAGAGGTCGACGGCTCCGGGACGGGAGAACGGCTGCTGCGTCATAGGGACAATCCTAGGAGCACGCACCAGCCGGTCGGCCAGCCCCTACCCGGACCCTTGCCCAACCCTTAACCGACGCTGCCGCGAAGACCTGCTCGCTGGACGACGCGCTGGATGGTCAGGTCACGCTCGGTCGGCCGTCCGACGAAGTGGATGTCGTTGAGCCCCTGCTCCTGCGCGGCCGACTCGAAGACGAAGTGGCCGTAGTTGAAGATCTGGCCCGTGAACGACTGCTTGACCGTGATGTCGAGGACTCGCGCGAGCGGCATGGTCGCCAGCTCGCTCGAGAGCACGCCGTGCACCCGGAAGATGCGCATGTTGGTGACCACGAACCGGTCTCGGCTCACCACCAGCGACCGCCAGAACGCATGCCCGACCAGCGCGAACGCCACCAGCACGAGGATCCAGGCGATGTTCATATCGATCGTCGCCGCCACGATCATCAGCGCCAGCCCGAGGATCGCCTCGGCCACCGGCTTGATGTAGGAGACCCAGTGATGGGTGACCTCGTCCACGACGACCTCACCTTCGTCCCGCAGAAGGTGCTTGGAGATATCGACACCGAAGAGGTTCACGAGACCAACGATAGTGACCCCGTCGAGCGGGAGTCGAGAGAACAGGCCGTACGCCGGGACAACTCCCGCCGAGACGTCACTTCTGCAGGTCGAAAGGTCACTCGTGCAGGCCGAGGCGTCAGGTGTGCAGGTCGAGTTGGCACCGTAGCGCCAACTCGACCTGCAGAAGTGACTCTTCGGCCGGCCGGGGTGACCCCTCGACCTGCAGGCGTGACGTCTCGGCTGGGGTGGGATCAGTGGTCGGCGAGGAGGGCGTCGGCGGCGGCGTAGGGGTCCTGCGCGCCGCTCACCACCTTCTCGGCCAGCACGTCGAGGTCGCTGGTGGAGCCGAGGGTCCAGCGGGCACGCAGGGTCTCGACGGCGATCGCCTCGACCTCCGCCCGTGCCCGACGCGTACGCCGCGCAGCCAGCGCACCGCTGGACTCGAGCCACGCGTGGTGCTCGTCGAGCGCACCGACGACCTCGGGCATCCCCTTGCCCGACTGTGCGACAGCGGCGAGGACCGACGGGGTCCAGGCGCCTTCGGCGCGGTCGGAGAGCCGGAGCATCCCGCGCAGATCGCGGCGTACCTTGCTCGCACCGTCCCGATCGGCCTTGTTGACCACGTAGAGGTCGCCGATCTCGAGGATGCCGGCCTTCGCCGCCTGGATGCCGTCGCCCATGCCGGGCGCGACCAGCACGACGGTCGTGTCGGCCAGCCCGGCGATCTCGACCTCCGACTGTCCGACGCCGACGGTCTCGACCAGCACCACGTCGAACCCGGCCGCGTCGAGCACCCGCAGCGCCTGCGGCGCCGACCAGGCCAACCCGCCGAGATGACCGCGCGAGGCCATCGAGCGGATGAAGACACCGGGGTCGGTCGCGTGGTCGGTCATCCGGATCCGGTCACCCAGCAGGGCGCCACCGGAGAACGGCGAGGACGGGTCGACGGCCAGCACGGCCACGGTGCGCCCCGCGGCGCGCAGCTCGCGCACCAGCGCCGAGGTGGTGGTCGACTTCCCGACCCCGGGCGCACCGGTGAGCCCCACGATGTGGGCATGCCCGCTGTGCGGCGCGAGCGCGGCCATCACCTCACGGAGCCGCTCTCCCCCGCCGACGGGGGCGTTCTCCACATACGACACCAGCCGCGCGACCGCCCGGGGCTCTCCGCCCCGGGCGCGCGCGACCAGATCTGCTACCTCAGAGATGTCAGGCCTTCGGGACCCGCACGATCAGGGCGTCACCCTGACCGCCACCGCCGCAGAGCGCGGCCGCACCGTTGCCGCCGCCACGGCGCTTGAGCTCGTGGGCCAGGGCCAGCACGATGCGGGCGCCGGAACAGCCCAGCGGGTGACCGAGAGCGATCGCGCCACCGTTGACGTTGACCTTGTCCTCGGGGATCTCGAGGGCGGCCGCCGACTCGAGGCCGACGGCGGCGAAGGCCTCGTTGAACTCGACCAGGTCGAGGTCGGAGGCGGAGATGCCCTCCTTCTCCAGCGCCTTGGCGGTGGCGTTGGCCGGCTGCAGCTGCAGCGTGGAGTCGGGGCCGGCGACCATGCCGTGCGCACCGATCTCGGCGAGCCACTCGAGGCCGAGCTCCTCGGCCTTCTCCTTGCTCATGATCACGACGGCGGCGGCGCCGTCGGAGATCTGCGAGGAGGTGCCGGCGGTGATCGTGCCGGACTTGGAGAACGCCGGGCGGAGCTTGCCGAGCGACTCGACGGTGGTGTCGCCGCGTACGCCCTCGTCGGCGGAGACGACGACCGGGTCGCCCTTGCGCTGCGGGATCGAGACCGGGACGATCTCGTCGTCGAAGGTGCCGTTCTTCTGCGCGGCGGCGGCCAGCTGGTGCGAGCGCGCGGCGAAGGCGTCCTGCTCCTCACGCGAGAGACCCTTCTCGCGGTCGGCGTTGACGGCCTCGGTCAGGGCACCCATCGCCTGCGCGGTGGCCTGGTCGTAGAGCGCGTCGTAGGCCATCGAGTCGACCAGCGCGGTGTCGCCGTACTTGAAGCCCTCACGCGACTTCGGCAGCAGGTGCGGGGCCTGGGTCATCGACTCCATGCCACCCGCGACGACGATCTCCGCCTCGCCGGCGGTGATCAGCTGCGAGGCGGTCGCGATCGCGTTGAGGCCGGAGAGACAGACCTTGTTGACCGTGATGCTCGGGATGCTGGCCGGGAGGCCGGCGGCCAGCCCGGCGGTGCGGGCCGGGTTCTGGCCGGCGCCCGCCTGGAGCACCTGGCCCATGATCAGGTAGTCGACCTTGTCGGCGGCGACGCCGGACTTCTCGAGCGCGCCCTTGATGGCGACGGCACCGAGGTCGGCGGCGCTCAGGCCCTTGAATGCGCCGAGCAGGCGGCCGATCGGCGTGCGCGCCCCGGCGACGATGACGTTGGACATGGGTCCTCCAAGAATGTTGGTGGTGCTGATCTGCCTCGAGGTTACTAACTAGTAACCTCGGTGGGAAGAGCGATGGCCACGCCTTGCTGTGGCTGTCATCACACATTGTGCCCGTTTGCCCCGACCTACAGGAGAGTAGGCCCATGACAACCGCTGCCATCCCATCGCACCTGTTCACCCAGATCGACCACGTCGGCCTGGCCGTCGCCGACCTCGACGCGGCGATCGACTTCTACGACAAGACCTTCGGCATGAAGCTCGCCCACCGCGAGACCAACGAGGAGCAGGGCGTCGAGGAGGCGATGATCGCGATCGGCGACTCCGACAACAAGCTGCAGCTGCTCGCCCCGCTCAACGAGAACAGCACCATCGCCAAGTTCCTCGACCGCAACGGCCCGGGCATGCAGCAGCTGGCCTACCGCGTCACCGACGTGGAGCAGGTCTCGGCGATCCTCAAGGAGCGCGGCGTACGCCTCCTCTACGACGCACCGCGACGCGGCACCGCCGACTCGCGCATCAACTTCATCCACCCCAAGGACGCCGGTGGCGTGCTGGTCGAGCTCGTCGAACCGGCTGCCCAGTCCGACCACTGAGACCGGGCACCGGACCCGGGCACCGGAACCGAAGCTACCCGAGGGCCGACCCCTACCGCCCGAGCCTCGAGACACATGAACGATCCAAGAGTCATGGGTCACATGTGGCTGGCATATGCGGTTACTCACCAGTAATGTCCAGCGAACTAGAGTCAACCGCGACCCCTACGCACACGCAGGAGCCGACCATGAAGAACATTCTCGACGCGATCCTCGCCGGCGATACGCCCGGTGAGGAGTTCGCGAACCTCGAGATCCCCGACCACTACCGTGCTGCCACCGTCCACAAGGACGAGGCCGGCATGTTCGAGGGCGTCGCGACCAAGGAGAAGGACCCGCGCAAGTCCCTCCACGTGGAGGACGTCGCGCTCCCCGAGCTCGGCCCCGGCGAGGCGATCGTCGCCGTCATGGCCTCGGCGATCAACTACAACACCGTGTGGACCTCGATCTTCGAGCCGGTCTCCACCTTCGGGTTCCTCGAGCGCTACGGCAAGGAGTCCGACCTCGGCGCCCGCCACAACCTCGACTACCACGTCGTCGGCTCCGACCTCTCCGGCGTCGTGCTCGCGACCGGTGCGGGCGTGACCAAGTGGAAGCCGGGCGACCGCGTCGTCGCGCACTGCCTCTCGGTCGAGCTCGAGGCCCCCGACGGTCACAACGACACGATGATGGACCCGTCCCAGCGCATCTGGGGCTTCGAGACCAACTTCGGTGGCCTGGCCGACGTCGCGATGGTCAAGGCCAACCAGCTGATGCCCAAGCCCGAGCACCTCACCTGGGAAGAGGCCGCCTCCCCCGGCCTGGTCAACTCGACCGCCTACCGCCAGCTCGTCTCCACCAACGGCGGCAACATGAAGCAGGGCGACAACGTGCTGATCTGGGGCGCCTCCGGCGGCCTCGGCGGCTTCGCCACCCAGTACGCCCTCAACGGCGGCGCCAACCCGGTCTGTGTCGTCTCCAACGAGGAGAAGGCCCAGATCGTGCGCAACATGGGCGCCGAGATGGTGATCAACCGCTCCGAGCTCGCCCCCAAGTTCTGGAACGAAGAGGGCACCCAGCAGAACCCGAAGGAGTGGAAGCGCTTCGGCGCGGCGATCCGTGAGCTCACCGGCGGCGAGGACATCGACATCGTCTTCGAGCACCCCGGCCGTGAGACCTTCGGCGCCTCCGTCTTCGTCACCCGCAAGGGCGGCACCATCACCACCTGCGCGTCGACCTCCGGCTACATGCACGAGTACGACAACCGCTACCTGTGGATGAACCTGAAGAAGATCATCTCCAGCCACTTCGCCAACTACCGCGAGTCGTGGGAGGCCAACCGCCTCATCAGCCAGGGCAAGATCCACCCGACGCTGTCGCGCACCTACGCGCTCGACGACGTCGGCCAGGCCTCGCTCGACGTGCACCACAACAAGCACCAGGGCAAGGTCGGCGTGCTCTGCCTCTCCCCCGAGGAGGGCCTCGGCGTCCTCGACGAGGAGAAGCGTGCGGCTCACATCGACAAGATCAACCTCTTCCGCGGTGTCTGACTTGTGGAGATCTGAACAAATTCGTATGCTGTGAGACTCGATTCACGGCCGGTCTCCTCTTGCGCGAGAGGCGACCGGCCGTAGTCTTGCTCCTTGGGAGCAGAGGCAGCTCGACGACGACCTACAGGTGAGGAATCCGCTACACATGACGAATGAAGGACTGTCCATCTTCAACGAGGCTCCGGAGCCTCGGAAGAAGCCCGAGCAGGACTCGACCGAGACACAGGTCCTTCCCCGAGTGCCGGGCGCTTCCGGATCGCCCAACTCGCCCCACAACGCGCCACCACCAGCCGCCCCGGGCTCGCTCCCAGCCTTCCCGGTCGTGCGCCGTGGAGGCTACGACCCCGGCACCGTCAACGCGCGGGTCCAGCAGCTGCTCCAGGCCAACGGTCAGGGCCAGTCGGCCCTGCGCAACGCTCAGCGGCGCATCGGCGACCTCGAGCGCCAGGTCACCGACCTCAAGGCTGCCGCCACTCCCAGCAACGAAGCCCCCACCTACGCCTCCCTGGGCGGTCGCGCGAGCGCCATGCTCCGTCTCGCCGAGGAGGAGGCGCTCTCGGTCAAGGAGTCGGCCGAGAAGGAGGCTGCGGTCATCCGCGAGGCTGGGCAGCGTGAGGCTGCCGCCGCGAAGGCGTCCGCCCAGCGCGACATCGAGTCGCTGCGCTCCTCGCAGTACAAGGAGATCGACGACCACCGCGAGAAGGTCATGGCCGAGGTCCAGCAGGCCCGCACCATGGTCCAGTCCGAGAGCGACGACCTGCTCGCCGCCGCCAAGCGCGAGGCCGACCAGATCCGCCTCGGCGTGCAGCAGGAGGTCACCCAGCTGCGTACGTCGACCCAGCGTGAGGTCGAGAAGGCCCGCGCCGGTGCCGACCGCGAGGTCCAGGAGGCCCGCCGGATGCTCGCCGTCGAGCGTGAGCGTCTCGCCCGCGAGGCGGCGGACCACCATGACCAGGCGATGGCCGAGACGGCTCGCATCGTGACCGAGGGCGAGACCCGCGCGGCCGACGCCGAGGAGCGCGCCCGGGTCGCCGGTCAGCACGTCGCCGACCAGCGTGCCGAGCTGGAGAAGGAGTCCGAGGGCCTCATCGCTCGGGCCCGCCGCGACGCCGACGCGATCCTGTCCAAGGCCCGCGCCGAGGCCGACCACCTCGCCTCCACCGCCAACGTCGAGGCCGAGAAGGGCCACGCGATCATCAAGGCCGAGGTCGACCGCCTCACCAAGCGCCGCGACGCGATCGCCGCTCAGCTCTCCTCGCTCACCGACCTGGTCTCCGGCTTCGGCAAGAACGACGACCCGGCAGAGCTCGAGGCGCCGAAGGCTGCCGACGACGAGGAAGACATCGTCGACGGTGAGCTCATCCCCGAGCCGGCCGACGAGGGCGTCAGCCTGGTCGACTCCGAGGACGACTTCGACGATGACGACTTCGACTCCGAGCTCGACGAGCCGTCCGAGAAGACGGCCATCCGCGAGCCCGAGACTGTGAAGTCCGAGGGCCGGTGAACGCCGCTCCTGCGGACCGTCCCGACGACGGTCCGCACGAGGCCGTCTCCACGAAGTCGGAAGCCGACGACGAGACCACACAGGCCGGCAGCGAAGCCGACGCCGACGCGGCGGCCGACGCCGACGCCGACGCCGACGAGAAGCGCGAGCACGATCGACGCTTCGGCAAGCCCGGACCGCCCTTCGACCGCAACGCTCCCTACCTGTTCGGGCTGCTCCTCGGCCTCGGCCTGCTGACGGCGTACGCTGCCGGCAACCTGCTGATCACGATGGGGAGCGTGATCCTCCAGATCGTGGTCGCGCTCTTCCTCGCCTCGGGGATCAACCCGATGGTGGTGTTCCTGCAGAAGCGTGGGTTCCGCCGTCCGTGGGCCGTGCTGACGGTCATCCTCGGCGTGCTGGGCGCGCTCGCGCTCTTCTTCGTCGCGCTGGTCCCGGTGATCAGCGACCAGGTCGCCAAGATCTCCGCCAACGTGCCCGATTGGGTCGCCGAGCTCCAGCGCAACCAGCGCGTCCAGCAGCTCAACGACGAATACCAGATCCTCGACAAGGTGCAGGAGTACGTCGCCAGCGGCAACTTCGTCAGCACCGTCTTCGGCGGGGCTCTCGGCGTCGGTCTCGCGGTGCTCAACGTGCTCGTGACCGCGTTCGTCGTCACCGTGCTGACGCTCTACTTCATCGCCTCCTACGAGAAGACGAAGCACGCCATCTACCGGCTGGCCCCGGCATCGCGCCGCGACCGGGTGACCAAGCTCGGCGACCGGATCTTCGACGGCATCGGTGGCTACGTCTCCGGGGCCTTCGTCGTGGCCCTGTGTGCCGGCCTGTCGACCCTGGCGCTGCTCTTCGCCATCGGGATGGGCGAGTACGCCGTCGCGCTGGCCTTCGTCGTCATGATCACCGACGTGATCCCGATGATCGGTGCCACGATCGGTGCGGCCATCGTGTGCGCGATCACGTTCGCGACGACCGACCTGAAGACCGGCATCATCGCGGTGGTCTTCTACATCGCCTACCAGCAGTTCGAGAACTACGTCGTCTACCCACGGGTCATGTCCCGGGCCGTCGACATCCCGGGTGTCATCACCGTGATCGCGGCCCTCATCGGCGCCTCGCTGCTCGGTGTCGTCGGCGCCCTGCTGGCGATCCCGGCGGCCGCTGCCGTCCTGATGCTCGTGCGCGAGGTCTTCGTCAGGGCTCAAGACGAGCGTTAGCCGCTCCTGATCGCTGCGAGAAGGAGCGCGGTGCACCTGCGAGGTGCACCGCGCTCCTTCTCTTTCACCCGGCGTCTGTCGTCACCCGACGCGGGTCGCCCGCTCGCCCTGTCGCACCGCGATGATGCCGGCCAGCACGACCAGACCGCCGACGATCTGGATCGGAGCCGGCGCCTCTCCGAGCAGGAGCCAGGCGAAGACGACCGCGGAGACGACCTCCAGGAGGCCGACGAACGACGAGAGGCGCGAGCCCAGCCTGCGCGAAGCGGCGATGCCGGTCGCGTACGCCACCGAGCAGGTCAGCACACCCAGACCGATCAACGGCACCCACCAGGCGACCTCCCAGCCCGCCAGCACCGCCGGCGCGGTCGCCATCGCGAACGGGATCGCCCCCACCAGGCAGAGCACGCCGAGCAGCACCGTCGCGGCGCTCAGGCCCAGCCAGGCCATCGGGAGCGGCGGCATGGTCGTGGCCGAGTGGGCGTTGAGCACGAAGTAACCGGCCAGCCCCACCGCGGCGCCCGAGGCCCACAGGATGCCGATCGGGTCGACGTCGGCCCCGCTGACCAGGTCGAGCACGAGCACGAGCCCGGCGATCGCGACCAGCGCTCCCGCCATCGTCAGCCGCGAGGGCCGCTCGCCGTGCCGCGCCCACATCCAGGCGACCACGAGCACGACGCCCATGTACTCCACGAGCAGGGCCGGCCCGACGGCCATCCACTGCACCGCCGAGAAGAACGCGAACTGCGGCACCACGATCGCCAGCAGGGCGTACGCCACGACAGCACGCCAGCTCGCGACCACGGTGCGCCACCTCCCGGCGAGCTGGCGCACCGCGAAGGGGGCCAGCACGACGGCGCCGATGCCGACCCGGAAGATCAGCACGCCGCCCGTCGACCAGCCGGTGTCGAACAGCCCGCGACCCAGCGGTCCGGAGAGGCTGAACGTGACCGCGGACACGACCGCGACGAGCAGCCCGGCCGCCACGAGCGGAGTCTTCGGCGCGCTCGGCAGAGCCTTGTCGTCATTGGTCAAAGTCGCCATGACACATGACAATCCCACCGGCGCGGTAATGTGTCAACATGGTTTTCACCCATGACACCGGTGTAGGTCTCCAGGCGGCGGCCTCGCTCGCCAACACCCTGGCCCTCTCCCCCGGTGCGGTCGACGAGCTGACCACGGTCGACGACCTTTCGGAGCTGTTCGAGTCCTACGGATACACCGGCCGGCACGACAGGACCCGCGCCGAGCTCGACGAGGTGCGCGCGCTCCGCCCGCGCCTGCGTGACCTCCTGGTCGCCGAGGAGGGCGAGGCGGTGCGCCTGGCCAACCAGATGCTGGCCGAGCACGACGCCACTCCCCAGCTCGTGCGACACACGACGTACGACTGGCACATCCACGCCACCGGGTTCGACGCTCCGCTGGCCACCAGGATCGCGGTGGAGACCGCGATGGCGATGGTCGACGTCATCCGCACCGACGAGCTCTCCCGGCTCGCCGTGTGCGCCGACGAGGGCTGCGCCGGGATCGTCGTGGACCTCTCCCGCAACCGCTCCAAGCGCTACTGCTCGGCGACCTGCACCAACCGCAACGCCGTCGCCGCCTACCGCGAGCGTCAGGGCGCGGCAGGCGGCCAGACGGCCAGCGGTCAGTCCAGTGGCCAGGCGAGCAGTCGGGCGAGCAGTCAGGCCAGCACGAAGTAGCGGAGCGCGACGTAGACCCAGGCCACCGCGAGGGTCACGGCGGTCACCACGATGCCGTAGCGGGTGAACTTCCAGAAGCTGATCGGATGACCGGCTTTGGCGGCCAGGCCGAGCACCACCACGTTGGCACCGGCCGCGACGGCGGTCGTGTTGCCGCCCAGGTCCGCACCGAAGACGAGCGCCCACCACAGCGGGCTGTCGGCGCCCGACGACGACGTCGAGGCCACCATCTCCTCCACGATCGGCACCATCGCCGCGGTGTAAGGGATGTTGTCGACGAACCCGCCGACAACCGCCGACCCGATCATCAGGCCGGTCACCCCGGCGAGCTCGTTGTCGCCCATCAGCTCGGCGGCGTACGTCCCGACGGCCCCGATCACGCCGACCTCGACCAACCCGCCGACCAGCACGAACAGCGCCATGAAGAAGGCCAGCGTCGCCCACTCGACCTCCTCGAGGAACTCCTCGGTCTTGGTCTGCGAGACCACCACCATCGCACCGGCGCCGAGCATGGCGACCAGCGACGGATCCAGGTGGAGCTCGGTGTGCAGCCCGAACGCGAGCATGACCAGCCCGAGCACGGCCAGGCAGCGGTAGAGCAGCCCGCGGTCGGGGATCGCCGAGGCCGGCGGCTCGATGAGGCCGTCGAGCTCGACGTGACCCCGCAGATCTTTGCGGAAGAGCACCCGGACCAGGCCGATCAGGACCACCAGCAGGATCAGGCACAACGGCAGCGAGTGCACCAGGAAGTCGTCGAAGGTCAGGTTGGCGCGGCTCGCGATGATGATGTTGGGCGGGTCGGCGATGAGCGTGGACGTGCCGCCGACGTTGGCCGCAAGGATCAGCGAGATCAGGTAGGGCATCGGGCGCAGGCCGAGACGCTCGCAGACCGAGAGCGTGACCGGCGTGACCAGCAGCACCGTCGTGACGTTGTCGAGGATCGGGGAGAGCGCCGCGGTCACCAGGATCAGCAGGGTCGCCAGCCGGGCCGGGCGCCCGCCCGAGTGCCTGACCGCCCAGAGCGCGAGGAACTCGAACAGACCGGTCTGCTTGAGCACTCCGACTATCACCATCATCCCGAAGAGCAGGAAGATGACGTCCCAGTCGACCCCCGTCTCATGGCTGAAGAAGGCCGACTCCGCGTTGATGATCCCGATCACCACCATCGCCGCGACGCCCCCGAGGGCTGCTGCTACCCGATGAAAACGCTCGGTGGCGATGAGTCCGTAGGTCACGATGAAGATCGCCAGCGCGGCGTAAACGATCATGCGTTGAGCTCCATGCCAACGACTCTCCGTTAATACGCGCCGGATCCGAATGGGTGCTGACACCCATAAGTCCTTGCCGAAGAACGTGTCAGGCTTGCCACATGAGCAACCGACGTGGCGGGACGAGTCATCTTCCCCTCTACTGGCAGGTGTGCCTGACCAACGGGACGGTCTTCTGTGTCGGCACCCTGGTCCTGGCGCTGTCGCCGGCCCGGGTCTCGGAGCGGGTGCTGGCCTCGGAGGCGATCATCCTGACCGTCGGCCTGGCCGCCATGGCGACCCTCAACGCCCTCCTGCTGCTGCGCAGCCTG
Source organism: Nocardioides albertanoniae (assembly GCF_006716315.1). Taxonomy (NCBI): domain Bacteria; kingdom Bacillati; phylum Actinomycetota; class Actinomycetes; order Propionibacteriales; family Nocardioidaceae; genus Nocardioides; species Nocardioides albertanoniae. The sequence goes on along the minus strand of NZ_VFOV01000001.1, from coordinate 1,444,824 downwards.
GCCCCGATCGACCGGGTGATCCGCACGATGGACTCGGTCGACCGCCCCTCCCCCGACCAGCGCCTGCCGACCCACGGCAACGGCGCCGGTGCCCGCCTGGTGGCCAGCTACAACGCGATGCTCGAGCGGCTGGAGACCGAGCGGAGCACCAGCAACGCCAAGGCCCTGGCGGCGCAGGAGGCCGAGCGCCACCGGATCGCCCAGGAGCTTCACGACGAGGTCGGCCAGTCGCTGACGGTCGTGCTCCTGGGGCTCAAGGGGCTGGAGCGACAGGTGCCGGAAGAGGTGCGCCCCGAGCTCTCCGCCGTCCGCGAGTCCGCACGCACTGGCATCGACGACGTACGCCGCGTGGCGCGACAGCTGCGACCGGGGGTGCTCGAGGATCTCGGCCTGCACGCCGCCCTGGCCGCACTGACCACCGACGTCGGCGCACTCGGCCGCACGACCGTGCGCCGCACCATCGGGCGGGGCCTGCCCGATCTGCCCCAGGATCGCGAGCTCGTGGTCTACCGGGTCGCCCAGGAGGCGCTCACCAACGTGGTGCGCCACGCGCACGCCGGCACCGCCGAGCTCTCGCTGTGCAAGGTGGGCGACAAGGCAGTGCTCACCGTCTCCGACGACGGCCGCGGCAGTGCCGATCTCGTGCCCGGCGCCGGCATCAGCGGCATGCGCGAGCGGGCCCTGCTCGTCGGCGCCGACCTGAGCGTCACCAGCACCGCTGGCCACGGCACCGTCGTCCGTCTGGAGGTCCCGCTGTGACGCCCACATCTGCGAAGATCCGCATCCTGCTCGCCGACGACCACACCCTGGTGCGTCGCGGCGTGCGCCTGATCCTCGACGCCGAGCCCGACCTCGAGGTCGTCGCCGAGGCCGCCGACGGCACCGAGGCCATCGCCGCACTGCGCGACGTCGAGGTCGACCTGGTCATCCTCGACGTCGCCATGCCCCGCACGACCGGGCTCCAGGCCGCGCGCACCATCGCGCGGATGCGTACGCCACCGAAGATGCTGATGCTCTCGATGCACGACAACGAGCAGTACTTCTTCGAGGCCCTCAAGGTCGGGGCCAGCGGCTACGTGCTCAAGTCGGTCGCCGACGAGGACCTCGTCAAAGCCTGCCGCACCGCGATGAACGGCCAGGCCTTCGTCTACCCCGGCGCGATGAGCGCCATGGTGCGCGACTACCTCGACCGCCTCAAGCGCGGCGAGAGCCTGCCGGCCACCGTGCTCACCGAACGCGAGGACGAGGTGCTCAAGCTCATCGCGGAAGGCCACTCGACCCGCGAGATCGCCCGCGAGCTCACGATCTCCTACAAGACCGTCGAGCGACACCGGGAGAACATCCTCGCCAAGCTGGGCCTGCGCGATCGCACCCAGGTGACCCGCTACGCCATCCGGTCGGGGCTCATCGAGCCCTGACCGCCCTCGAGCCTCTCGAGGGCGGCGGGAGCCGGCTGCAGGAGTCCTCGGGGCCGGACCGCGCAGGAGACGGCCACGAGCAGCAGCGTCGCGCTGCTCGCGACGACACCGAGCGCCAGGTCGGGCAGCCATGTGAACGCCGTGCCGAACGACCCGCCCAGCAGTCGCGGCAGCACGGCCAGAGCACCGGTGGCCAGCGCGGCGACCGCCGCGCACGCCCATCTGAGCCTCGGCGAGCGCGGGCCGCGGCGGGCGGCCAGGGCGAGCCCCAGACCGAGCGGGACGAAGGCCATCAGCAGCCACGGCGCGGCCGTCAGGATCGGGTCGCCGCCTCGTACGCTCGCCGACCCGCCGCGCGCGATCCGGTCGATGTCGGCGGCCGCGGCCGCCAGGCTCGGGGCGCGCTTCTCGGCGTAGGCGTTGGCGAGGACGACGACGGCACGACCCTCCTCGGGCACCAGGGAGACATGGGCGAAGTAGCCGGGAGTGGCACCCGTGTGATGGACGCGAGGCTGGTCACCGTCCTCGACGCTCCAGCCGTAGCCGTAGCCGCGCCCCGCTCCGGTGACCTCCTGCACGCTCCAGGCCTCGTCCTCGAGGCTGTGCGGCAGCACCTCGCCGGCCAGCAGGGCTCGGGCGTACGTCGTCAGGTCATCGAGCGTCGAGACGACGTAGCCGTAGGACGCACCGGACTCGTCGAAGCCGGGGTCGTAGGCACGCGTCCACCCCCACCACTGTCGGTGGCCGGGCGGGAGCGCATCGGCGCCCTGTGCATCGGCGGCGGTCTCCGTCATCCCGACCGGATCGAAGAGGGACTCCTCGACGACGGAGGCGAACGAGCGCCCCGTCACCTCCTCGATCAGGGCACCCAGCACGAGATAGTCGGCGCTGTTGTAGGCATAGCGCCCCGGCGTGCCGTGGCGCTCGAGGTCGCCCGCCGCCCGGCGCAGCGCCCCGGGCGAGCTGTCGAACCGCTCCGAGACCGCGAGCCCGTCACCGGCCGTGTAGCCGGCCGTGTGGGTGAGCAGCTGACGCACGCTCACCCGCGGCGCGTCCAGCCACGGCAGATGCTCCTGCACCGGGTCGTCGAGCCGGAGGCGGCCCTCATCGACCAGGCGGAGCACCAGTGCGCTGGTGAACGTCTTCGCGACCGATCCCACCAGGAACGGCGTCGTGCGCGAGACGGCGGCCCCGTCTCCGTCCTCGCCCGAGACATAGGTCTGCACGCCGTCTGCGTCGATGACCGCGACCGCCGCCCCGGGCACGTGGTTGACCTCCCGCCAGCTGTCGACGTACGCCTCCACGGCACCGTCGCCCTCCCGGGCCATAGCCGTTCCGGCAGCCGCCGGCACTGCCGCGCCGACGATGACGACCGCAATCACGGCGAGTGCGCGTGCGAGAGCTCGAGAACCGTCCATGTCGTACACCATAACCGTATGCCCATATTGTTATCATTCGACGATGACCAGGACCGCAGACCACGACGCCCGCCGAGCGCAGATCACCTCGGGCGTGCGCACGCTTGCCCTCACCTCCGGCCTCGGCGCCGTGACCGTCGCGGGCACCGCCAAGGCCGCAGGCGTCTCCGTCGGCCTGGTGCAGCACTACTACGACTCCAAGGAGGCGCTGCTCGCCGACACCCTGCGCACGCTGCTCGACGAGATCGACAGCCGGATCACGACGGCGATCGCCCGCGCCGAGCGCCGACACGCCCGCATCGAGCACATGCTCGGCGCCGGTCTGCTCGAGCTGCTCCCGCTCGACACCAGCCACCGCGACGAGGCCTATCTCCGGCACGCTTTCGCCGGGCTCGCCCTCGACAACCCGACCCTTGCCGAGCACCAGCGCGCCTTCGACCGACGGCTCGGCGACCGCATCGCGCACGCCGTACGCAACGGGATGGAGTGCGGCGAGGTCGCGCCCGAGACCGATGCCCTGCTCGAGAGCGACGCGGCGTTCGCGCTGACGCAGGGTCTCGCCGTGCGCCTCCTCATCGACCCGAGCAGGGCAGCCCAGCGGCGCGCCGAGACGGCGGTCGCCGCACGGATGGCGTCGGTGTTCGCGGGCCCCTGCGCCCGGGAGGTCTAGCGGTGCGCCGCTAGGAGGCGAGGAACTGCTCGAGGGCCGCCAGGAAGGTCTCCGGCTTCTCGGAGTGGATCCAGTGGCCGGCGCCCTTGACGGTCACCTTGCGATAGCGCGGGAACCATCCCTTCATGGCCGGCGCGTAGTCGTCGGTGACGTAGCTCGACCGCTCCCCCGCCAGCCACAGCACCGGGCCGTCGTAGGGGTCGAACCCCTTCAGGTCGTCGGCGGGCCAGTCACCGATGCGGTCGAGGTCGCGGCCGAGCACCGGGAGGTTCATCGCCCAGCGCCAGCCGTCACCCTCGCGGCGCAGGTTCTGCAGCAGGAAACCGCGGATCGTCGGGTCCGGCACGGCGGGCTGCAGCGCGGCGTCGGCCTCGTCGCGGCGGGTGATCGAGCCGAGATCGAGGCCGTTGAGGGCATCGACGTACGTCTTGAAGTCGCGTGCCTTCTCGTAGACGACCGGCGACATGTCGGCCACGACCAGCTTCGCGACCAGCTCGGGTCGGGTGATCGCGAGCAGCATGGCGACCTTGCCGCCCATCGAGTGGCCGACCACGGTGGCCGGGTCGTCGGACCCGTCATCAGCAGAGAGCAGCTCGGCGACCGAGGCGGTGACCTCGAGGTAGTCGAAGGCGTCCGGATGCGGCGAACGACCGTGGTGGGGCAGGTCGACGAGGCTCACTCGGTGGTCGCCGGCAAGCTGCTTGCCGAGGGTGTTCCAGTTGCGTCCCTGGCCGAAGAGGCCGTGCAGGAAGACGACGCGGCTGCCGCTCTCACCGAGCTCGAGCGTATGAAGTGGTGGCACCTGCGAAGCGTACGTCGCTAGAAGTCGAAGCCGTCGAACATGTCACCGATGCCGTCGCCGATGCCGCCGAACATGTCACCGAGGCCGTCGCCGATACCACCGATCGCGTCGCCCATGCCCTCACCGATCTCACCGAAGGCGTCGAAGCCGCCGAACGCGCTGAACATCAGCCCGGCGAACATCCAGTCCATCGGCGAGAACGCGCCGAAGTAGCCCGCCGCGTAGGGCCGGTAGGCCGGGCCGCCCTGCCAGTAGGGCACCCGCTCGTTGCCGACCATCACCTTGCGGGTGTCGGGCTCGGCGCCCGCCTTGACCCGCTCGGCGTCGAGCGCACAGGCCGGTACGTCGCGCGAGGTGCCGCCCGGCGGCGCCCACTCCACGTCTTCGACGGAGAGCCCGTGGCGCGGGTCGAAGAAGCACGGCGGACGCCGGGTCGGCAGCGCCTCGCCGGCGACTCGCGCCTGCACACACGCCACCGCGTAGCGCCCGTCCTCGACGATCTCGGTGATGCCCTTGACGTCCTCGGGCTTCTCCATCTTGTCGACGGCCCGCTTCGCGGTCTCGTATTCGTCGAGCGCACGCTGATAGTCGGCGTTGGCGCCCTCGTCGAGCGCCTGCCCGGCCATCTCGAGGTCGAGCTTCTGGAGCTCTTCACCGAACGCGGTGACGTCTTCGAAGGCGAGCTGCTTGACCGGCTCGAGGTCAGCGCGCTGCTTTTCCAGGGCCCGCGCCTGCGAGCGCCTGCTGGTCACGACCACGGTGCCGATCACCGCGACGACGACGAGGAGTGCGATCAGAAGTCCCACGTCGACCAGCGTACTGCTGGGGTGGGCGCGGGGGTTCCTCCGTCAAGGTATGCAGACGAAGGCGCACATCCCACGGGGAGCTCCGCGTGGGATGTGCGCCTCGACCTGCATACCTTGACGGAGGAACGCTCAGGCGCGCTCGGATCAGCTGTAGTCGCGGAACCCCTTGCCGGTCTTGCGGCCGAGGTAGCCGGCGGTGACCAGGTGCTCCAGCAGCGGCGCGGGCGCGAAACCCGGCTCGCGGAACTCGAGGTAGAGCTCGCGCTCGATGGCCAGCGAGACGTCGTTGCCGACGACGTCGAGGAGCTCGAAGGGGCCCATCGGCAGTGCGCAGCCGAGCTTCATCGCGGTGTCGATGTCGTCGGCGGTCGCGTAGTGGCCCTCGAGCATCTTGACGGCGTCGTTGAGGTAGGGGAACAGCAGCGCGTTGACGATGAACCCTGCCCGGTCACCGCACGAGACCGGCGACTTGCCGATGTCGGAGCAGAGCGCGCGAACGGTCTCGGAGACGTCCTCGGACGTGGTGACCGTCGAGACCACCTCGACCAGCTTCATCACCGGCGCCGGGTTGAAGAAGTGCATCCCGACGACGTCGGCCGGCCGCTTGGTGACCTTGGCCAGCTCGATGACCGGCAGGCTCGAGGTGGTCGTGGCCAGGATCGCGCCGGGCTTGCAGATGTCGTCGAGGTTCTCGAAGAGCGTGGTCTTGATGGCCAGGTCCTCCGCGATCGCCTCCACGACGATGTCGACGTCGGCCAGGTCGTCGAGCGAGGTGGTGCCGGTCAGCCGGCCGAGGATCTCGGGCTTCGCCGACTCCTCCAGCTTGCCCCGCCCGATCGCCTTGTCGAGGCTCTTGGTGATCTTCTCGTTCACCTTGGCGACCTTGTCCTGGCTGCGCCCGACGTACGTCACGTCGTAGCCGCCCTTGGCGAAGACCTCGACGATGCCGGAAGCCATCGTGCCGGTGCCGACGACGCCGACCTTCGAGACCTGGCGGCGCAGCTCGTGGGTGGCGTCGGCGCTCGGGGTGAGGCCGTCGGGCACCACGACGGGTGAGTCGGCGCCCTCGTAGGTGTAGAAGCCGCGGCCCGACTTTCGGCCGAGCATCCCGGCGGTGACCATCTGCTTGAGGATCGGCGACGGAGCGTGGAGGCGGTCGCGGCCCTGGCGGTACATCGTGTCGAGGATCTCGTAGGAGGTGTCGAGCCCGATCAGGTCGAGCAGCGCCAGCGGGCCCATCGGGTAGCCGCAGCCCAGGCGCATCGCGGTGTCGATGTCCTCGCGGGTGGCGTAGTGGCCCTCGAACATCGAGACCGCGTGGTTCAGGTAGCCGAAGAGCAGCGCGTTGGCGATGAAGCCGGCCCGGTCGCCGCAGACCACCGGCGACTTGCCGAGCTTGCCGACGACCTCCCGAGCGTCTTCGAGCACCTCGGCCTCGGTCACCACGGTGCGTACGATCTCGACGAACTTCTGCACCGGCGCGGGGTTGAAGAAGTGGACGCCGACCACGCGGCCCGGCTTCTGCGACGCGGTCGAGATCTCGGTCACCGAGAGGGAGGACGTGTTGGTCGCCAGGATCGTGTCGGGCGCGACGATCTCGTCGAGGGTGGCGAGGATCTTCTTCTTCAGCTCGAGCGACTCGACGACCGCCTCGACGACGAAGTCGGCGTCCTTGAGGGCCGTCGGATCGGTGGCGAAGGTGATCCGGCCGAGCAGCGCCTCCTGCTCGTCGGCGCTGAGCTTGCCGCGCTTGACCGCGCGGCCCGTCGAGTTGGCCAGGTGCTCCTTGCCTCGCTCGAGGCCCTCCTCGTCCCGTTCCACCCCGACGACGGTGAACCCGTTGCGGGCGAACACCTCCGCGATGCCGGCACCCATGGTGCCCAGGCCGACGACTCCGACTGTCTCGATCGTGCGCTCACTCATGCCCGCATCCTGCCACGGTGTGATCCGACGCACAGGGGGTGCCGCTACATTCGGCCCCGTGACCGATCAGACCCAGACCGAGGCCTCAGCCGCCGAGCGCATCGAGGCCGAGCGGATCATCCCCGCCTCCCCCACCGACATCTTCGCCGTCCTCACCGACCCCGACGGCCACGTCGCCATCGACGCCTCCGGCATGCTCCAGTCGTCGGAGGGCTCACCGGTGGGCGCGGTCGATGACCGATTCGTCGTCCACATGGACCGTGAGGCCCTGGGCGACTACCCGATGGGCAGGTACGAGGTCACCGTGATCATCACGGCCTTCGAGCCGGCGATCAGGATCGAATGGACCATCGACGGCACCATCAAGCCTCCGATCGGCCACCGTTTCGGCTACGAGCTCGAGCAGCTCGATTCGGGCGACACCCGCGTCGTCTCCTACTGCGACTGGTCCACCGCCCACCCCGACTGGAAGCCGATCTTCCCGGTCATCGACCAGAAGTCCATCCGAGCCACCCTGGGGATCCTCGAACGAGCCGTACGCCGCGGCTACCCCACACCCTGAGCGCCGAAGCGTCACCTCTGCAGGTCGAGAGGTCAGAAATGCAGGTCGAGCCGTCACCTTCGTGACGGCTCGACCTGCAGAAGTGACTCTTCGACCTGCGGGAGTGACCTCTCGGCGGATCAGTAGGTGTGGAAGCCCTCGCCGGTCTTGCGACCGAGCTTGCCTTCCTCGACCTTCTGCGCCAGGAGCGCGGCGGGCTCGAAGCCGGGCTCGCCGAACTCGTTGCGGAGCTCGGTCTGGATGGCGAGCGAGACGTCGTTGCCGACGACGTCGAGGAGCTCGAACGGGCCCATCGGCAGACCGGCGGTCTCCTTGATCGCCGCGTTGATCTCGTCGATGGCGACGCCCGACTCGTGGAACTTGACGGCGTCGTTGAGGTAGGGGAACAGCAGCGCGTTGACGATGAAGCCGGAGCGGTCGCCGCAGGAGACCGGCACCTTCTTGACCGCGGTGGACAGCGCGCGCACGGTCTCGTCGACCTCGGGCGAGGTGAGGTCGGTGGTGACGACCTCGACGAGCTTCATGATCGGGGCCGGGTTGAAGAAGTGCATGCCGATGACGTCGGCGGGGCGCGAGGTGACCTTGGCGAGCTCGGTGATCGGCATCGAGCTGGTCGTGGTCGCGAGGATCGCGCCAGGCTTGGCGATGCGGTCGAGGTCGGTGAACAGCTGGGTCTTGATGTCGAGGTCCTCAGCGATGCCCTCGACGATCAGGTCGGCCTGGGCGAGGTCCTCGCGCGAGGTGCTCCCGGTCAGACGGCCGAGCACCGCGGTCTTGGTCTCCTCGTCCGAGCGGCCCTTGGCGATGGCCTTGTCGAGCGCCTTGGTGATCCCGGCGACGACGGCGTCGAGCTTCTCCTGCGAGCGGCCGACGAAAACGACGTCGAAGCCGACCTGCGCGAAGACCTGGACGATGCCCGAGGCCATCGTGCCGGTGCCGACGACGCCGATCTTCTCGATCGTGTGGCGCAGCTGCGGAGCCTGGGCGTCGTCACCGTCGGCCGCGGTGAACGAGCCGCCCTCGTCGGCGGTCTTGGTGAGCAGGTCGGCAGGCTTGTGCAGGTTGTCGCCGGACTCCTCGAAGCGGGCGAGCAGGGCGTCGCGTACGACAGATGCGCCGAGCTCGTCGACCGTGGTCAGCGGGCCCTTGGGGTAGCCGCAGCCGAAGCGCATGGCGTTGTCGATGTCGGTGGCGGTGGCGTAGCCGGACTCAAGCATGCGAATCGCGTGGTTGAGGTAGGGCAGTACGAGCGCGTCATGGATGGAACCCTGAGTCGAATCCGTCATGCGAACGAAGACTGCCATCTTTATTACCGGCGAGTAACCCATCGTCCACGTGAGCCTGCTCACACGCGCGTGGACATGGCGCCGGACTCGTTCCTCGAGTCGACCGACGCCTGACCGGTCCGGGTCACCTCATGCGATAGGTTTCCCGGGTGAGACTCGTCGTTGCCACCTGTCAGGTCGACTACGCCGGGCGGCTCACCGCCCACCTCCCGATGGCCACCAGAGTGTTGATGATCAAGGCCGACGGATCGGTGCTGGTCCATTCCGACGGCGGCTCCTACAAACCGCTCAACTGGATGTCGCCGCCCTGCACCCTCTCCGAGGGCAAGTCCGAGGACGGTCGTGTCGAGTGGACGGTGACCAGCAAGACCGACGACACCCTGCGCATCCTGATCGACGAGATCCACCACGAGACCTCCCACGACCTCGGCGTCGACCCGGGCCTGCAGAAGGACGGCGTCGAGAAGCACCTCCAGGAGCTCCTCGCCGACCATCCCTCCACCTTGGGCGAAGGGCTGATCCTCGTACGCCGCGAGTTCCCCACCCCGATCGGGCCGGTCGACCTGATGTGCCGCGACGCCGAAGGCCGCTCGGTGGCGGTCGAGATCAAACGACGCGGCGAGATCGACGGCGTCGAGCAGCTCACCCGCTATCTCGAGCTGCTCAACCGCGACCCGCTGCTCGCACCCGTGCGGGGCATCTTCGCGGCCCAGGCGATCAAGCCGCAGGCGCGCGTGCTCGCCGAGGACCGCGGCATCACGTGCGCCGTCGTCGACTACGACGCCCTGCGCGGCCTCGACGACCCGACCGAGAGACTCTTCTGAGCAACAGTTGATGCACGCGTAGGCAAGTTCACGCAAGTGCACCGACATTCCCCCACGCGACACCAGCGAGCGTGCCAGGATTCACGCATGTCCATGAACCACTCGGGGCATGGCGTTGGGGGCCGCCTGTCCGTGAGCGACGTCGAGGCGATCATGATCGACCTGCTGACGATGCAGCAGATGCACACGGCGGAGTTCCACGCGATCAAGAGCAGATCCGAGCGCTCCGACGCCGCGCTGGACGACGTCAACGCGCGGCTCGACAACATGGAGCGCCGGCTCGACGATCTGATGCTCTCGATGAGCCAGATCATCAACTGGATCAACCCCCGCTGAGAACCACCGCCCGACGATCAGGACGTCACGGTGATCGGGTCGCCGCCGGAGACCAGGCGCCAGTCGGCCGAGGCGAACTCGGCGGGGTCGATGACCTGGTTGGCGGTGACCCAGTCGATGAGCAGCTGACGGATCTCGACCTGCTGGTTGTAGACCACGGGCGCGTCGGTCACGTGCGGGAAGCCGCCACCACCCGACTGGCGGTAGTTGTTGACCGCGAGCACGAACTCCTGGTCGTCGGCGACCGCGACCCCGTCGTAGGCGAGGTCGGTGATACGCGAGCCGACGGCGGCGGCGATGTCGATGTCGTAGGTCAGCGCCGCGTCGAGGCCCGAGATCGTGTCGAAGTTGTAGTCGGGGGTGCCGTTGGGCGCGGTGTCGGTGGGCGCGTTGGTGACGTCGTCGATCGGGAACGGGCCGGTGCCGCTGATCTGCTTGAAGTAGCGCGCGGTGTATTCGAGGTAGTCCTTGACCTGGGCGCCGGTCACCTTCACCGCCATCAGGGTGTTGTCGTAGATGTAGAGGCCGGCCACGTCGCGTACGGTCACCTCACCTGCAGGGAAGGCGGCCGCACGGCTGAACGGAGCGGCGATCGAGATGACCGGCAGCTCCGCGTCGGCCCCCGTCAATGCCGCCTTGACCGCGTCGGCCTGCACGAAGTTGACGAAGTCGATGATGGGTACGTCCTCGACGACCGCCCGCGCGGCCAGCATCTCGACCGCCGAGGTGCCGACGACGGAGTTGACGTAGTCGATCACCACCTCGTGCTGCTCCTGCACCGCGGCCGAGACCTCCAGGTCGGGGTCGACGGTGTTGGAGTTGAGGGTCTGCGCCGTCGCCGACTCCAGGACCCAGCGCGGCTTGCCGTGACCCTTCTCGCGGCGTACGACCAGATCGATCACGGAGACGCGCATGCCCCAGTAGAGCGGCTCGGTCAGCAGCACCTGCTTGCCGGTCTCGGTGTTGGTGACGAAACGCTCGGTGATCTCACGGTGGGCGTGGCCGACGAGGATCGCGTCGACGTCGGGCACCTGCTCGGCGACCAGGGTGGCAGCGTTCTCCGGGGGCAGCTCGTCACCGTAGGAGCTGGAGGTGTCGGCGCCGGAGTGGGCGCTGATGATGACGAGGTCGCAGCCGGCCTTCTTGAGCTCGGGCACGTAGATCGAGGCCTGCTCGACCAGCCCGGGGAACTCCATCTTGCCCTCGACGTTGGCCTTGTCCCAGATCGCGATGCCGGGGTTGGTCAGTCCGAGCACGCCCACCTTGAGGCGGCGGCCGCGGCCGAGGTCGTAGTGCTTGATGATGTAGGGCGGGAAGACCGGGAGCTTGGTCGAGGGGTCGACGGCGTTGGCGCCGAGCAGCGGGAAGTCGAGCTGCTCCTCGAACGTGCGCAGGGTGTCGATGCCGTAGTTGAACTCATGGTTGCCGAGCGCGGCGGCGTCGTAGCCGACCAGGTTCATCGCCCGCGCCATCGGGTGGACCGCGCCATCGGTGATCGGGTCGATCCGGGCGTAGTAGTAGGCCAGCGGGGTGCCCTGGATCGTGTCGCCCGCGTCGATGGTGAGGATGGGGTCGTCGCCGCGCTCCGCGCGGACGGCGTCGATCAGCGTCTTGACCTTCGCGACGCCGATCTCGTCACCGGTGGTGTTCGAGAAGGCGGCGTTCTTGTAGTAGTCCCAGCTGAAGACGTTGCCGTGCAGGTCGGTCGTGCCGAGCACGGTCAGCCGCACCGTGTCGCCCTTGGGGGCGGCAGACGCGGGGGTGGCGGTGTAACCGGCGGCGGCCAGACCGGCCGCTCCGGTGACGGCACCGGACAGGACAGAGCGGCGGGTGGCGTGAGGCATCGGTAACGTCCTTGCACGAGTAGGTAATCGTCTGCAAGGAGATTCCTACCACTTCCGACGCCGCTTGGCGCGGGCTTTGAGGAGGCGCCTTCGCAGGCGCCTTCACCCACCTCAGGCGGCGAGGTGCTTCTTCTTGACGGGCTTGCCCTCGAGCGTCACCAGGCGACGCTTCTTGACCGTCATCCCGTCGGGCAGCGTGCCGTCCTTGAGCATGCGGATCGGGCAGCGCTTGCAGCGCGGCTTCGATACGCAGCACTCCGTCTTGGGAGGCTTCTTCCCCTTCTTGCCCACGGCCACAGCGTAACAGCGGACTTAGGGGAGCCTTACTTCGTCGCGAGCTCCGAGACGAGCTCGGCGACCTCGGTGGCGCAGCCCCAGCTCAGCGTGACCCCGGCGCCACCGTGGCCGTAGCAGTGCACCACCGTGCCCTCGCGCTCGAGGCGCACGGCGGGACGTGCCGGACGCAGGCCGACGCGGTGGGCCCTGACCCCGAGGTGCGCGATCTCCGGCACGAGGGCCGCCGCATCGGCGAGGATCCGCTCGGCCGTACGCGGATCCGGGCTCTGGCTCCAGGCGTGCGGCACCGAGGTGCCACCGACGACGGTGTCGCCGCCGCGCGGGAGGACATAGACAGGCGCGGAGCCCTCGGCCTCCAACCACTCCTCGGTGGCACCGGCCTCGAGCACGACGACCTGGCCCTGCACCGGATAGAGGCTGGTGTCACCGACCAGCTCTCGGGCGCCGAGACCGGTCGCGTTGACGACGACGTCGGCATCCACGCTCGAGAGGTCGGTGACCGAACCCGTCGAGACGGTGCCGCCCGCCTCGGTGACCTGGCGCTCCAACCACTCCAGATAGACCGGCATCTCGGCGATCGGCGCGGTGAACTCTGCACGGCCGCCGACGACGCTCAGGTCGGTCAGCGGCGCGGCCCACCACAGGTCGTCCTCCGGGTTGTGCTGGGCGCCGTGCACCATGCGTACGCCTGCGGCCGGCTCGTCGGTGGCCAGCCGGGAGAGCTCGTGAAAGGTCTCGGCGGCCCACGCCGCGACCCGTTCGCGCGGCTCGGCCAGGTAGGGGAACCAGAAGCCTCCCGCGATGGCCGAGGTGGTGCCGGTCGTACGCTCCCGGCCGATCACGCTCACCCGGTGGCCGGCCTCGAGCAGCCGCACCGCGCAGGAGAGACCGATGACACCTGCTCCGACCACCGTGACCCGCATGCTCGGCAGGCTACCGCCGCTGGGGTAACACGTTGTTCGTAGGACTATCCGGTCGTTTGAAACGACCGGATAGTCCTACGAACAACGTGTTGCACGACTCGCGGACGGGCCGGACTCAGCGCGCTTGGGCGAGGCGCCGAGCCAGGACCGGGACGACGATGACCGCAGCGACGACGTGCAGGGCCATCAGGACGATCGCGCTGGGGACGTCGAAGCCGAAGGTGGCGTCGGGGACGAGCGAGGCGACCGTCAGCACGACAGTGGTGACGACGAACGTACGCCGCGGGCGGCGGGCCACCCGGGCCATGATCGCGGCCATCGCGACGCCGACGAGCGAGAAGACGGCGGTCAGCTGGGTGAAGCCGAGGAGCGGGATCGGCCCGTCGGCGGTCTCGAAGCTCACTCCGGCGGCCATCGCGACCGCTGCGAGCGCTGTGATGGCCACCGAGGCGGCGACCACCGCGGCGAGGCCGTGGAGCCAGACGGACCGGCGAGCAGAGGTGCGGCTGGTGGTGGCGTACTGCTGGGTGTTGGTGATCGTGGACATCTCAGTCTCCCGTGACGTGGTGGGAGGCGCCGTCCGCCTCCCTCTGCCTACTCCACGAACGGGCACGCTCGAGATCGACAAGGGCTCCCGAGATTCTTCGAAGAATCTTCGGGAGCCCTCGCGATCATCGACTCCAGGGGCCGGTCAGGAGAGGTCGTTGGCCTTCCGGACGACCTCGACGATGTCGGCCATGATCTCGGTGAGGCTGAAGTCCTTGGGCGTGTAGACCGCCGCGACACCCGACTCGATCAGGGTCTTGGCGTCGGACTCGGGCACGATGCCGCCGACGATGACCGGCACGTCACCGAGCCCGGCCTCGCGCAGCCCCTCGACCACCGACGGCACCAGTGACATGTGGGAGCCGGAGAGGATGGAGAGCCCGACCACGTGCACGTCCTCGGCGACAGCCGCGGCGACGATCTGCTCGGGGGTAAGCCGGATGCCCTGATAGATGACCTCGAAGCCGGCGTCACGCGCGCGGACCGCGACCTGCTCGGCACCATTGGAGTGGCCGTCGAGGCCCGGCTTGCCGACGAGCATGCGCAGCTTGACGCCGAGCTCCTCGCCGGTGGCCTTGACCCGCTCGCGGACGGCGGCCAGCTCGGCCCCCGCCTCCGCGGCACCGACGGCACCGGAGACGCCCGTGGGCGCACGGAACTCGCCGAAGACCTCGCGCAGCGTGCCGGCCCACTCCCCCGTGGTCGCGCCGGCACGGGCGGCCGCCAGGGTCGCCTCCATCAGGTTGACGTCGGTCTTCGCGGCGGCGGCCAGCGCTGCCAGCGCCTCGGAGACGGCGGCCTCGTCACGCTGTGACTTCCACGCCTCGAGCGACTCCTTGGCGGCCTCCTCGGCGCGCGGGTCGGCGACCATGATCGCGCCGTCGAGGTCAGCGGTGAGCGGCGACGGCTCGGTGGTGGTGAACTTGTTGACGCCGACGATGAGCTCCTCGCCCGACTCGATGGCGCCGCGACGGCGCGCATGCGAGGAGACGAGCTCGGACTTCATGTAGCCCGAGTCGACGGCGGCGATCGCGCCGCCCATCGCCTGGACCCGGTCGATCTCCTCCTTGGCGCCCGAGACGAGCTCGGCGACCTTGGCCTCGATGACCGGCGAACCGTCGAAGATGTCGCCGTACTCGAGCAGGTCGGACTCGAAGGCCAGCACCTGCTGCAGCCGCAGCGACCACTGCTGGTCCCACGGACGCGGCAGGCCGAGCGCCTCGTTCCAGGCGGGCAGCTGCACGGCGCGCGCCCGCGCGTTCTTGGAGAGCGTCACCGCGAGCATCTCCAGCACGATGCGCTGGACGTTGTTCTCCGGCTGGGCCTCGGTCAGACCGAGGGAGTTGACCTGCACGCCGTAGCGGAAGCGGCGCATCTTCGGGTCCTCAACGCCGTAGCGCTCGCGGGTGATCTCGTCCCACAGCTCGACGAAGGCGCGCATCTTGCACATCTCCTCGACGAAACGCACGCCGGCGTTGACGAAGAACGAGATGCGGCCGACGACCTTGCCGAAGTCCTCCTCGGAGACCTGACCGGAAGCCTTGACCTGGTCGAGCACCGAGATGGCGGTGCACATCGAGTAGGCGATCTCCTGCACCGGGGTCGCCCCGGCCTCCTGCAGGTGATAGCTGCAGATGTTGATCGGGTTCCACTTCGGGATCTGGTGGACCGTGTAGGCGATCATGTCGGAGATCAGCCGCAGGGAGTGCTCGGGCGGGAAGACGTACGTCCCGCGGGAGAGGTACTCCTTGATGATGTCGTTCTGCGTGGTGCCGGCCAGCTTGGCCGCCACCTCGGTCGGATCCATCTCGGGGTTCTGCTCCTCTGCGGCGACCTGATACATCGCGAGCAGCCACATGGCGGTCGCGTTGATCGTCATCGAGGTGTTCATCTCGGTGAGCGGGATCTGGTCGAAGAGCTTGCGCATCTCGCCCATGTGCATGATCGGCACGCCGACCTTGCCGACCTCGCCGAGGGCGAGGGTGCTGTCGGGGTCGTAGCCGGTCTGCGTCGGCAGGTCGAAGGCGACCGAGAGACCGGTCTGCCCCTTGGCGAGGTTGTTGCGATAGAGCGCGTTGGACGCCTCGGCGGTCGAGTGGCCGGCGTAGGTCCGCATGACCCAGGGGCGGTCCTTCGCGGGGCGGCTGCTCTGATCGCCTCGGGTCTGGTCGCCTCGGGCTTCGCTTCGGCCGGGCTCGGCAGGCGTGGTGTCCGTCATAGGAGGCATGCTAGCCCCTCGGTTACCGATCAGTAACCGGGTCCGGGTGTGGAAAATCCCACTCCGTCGCGGCTGCAGCAGTGACGACGCTAGGCGATCAGCGGCGAGTTCTCCACCTCGAGGACGCGATAGAGCCTGGAGAGATGCAGCATCCGGCGTACGGCCGGGGTGCAGCCCTGCAGGATCAGGCGGCGCCCGTCGATGTGCGCCTGCCTGGTCGCGACGGCGAGCAGCTTCAGCGCCGTGACGTCGGCGCAGTGCACCCCCGAGACATCGAGCACGACATCCCCCTCGACAGTGTCGAGATGGTCGTAGATGACGCTGCGCGCCATCCAGGTGCTGCGTACGTCGAAGTCTCCGCTCAGCACCAGGGTCGGTCCGTCGATCACGATCTCCATGCCCTGCCTCCGTCCCCCGGGAAGTGGGGTTGCCCTACGTCTGTGACGGTTCGTCTCGCCCACTATGACGCGCGACACAGCCGATTGGTTGCACCACATCAGCCTCATTCGTCACTTCCGTCACTATTTCCTGTCATTTGACCCAACTCGTCCCACAGGCCGACGCGCATCGATGTGTGGTCGGCCGAATAGGCTCGGCGCATGGTCAACCTGACGCGCATCTACACCCGCACCGGCGATGCCGGTGAGACCCGGCTCGGCGACATGAGCCTGACCGCGAAGACCGATCTGCGACTGGAGGCCTACGCCACCACCGACGAGGCCGGGGCCGCGATCGGGGTCGCGCTGGCGCACGGCGGCATCGACGCCGACGTCGTGAAGGTGCTGACGACCATCCAGAACGACCTCTTCGACGTGGGCGCCGACCTCTCGACCCCGGTGGTGCCCGACCCCGAATACCCGCCGCTGCGCGTCGAGCAGGCCTACGTCGACCGGCTCGAGGCCTGGTGCGACGAATACAACGAGACCCTGGAGAAGCTGCGCTCCTTCATCCTCTCCGGCGGCACCGTCGCGGCGGCCCACCTGCACGTGGCCCGCACCGTCGCGCGTCGCGCCGAGCGGGCGGCGTGGGCGGCGTACGCCGAGCATGGCGAGACCATGAACAAGCTGGCCCTCACCTACCTCAACCGCCTCAGCGACCTGCTCTTCATCCTCGCCCGGCACGCCAACCGGGAGCAGGGCGACGTGCTCTGGGTGCCCGGCGGCGAGCGCTGAGCCTCAGGGGGCGCTGAGCCTCAAAGCCAGCCGCGGCGACCGGCCTCGAAACCGAGCTGCAGGCGGGTGTCGACGTGCGCGCGATCCATCATCTGACGTACGCGGCGCTGCACCGTGCGCAGCGACAGACCCAGCTGCGCCCCGATGGAGGCGTCCGTCAGACCCGCGAGGAGAAGCGAGAGCACCTTGGTGTCGAGGGGCTCGAGACGGTCGGCGGCGGTCTCCACGGTGCCCTCCGGGGTCGCCACCAGCTTGGGGGCGGAGGCCCAGATGAGGTCGAAGAGGGCGTTGAGCGCGTCGAGCAGACCGCTGGGGTGGAGCAGCAACGCGTCCTGGACGGTGTTGTGCTCGCCCGACGGCGAGACGCTCTGCATCAGCGGGATCAGGGCGATCTCGCGGTCGACGATGAAGGTACGCAGCGGCACCGTGGGCACGACGCGCAGCTCGATGCCGATCTGGAGCCCGGAGTCGATCGACTCGTAGATGCCAGGGGTGTCGAAGACGGAGCGCTCGAGCACGATGTCGTGCCTGACGCCGCGCTCGATCGCGGCGCGCTCGGCCTCGTCGGCGTCTTCTCGGGTGACCACCGCCGCCTGCGGCTTCTGCAGCGCCTGGATCGACTTCCGCGCCGAGTACTGCAGCTGCGCGAACCGCTGGGCGATGGCCTCGGTGCCGTGCACGACGTCGACGACATCGGCCACGTCGCGGCGGGCCACCGAGCCGCGGTAGAGGCCGGAGAGCTCGGTCATCTCGACCTGCGCGCGGCGGAGCTCGTCCTGCCGCTGCACCAGCAGCGCCCCCAGGGCGACCGCCGGCGGCGAGGCGACGTAACGGTCCTGTCCCGCCGATGCCCGCGCCACCAGACCCTTTCCCTCGAGCGCCGAGAGCACCGCGGTGGTCGCGTAGGTGTCGAGGTCGGCTGCCTCGGCCAGCTCGTCAAGGTTGGCCGAGGGCGCGCCGACCAGCTGGCGGTAGACCGTCTCCTCGAGGGCGTCGAGACCGAGCGCATCAAGCATCAAGACACCTTTCATGACTGAGATCGAACGACGGACATCATGGCAGATATACGACACGGCACATTCCCGCCATGGCGGTTCGACTTGCTTTCCTAGGCAACTTGGCCGAAAGTATTCATCGCCACCTCGGTCCGGATCCCCCCGCTCGGATCGAGGTGGCTTTCGTTTTTGCGCGAGATTCCTGTGTGGAGTCGTTCGGATCCCGCTGCCCGGCATCGCGCGGCGTACCGGCGTCTATGCAGCCGGATGAATGCGCCGGCGCCGCCCCGATGCGCACTGCTGGTCTAGACCGGTGTCACCCCGACGAACCCGTTGCTCGACGCCCGCATGGCGCGCCAAGCGTCCACGAAGTCGCAGAACACGCCTCATGCTGGAAGACTAGTGCGGGTGTCCTTGCTCGAAGCTCTCACGAACGACCTCCTCCGCGAGACCTTCGACCCGCAGACCTTTCAGCGCGGCGAGGCCTACGCAGAGGACGGGCGGGTCGGCGACCCGCAGCTCAAGGAGATCGGTGATACGACCCTGCGCGCGGCCGCCGAGGTGCGCGGCAGCACGCCGGTGCCCTACCGCGTCGTCCTGATCCTGGAGACGAAGGACGCCGCTCCTCGGGTGATGAACACCTGCACCTGCCCGGTGCGTCTCAACTGCAAGCACGGCGTCGCCCTCGGTCTCTCGCTGATCAACCCGGCGCCGGCGACGGCGGCCGCCTCGGGCATCGGGCCGTCGTGGGAGACCGAGCTGCGTACGCTGCTGGGCCAGCTCGCCGAAGACAGCAAGCCCGAGGACGACCTGCCCGCGCTGGCGCTCGAGATCGACGTGCACAGCCCGCGCTCGGCAGCGGCGGGAGCTCCCACGGTCGAGCTCCGCCCCATGCGTATGGGCAACCGTGAACGCTGGGCGAAGACCGGCGCCGACTGGTCCAACATCGCCAGCGCGGTGCCGGGCAAGGACTTCCCCCGCGGGCAGCTGCTCCCGCTGCAGGAGCTGGCTCGCCAGCTGCGCTCCGACCGGCTGCTCTACGCCCGCAGCTCCGCCCTCGGTCTCTCCGACTTCGGTGAGCCCGCGATCGGCCTGCTCCGCGAGGCCGTCCGTGGTGGGGTGACGGTGCTGCCCGGTGAGAGCGTGCGCGACGTGGTGATCTTCGACGATCCGCTCTCGCTCGCCGGCGAGCTGCACCGCGAGGAGGGCGAGGCGGTGCTCCGCTTCGGTCTCGCCCACGGCGACCGCGTCTACTCCGGCCCGACGGTGCTCACGGTCGGCCGCCCGATCCATTCGGTGGGTGTGCTCGATGCCGGCGTGCTCCATCTCGGCGATCTGGCCGGGCCGCTCTCGACCCACGCGCAGCGCCTGGTGACCGCCCGTGAGCCGCTGACGGTGCCCGAGGCCGAGATCGGCACCTTGAGCGCCCTGCTGGGCCCGCTGGCCCGGCTGGTGCCGCTGACCTCGACCGACGGCGCGCTCGACATCCCCGAGCCGCCCGAGCCGCGGCTGAGCCTCGCAGTCACCTGGCACAGCTCGACCCACGCCTCCCTCGGCTGGACGTGGGCCTACGGCACCCGCCACTACCCGGTGGACTCCCGCGAGGACATCGGCCTCGTGCGCGACCCGGCGGCGGAGACCCAGCTGCGCGCTCTCGTCTCCTCCGAGCTCCTCCGTCAGCGCGAGGTGCGCGACGGCGACGCCCTCGCGCTCGCCATCCACGACCTCCCCGCGCTGCGCGAGATCGACGGCGTCGACGTCTCCGAGGTCGAGCGACCCCACTTCCAGGAGACCGAGGAGGAGCCCGAGATCTCCTTCGAGGTCGAGGAGCAGGGCAGCGACGGCGGGGCCGGGCAGGACTGGCTCGACCTCAAGGTCGTGGTCAGCATCGGCAACGAGTCGGTGCCGCTGGCCGACGTGCTCTCCTCGCTGACCCGTGGCGACGACTTCCTGGTGCTCCCCAGCGGCACCTACATCTCCACCGACCGCACCGAGCTCGACCGCCTGCGCAACGTCGTCGAGGCGGCCGGGCAGCTCCACCAGCGCAGCGGCGACGGCATCTCGGTCGGCAAGCACGACCTCGGTGTCTGGGCCGAGCTGGCAGAGCTCGGCGTGGTCGACCAGCAGGCCGCCGAGTGGGTCCACCGCGCCCAGGCGCTACGCGACCTGCGCGAGATCCCGCGGCCGGAGCCGACCGGGGTGGCCACCGACCTGCGCCATTACCAGCTCGACGGCTTCCACTGGCTGGCCTTCCTGCACGACCAGGGGCTGGGCGGGATCCTGGCCGACGACATGGGTCTCGGCAAGACCCTCCAGGTGCTCGCGACGATGTCGCACGCGGTCGCCAACGGCACCGCCTCGGACGCCCCGTTCCTCGTGGTCGCACCCACCAGCGTCGTGCCGGCCTGGGTGCAGGAGGCGGCCCGCCACACCCCCGGTCTCCGCGTCGCGACGGTGAGCAAGCGCAGCGACCACGTGGCAACGGCCCGTGAAGACGCCGACATCGTGATCACGACGTACGCGATCCTCCGGCTCGAGCAGGATGCCTTCGCCGGGCGCCCCTGGGCCGGACTCGTCCTCGACGAGGCCCAGCAGGTCAAGAACCACCAGAGCAAGACGTACGCAGCAGCCCGCCGTATCGACGCGCGCTGGCGGCTCGCGGTGACGGGCACACCGTTCGAGAACCGGCTGATGGAGCTGTGGGCGCTGCTCTCGATCACCGCACCGGGCCTCTACCCCAGCCCGCGGATGTTCCGCGACACCGTCGTCTCGCCGGTGGAGAAGTCGGGCGACGACGGGGCGCTGCGCCGTTTCCGCACCCGGCTGCGTCCGTTCCTGCTGCGCCGCACCAAGGAGCTGGTCGCCGACGACCTGCCGCCGAAGCAGGAGCAGGTGCTCGGCGTCGACCTCAACCCGGAGCACCGCAAGATCTACGACGCCCACCTGGCCAAGGAGCGTCAGCGGATCCTGCACCTGCTCGACGACTTCAACGACAACCGGGTCGCGATCCTCAGCGCGCTGACCCGGCTGCGCCAGCTCTCGCTCGACGCCGGGCTCGTCGACCCCGATGACGACGAGGTCGGCTCGGCCAAGCTCGACACCCTCGTCGACCACATCGAGGAGCTCGCCGCCGAGGGCCACAAGGCGCTGGTCTTCAGCCAGTTCACCTCGTTCCTCGACCGTGCCCGCACCCGGCTCACCGACGCAGGCATCGACGCCGCCTATCTCGACGGCGCCACCCGCGACCGCGGCAAGGTCATCGAGAGCTTCCGCGACGGCGACGCCCCGGTCTTCCTGATCTCACTCAAGGCCGGCGGTGTCGGCCTCACGCTGACCGAGGCCGACTACGTCTTCGTGCTCGACCCGTGGTGGAACCCCGCCGCCGAGGCCCAGGCCGTCGACCGCGCCCACCGCATCGGCCAGACCCAGCACGTGATGGTCTATCGCCTCGTCTCCACCGACACCATCGAGGAGAAGGTCATGGAGCTCAAGGAGCGCAAGGCCGAGCTCTTCGCCAAGGTCGTCGACGGCGAAGGCGCGATGAGCTCCGCTATCGGCGCCGACGACATCCGCGCCCTCTTCGACTGACCCACTCTTCGCCGAGTCGGCTCATCCTGACCGAGAATCACGTCGAGTCGGCTCGTTAGAACGCGCCGACTCGGCGGGGGTGGGGTGGTGTAACACGTCGTACGTAGGACTACTCGCCCTATGGAAACGACCGGATAGTCCTACGAACGACGTGTTACACGGACCGTCGCCGCGCGACCGTGACGGCCAAGGCCGCCGCGGGAAGCATCAGGAAGGCTACGACCAGGAGCGCGCGCAGGGTGCCGAGCTGGTCCCCCACGGCACCGAGGATCGGTGGGAAGCCGAGGAAGGCTCCGTAGGCGAGCGTGGAGACGACCGAGACGCGCGCCGCTGCCCGGGTCTCGTCGTCGGCGGCGATGCTGATGCCCAGCGGGAACCCCAGGGCGGCGCCGAAGCCCCACAGCGCGATCCCGACCAGTGCCAGCTCGAAGGAGCCGGCGAAGACCGCCAGCAGGATGCCGGCCCCGGCCAGCCCCGCCGAGGTGACCAGCACCGGCTGTCGTCCGACCCTGTCGATCACCTTCGCGCCGGCGAAACGGGCGATGCTCATGCAGAGCACGAACGCCGCGTAGCAGGCCACCCCGACCCGATGGCTGACGTCGTAGCCGTCGATCATCGCGAGCGAGACCCAGTCGTTGGCGCTGCCCTCGGCGGCAGCGAAGGCGAGCACCATCAGGCCCAGCAGCAGCGTGTGCGGCGAGCGCCAGGCCGCGATCAGTTCCCGCCGCGGCGAGTGCCCTTCGGGAGCCATCTCCGCCGGCAGGAAGCCGGCAGTGCCCCACCAGCACAGCGCGAGCGCGAGCGCCGCGACCCCGGCGATGTGCCACACCGTCGGCACCGTGCCCACCAGGGCGATGCCGAGCAGCCCGCCGAGCACCGTGCCCACGCTCCACATCGCGTGCAGCTGCGGCATCAGCGTCTTGCCACCGCGCCGCTCCACCGCGGCGCCCTCGACGTTCATCGCGACGTCCCAGACCCCGTAGCCGACGCCGTACGCCACCAGGAACAGCGCCACCAGCCACACCTGCTCGAGCCAGGCGCCGGAGATCGCCACCAGCGACAGCGCGGCCGCGGAGAGCACCGCGCAGCGGCGTACGACTCGGGCGGCGCCCCATCGCATCACCAGTCCCCCGGCCAGCGGCAGCGCGGAGACCGACCCGATCCCCATCGCCAGCAGCATCAGGCCGACGGCCGAGTTGCTCAGGCCGAGGCTGTCGCGCAGCGCGGGGATCCGGGAGATGAAGGTCGCGGAGAGCAGACCGTTGGTGGCGAACGCGACCACCGATCCGGCCTGGGCGCGGCGAAGAGGGGTCACGAGTAAAGGCTAGTGGCCCCTCGGGCCTCGACCGTGGGCGGGATCAGTCCCGCTTCTTCTCGTAGGGGCCGCCGCGACCGAAGATGGGCAGCACCCACGGCTGGCGCAGCGGGGCGCCGGCGAGGGCTACGACGGCGAAGGCGGTCGCCAGCACCCAGGCGATCCCGTAGAGCGCCCCACCGAGACCGAAGGTCACGATCGTGACGGCGAGCAGGGTGAGCTGCAGGTTGAGCGCACCGGCCGCGTGGTGCTTCACGAACTCGGAGCGCTTGCCCACGGTGTAATAGAGGATCGCCGGGCCGACGACGACGGGCACCCAGGTCGTCGCCTGGGCGAGAGCGCCGAGCAGTCGCTCCTCGGTGGTCGGCGGCGGCAGCAGGTCGCGAGCGGGCTGGCCGGGCGCGCGCGAGGCCGCGGAGGCCGGCCGGGCGACGAGGTCGCGGGTGATCGGCTCGAGGGCGACGTACGTCTTCGCCTTCATGGTCAGGTCGAACCGGGCGTCGAACTCGGCCTGGTCGAGGCGACCGTCGGCGTAGGCGGCCTTGAGCACGTCGACGACGCTGTCACGGTCGGCGTCGGTGCAGCGGAGCTCGTCGCCCGCGGGCTGCGAAGTGGGCGGGGCCGGCGGGGTGGACGGGGTGTGGATGGGAGCAGTTGAGGACATACCTCAACGATCCGCCCGAAGTGGCCACCGGACAATCAGGGAAGCCCCCGAAAGCAAACCGATCGACCCCCGAGTTGGCCGAGGTCGATCAGAAGACGGTCCAGTTGGACCTGATGGGGCGGGACTCGAGCCACGCCTGGAAGCCGATCAGCGTCTGATGGTCCATCGAGAGGTCGATCTGCTCGCCGTCGACGTCGCAGGTCACGATCAGGCTCTCCGGGTAGAGGACGAGCTCCTCGATCCCTTCGGGCGAGCGGCTGGAGATGTAGGAGATCTCGACGCGCCGCCAGACCCGTTTGGGCTTGGGCGAGAGGGAGAAGATGCGGAACCACTCCAGCTGCTCCTCGCCGGAGTATCGGCCGATCCCGATGACCCAACCGCGCCCGGGACTGGTGTCCCGGACGCGGTGGCTCAGTTCGAAGACGCCGCCGTTGCGAGCGAGCAGACGGCGGCGGACGGCAATCCCGATGCCATAGGCGAGGACAAGCAGAAGCGATGCGGCCACAACGACCAACAGCAGCTCCCACCATGCCATTCGGGTTTCCGCCCCTCTCTGCCTAAGAGGCCTTCTCGACAGCGCGGATGCGTGCCTCAGCACGGCGGATGCGCTGCTCGGCGTCGTTGCTGGTGCCAAGCAGCCTACGGGCCTCCTCAAGCTCGACCTCCGCTTCGCTGAGGTCGATCTCCTGGGCCAGCAGGATGTGCTCGGACAGGATCGAGACGCGGTCGTCGGAGACCGAGAGGAAGCCACCGTCGACGGTCGCGATGACCTCGGTGCCCTCCTCGGGGGTGATCTCCACGACCGCCTCGGTGAGTGCCGACAGCACCGGCGCGTGACCGCGCAGGACGCCGACATCACCGTCGACCGTACGGGCGATGACCATGGTGGCCCCGCCGCTCCAGACCACGCGGTCCGCAGCGACGAGCTCCACCTGCAGTGCGTCAGTCATCAAAGGCTCTTCTGGATCTCGGCCCACTTCGCGTGGACGTCGTCGAGGCCACCGCACATGAAGAACGCCTGCTCGGCGATGTGGTCGAACTCGCCGTCAGCGATCTTGTTGAACGCCTCGATGGTCTCCTTGACCGGAACCGTCGAACCCTCGATGCCCGTGAACTGCTTGGCCACGTAGGTGTTCTGCGACAGGAACCGCTGGATACGACGCGCGCGGGAGACGATGATCTTGTCTTCCTCGGAGAGCTCGTCGACACCAAGGATCGCGATCATGTCCTGCAGCTCCTTGTTGCGCTGCAGGATCTGCTTGACGCGCACCGCGCAGTCGTAGTGGTCCTGGCCGATGTACTGCGGGTCCAGGATCCGCGACGTCGAGGTCAGCGGGTCCACGGCCGGGTAGATACCCAGCGAAGCGATCTCACGCGAGAGCTCCGTGGTCGCGTCCAGGTGGGCGAACGTGGTCGCCGGCGCCGGGTCGGTGTAGTCGTCAGCCGGCACGTAGATCGCCTGCATCGAGGTGATCGAGTTGCCGCGCGTCGAGGTGATGCGCTCCTGGAGCACACCCATCTCGTCGGCGAGGTTGGGCTGGTAGCCCACCGCGGACGGCATCCGGCCGAGCAGGGTCGAGACCTCGGACCCAGCCTGGGTGAACCGGAAGATGTTGTCGATGAAGAGCAGCACGTCCTGGTTCTGAACGTCACGGAAGTACTCCGCCATCGTCAGCGCCGAGAGGGCCACGCGAAGACGCGTGCCCGGCGGCTCGTCCATCTGGCCGAAGACCAGGGCGACCTTGTCGAGCACCTCGGCCTCGCCCATCTCGACGATGAGGTCGTTGCCCTCACGGGTGCGCTCGCCGACACCGGCGAACACGGAGACACCGTCGTGGTTCTTCGCGACTCGAGCGATCATCTCCTGGATGAGGACGGTCTTGCCGACGCCCGCACCACCGAAGAGGCCGATCTTTCCACCCGTGACGTACGGGGTGAGCAGGTCGATGACCTTGATGCCCGTCTCGAACATCTGGGTCTTGGACTCGAGCTGGTCGAAGGCCGGAGCCTTGCGGTGGATGCCCCAGCGCTCCTTGACCTCGACCGTCTTCGGGTCGACGTCGAGGATGTCGCCGGTCGCGTTGAACACGTGACCGAGCGTCGCGTCACCGACGGGCACCGAGATCGGGGCACCGGTGTCGCGCACCGCGGCGCCGCGGACGACGCCGTCGGTCGGCTTCAGCGAGATCGCGCGGACCATGCCGTCACCGATGTGCTGAGCGACCTCCAGCGGGAGGGTCGTGGTCTCGCCACCGAGGGTGACGTCGACCTCGAGCTTGTTGTAGATGTCCGGCATGGCGTCGACGGGGAACTCCACGTCGACGACCGGGCCGATCACGCGGGCGATGCGGCCCGACGTGGTCTTCTCGTCAACCGTTGCAGTCATTAGTTTAAGTCAGTCTTTCTGTGGGTTCTCAGTCGTTCGCAGCCTGGGCATCGGCGAGCGCGTTCACGCCACCGACGATCTCGCTGATCTCCTGGGTGATGCCGGCCTGACGGGCCTGGTTGGCGATCCGCGTGAACTTGTTGATGAGCTCGTCGGCGTTGTCGGTCGCTGCCTTCATCGCCTTCTGGCGCTGAGCGAGCTCGGAGGCAGCAGCCTGCAGCAGCGCGAACCAGATCCGGCTGTTGACGTACTGCGGGAGCAGGCTGTCGAGCACGGCCTCAGCAGAGGGCTCGAACTCGTAGAGCGGAAGGACGTCGCCCTCCTCGGGCAGCTCTTCGCCCTCGACAACCTCGAGCGGGAGCAGCCGCATGGCGGTCGGCTTCTGGGTCATCATGGTCACGAAGCGCGTGTAGACCACGTGGACCTCGTCGACGCCCGGAGCCTTCGTCTCACCGTCGGTGCCGTCGGCGCCTTCGGTGAAGAC
This sequence comes from Nocardioides albertanoniae, assembly GCF_006716315.1. Taxonomy (NCBI): domain Bacteria; kingdom Bacillati; phylum Actinomycetota; class Actinomycetes; order Propionibacteriales; family Nocardioidaceae; genus Nocardioides; species Nocardioides albertanoniae. The sequence goes on along the minus strand of NZ_VFOV01000001.1, from coordinate 1,418,347 downwards.
CTCGATCAGCTTCTCGCCGATCTCCTTGGCCGCCTCGTACGTCGGCTGGTCGGTGAAGCCCGTCCAGGACTGCGAGATCCGACGACCACGGAACTTGAAGAAGCCCTCGGCACGGCGACCGACGACGTAGAGGTCGGTCTCCTTGCCCTCGGCGCTCAGCTTTGCGATGAGGCCCTCGGCCTCACGCATGGCGTTGGAGACGTAGCCGCCGGCCAGGCCGCGGTCGCTGGCGAGGACCAGGACCGCAGCCCGCTTGGCGTTCTCCGGCTCGGTGGTCAGGGCGTGGTCGACGTTGGAGTACGTCGCCACGGCCGAGACCGCGCGGGTGAGCTCACGGGCGTACGGCGCGGCCGCATTCGCCCGCTGCTGCGCCTTGATGATCCGGGACGCAGCGATGAGCTCCATGGCGCGCGTGATCTTCTTCATCGACTGCGTCGACTTGATCCGCGCGCGGAGTTCACGCACTGACACGGCCATGGGTCAGCCCCGCTTCTGCTTGACGATCTGCTCCTGCTCGACGTCCTCGTCCTCGAGAGCGCCGACATTGGCCGAACCCGGCTTGATCGACTTGCCCTCGGAGGTCTCGAACTGGTCGAGGAAGGACTCGTACGCCTGGGCGACCCCGGACTCCGTGGCGTCGTCGAACTTCAACGACTCACGGATGCCGGCAAGAACGCCGTCGTGCGAGCGGCTCAGGTAGTCGAGGAACTCCTGCTCGAACTTGAGCACGTCCTCGACCGGGACGATGTCGAGACGGCCGGTGGTGCCGAGCCAGAGCGACACGGTCATCCGGTCGATCGGGTAGGGCGAGTAGGCCGGCTGCTTGAGCAGCGCCATCAGGCGCTGACCGCGAGCCAGCTGCTGCTTCGAGGCCGCGTCCAGGTCGGAGGCGAACATCGCGAAGGCCTCCATCGCGCGGTACTGCGCGAGGTCGACCTTGAGCGAACCGGTCACGCCCTTGAGCGCCTTGGTCATCGCGGCGCTACCGACACGGGAGACCGAGACACCGACGTCGATCGCCGGGCGCTGGTTGGCCGCGAACAGGTCGGACTGCAGGAAGATCTGACCGTCGGTGATCGAGATGACGTTGGTCGGGATGAACGCCGAGACGTCGTTGGCCTTGGTCTCGATGATCGGCAGACCGGTCATCGAGCCCTTGCCCATCTCGTCGGACAGCTTCGCGCAACGCTCGAGCAGCCGGGAATGCAGGTAGAAGACGTCACCCGGGTAGGCCTCACGGCCCGGCGGGCGGCGCAGCAGCAGCGATACGGCACGGTAGGCCTCGGCCTGCTTCGTCAGGTCGTCGAAGACGATCAGGACGTGCTTGCCCTCGTACATCCAGTGCTGGCCGATGGCCGAGCCGGTGTAGGGGGCGAGGTACTTGAAGCCGGCCGAGTCGGACGCCGGGGCGGCGACGATCGTGGTGTATTCCAGCGCGCCGGACTCCTCGAGGGCGCCACGCACGGAGGCGATGGTCGAACCCTTCTGGCCGATGGCGACGTAGATGCAGCGGACCTGCTTGTCCGGGTCGCCGGACTCCCAGTTCTGCTTCTGGTTGATGATCGTGTCGATCGCGACCGTGGTCTTGCCGGTCGCGCGGTCGCCGATGATCAGCTGACGCTGGCCACGGCCGATCGGGGTCATCGCGTCGATCGCCTTGATGCCCGTGGCGAGCGGCTCGTGCACCGACTTGCGGTCCATCACGCCAGGAGCCTGGAGCTCCAGGGCGCGGCGGCCGACCGTCTCGATGTCGCCGAGGCCGTCGATCGCGTTGCCGAGCGGGTCGACGACGCGACCGAGGTAGCCGTCACCGACGGGGACCGAGAGGACCTCGCCCGTACGGCGGACCGGCTGGCCCTCCTCGATCTTGTCGAAGTCACCCAGGACGACGACACCGATCTCACGGGTGTCGAGGTTCAGGGCGAGACCAAGGGTGCCGTCCTCGAACTCGAGCAGCTCGTTGGTCATGGCCGAGGGCAGGCCCGAGACGCGCGCGATACCGTCAGCGGTCGAGGCAACGGTGCCGACCTCTTCGGTCTTCGCGGCCTCGGGCTTGTAGTCGGCGACGTACTTGGCCAGTGCGTCCCGGATCTCATCGGGACGGATGGAGAGCTCCGTCATCTGTGCCTTCTCTCTCAGTTCTTCAAGTCAGTCTGTGTCACACAGGGGTGGTACGGCCAGTTGGGGCCGCGGTGCCGGATCAGCCGGCGAGGGCTCGCTGCGCCCCATCGAGGCGACTCGAGACGGTGCCGTCGATGACATCGTCACCGATCGAGACCTTGATGCCACCGACGACGGCCGGGTCGACCACGACGTTCAGGTGGACCTTGCGGCCGTACTTCTGCGCGAGGGCAGCAGCCAGACGAGTGGTGTCCGCCTCGGAGAGCGGAGCGGCCACGCGGACGACCGCGGTGCCTTCGCCCGCGACCGCGGCAGCGACCTTCTGGTATTCACCCAGCGCGGACGAGGCGGTGCGGTAGGTGCCCGCCAGTGCCTGCTTGGTCAGGGCGACCGTCGACGGCAGAGCCTTGCCGCCGAGGAGGTCGTCGACCAGCGCGGCCTTGTCCGAGGTCGTACGAGTCGGGTCGGAGAGCGCGTCGCGCAGCTCCGGCGTCTCCTGCACTGCCTGCTGGACGGCGAAGAGCTCGTCGGCGAGGCGGTTGGCCTCGTCGCCCGCTCCCCGCACCGCGGCGATCTCGCTGAGCCGCTCGACGGCGTCGCTCAGGTCACCGGCGCGCGTCCAGCGGCGCTTGACCGCCGACTCGACGACGCCGAGGCCCGTCGCGTCGACCTTCCCACCGAAGACCTCGGCGACGAGGCCGGTCTTGGCCTCCGTCGGCACCGAGACATCGGTGACGAAGCGGCGCAGGGCCGCCTCGGAACGGAAGGTCTGGGAGACCTCGAAGAGGGTGTCGGCCGTCTTCGCCGCCGCCTCGGGAGAGGCGGAGACCACGGTCTTCAGCTCCTCGGTCAGGGCGGCAACGGCCTCGGCCGACGCTCCACGGAAGTCCATCAGTGAACCCCTGCCTCGAGGTCGGCGAGGAACCGCTCGACCACTCGGCCGGAGCGCGCGTCGTCATCGAGGGACTCCCCGACGATGCGTCCGGCGAGACCGGTGGCCAGCGTGCCGACCTCGGTCTTCAGCGACGCAGCAGCCTGCTGACGCTCGGCCTCGATCTGCGCCTTGCCTGCGGTCACGATGCGCTCGGCCTCGGCCTGGGCCTCGGTGCGCATCTCTGCCTTGATCGCTGCGCCCTCCTCGCGAGCCTGCTCGCGGATGCGGGCAGCCTCGTGACGAGCCTGCGAGAGCTGCTCTTCGAGTTCGGCGAGCTTGGCATCGGCCTCGGCCTGCTTGGCCTCGGCGTTCTCGATGCCGCCTTCGATCGCTGCGGTTCGATCGGCGTACGCCTTCTCGAAGTTCGGGACGATGAACTTGGAGATCCCGATGTAGAGGATGGCGACGACGATGAAGCCGAGGATGATCTCCGGTACGTGCGGGATCAGCGGGTTAGGCGCCGCGTCTTCCGCTGCCATTACCTGGGTAAGGATCATGTCGAAACCTCAGTCGTTCCTCGACGTCGTCAGGGCTGGAGGACGAAGGCGAGAGCAAGGGAGATGATGAAGAACTGCTCACAGAGAACGAAGCCGAAGATGGCGATCGTCTGCAAGCGGCTCTGAGCCTCCGGCTGACGGGCAACGCCGGCGACGTACGCAGCGAAGATCAGGCCGACACCGATGGCCGGGCCGATCGCAGCGAGGCCGAGGCCGACCATGTTCAGGGTGCCCAGGGCGATGTCCATGGGTTTTCCTTTCGGGGTTGTGACGCCGAATGCGTCAGTTGTTGTGCGTCATGGGGCTGGAAGGGGATGCTTCTGAGCTCAGTGCTCGTCGGCGATTGCCTGGCCGATGTACATGGCCGAGAGCAGGGTGAAGACGTAGGCCTGCAGGAACATCACCAGCATGTCGAGGAAGCTCACCGCGATGCCGATGATGAACGACAGAACACCGGTGGTGACACCGAGCGCGGCCGGCGAGTAGTGCAGGATCAACCAGGCGCCGCCGATGGAGAACAGCGCGAGGAGCAGGTGGCCGGCGAACATGGTCGCGAACAGACGAAGCGCGAGCGTGAACGGCCGGACGATGATGTTGGAGAAGAACTCCAGCGGCACGAGCATGAGCAGGATCGGTCCGCTGATGCCGGCCGGAACAGTCTGATGCTTCAGATAGCCGAAGAAGCCGTGCTTGGCGATGCCGACGATGTTGTAGATCAGCCAGGTGAGCAGCGCGAGCGCGGCGGTGTAGCCGATGTGGGACATCGTCGGGAACTGCACGAACGGGATGATCCCGTAGAAGTTGTTCACCAGGATGAAGAGGAAGATGGTGAACAGGAACGGCACGAACTTCATGAAGTCCTGCGAGCCGATGGTGTCGCGGGCGATGCCGTTGCGCACGAAGCCGTAGACGTACTCGCCGACGAACTGCATGCGACTCGGAACGACGGCTGCCTTGCGCGACATGGCGTAGAACAGCACGAAGGCGATCACGGCCGAGAGGATGACCAGGAGCGAGACCTTGGTCAGGGCCCAGTCGCCGGAACCTACGATCGGCGGCAGGTTGAAGTCCGCGGGCCCCGGGATGTGGGGCTCCGGTGCGGACGCCAAGACACTGGCGGCAAGCGACTTCACGCTGTCTCCTGTTTCTTCGAAACTTACGATTCTGGGTGGCGAGCCATGTGGCTCGGGTATCATCCCGGCGGCCGCTCCCGACGGCCCGGACGATATCAGGCGTTACTGGCGGGTCACGAGTCTGCCCCTGGCAGGTCGAAGAGCGGGATCCGCTCGCGTCGCACCAAGAACGCAAACGACGTCGTCCAAGCGATGGTGACCACGACGATCGACAGTGCAGCCGCACGCACGACCACGCCTTCGGCCTGTGTCGAGAGCACCAGCAGGATGGCGAACAGCAACAGCCCCTGCAGGGTGAACACACCGAAGGATCCCGGAAGCGAGAGGGTCGGCGACTTCGCCGCGATCCAGAACATCGCCCAGGTGCCGACACCGAGCACGACCAGGGCAGCGATCGAACCGATCACCGCACCTGTCAGGCCAGTGGCGCCAGCGACAAAGAAGGCCACCAGGACTGCCGCGAGCACAGCGACAGAGGAGACTGCGGCAGAACCTCGCAGCACCATGGTCTTGCTGGTTGCGGTCGTCATCTCGGCGGCCGTTCTCTCTGGGGGCATTTCACGTGTTCAGGAGCGTATCCCGAACGCTCGTGAAAACTATCACAAGCGTGTTTGGGTGCCCTAATTGATCGATCAAGAGCGGTTGATCGACTCGTCCTCCCATTGCTTCCAGACCTGGGCGCCGACCTCGGCCAGGTCGATCCCGCGCTGACGGTGCTCGTCCGCGACCTCGTCGTACCACTGCTGCATGGCCTCGCTGAAGCCTGGATCACGCATCAGATCGAACCGGCTGGAGCCGCCTGCTAGATACTGATGGATCTGACCCACGACATGAGCGTCTTGTGTGCGTTCGAGCAGCGCTCTGGCCGTCTCGTCGAACAGGTCCCGCCCCATTTCACGCCACCCCGTTCACGTCTGGCGCTGCCCACTGCGGAACCTCGGGGAACCGGAGGTCCTGCTGGAACCGCGCAAGCTGCGAGAACCCGGCCACGAGCTGCTGTGCTGCCCCCAGGGCCACGTCAAATGCCAACTTGAATGCCATGACGTTCGCGAGCAGGCTCGTCAGGGCTTTCGGGGTCACCGTGTTCATCGCCGTCGTCAAGAGGTCGGCCAGACTCGTTGGCTGCGGTATCGCATCCACGACCAGTTCGAACATGTCGTTCATCACTTCGACCTGCGCCTTGTACGCCAGCGACTCAGCGGTCATCCGCTCCCGGTATGCCCCGATCCCGCTACCGCTGTCGTCCACCACGTGGCGTACTTTCTTGAAGTACTCACGGGCGCTGTTGGAGGCGTTGCCCTCCCACTTGCCGTCCAGACTTTCGATGATCCCGTCGAGGTCCCAGATGATGTCGGTCAACGTATTGACGGTCATTTCCACCGCGCCCAACGCATCGCCCACCTTGGCCCAATCCCCGCTCAGCTGGAACTTCAACTTCTTGAGAGGGTCCGGGATCCCCAACTTCTCCAGGGCGCTGCCGACCCATTTGAACTCGAGCATGTAGTTGATGCTCTTGCTGATGGTGAGGAACTGGTCGTAATCGTCGAAGCTCCCGCTGGGACCCTCCTTGAACCGCGTGGCGTACTCCTCCTCATCGATCCCGGGGCTTGCGAAGGAGGCGGTGGCGGGTCGGTCGATCTCCTTCATCAAGCCATCAGCCCGACGGGCAACCTCGCGGTCGGTGGTCTCGTAGTCGCGGGCGATCGAGCGGAGGGTCTCCGCGACTCCCTCCATCATGCGGCGATAGTCGCCGGTCGATCCGTACGAGTCGAGGAGCGCTTCCCGGATCTGCTCGACCTCGGACGCGATGTCGCTCAACACGCTGGAGTCGTGGGGCACATGCATCCAGTTCGACGCCGCGTCACGGATGTAGTCGGCCTTGTCCGCCAGACTTTCGAAATTCGCGGCGACCGCCCGGATGGCCGCCGGCTGTGCAACGAACCCGTCCACCTGAAACTCCACTCACCCCGAGATACCGGTCAGTTGATCGGCGGTCCCAAGTCTGCGGCAGGCCATCTGTCCTAGCAAGGACAAACGCGCCTTCTCCGGATCAGGGCTGATGCTCGAGCGGGGTGAGGTCCTCGGGGGCCTCGAGGAGCTTGTCGGTGCGCTCGCCGCGGATCTTGGGGAGGACAAAGGTGAGCAGCACGATGAGGGCGGTGGCGACGGCGAGGCCGGTGATGACGATCGGGCCGCGGTAGAGGGTCACGAAGACGGACCCGAACGACACCAGGCCGGCCCAGAGCCACATGATCAGCACGGCGCGACGCTGGGAGTGGCCGATCTCCAGGAGGCGGTGGTGCAGGTGCTTCTTGTCGGCGGCGAACGGGGAGCGGCCGGCGCGGGTGCGGCGTACGACGGCGAGCACCAGGTCGACGAGTGGGACGACGAGGATCGTCAACGGTAGGAGAAGCGGCAGGAAGGTCACCAGGAGCGCGGTGGAGGCGTCGAAGGCGTTCACGTTGAGGCCGCCGGCGTTGTAGGAGCCGGAGAAGGTGACCGCGCTCGCGGAGAGGATCAGGCCGATCAGCATCGATCCGCTGTCGCCCATGAAGAGGCGAGCCGGGTGCCAGTTGTGGATCAGGAAGCCGACGCATGCACCGGCGAGCGCGACGCTCAGCAGGGCCGCGGTCGAGGCGCGGCCGATGTCGTTGATGCGGGTGAACTGGTAGCAGAACAGGAAGAACGCGAGCGCTCCGATGCCGACGACGCCGGCGGCCAGACCGTCGAGGCCGTCGATGAAGTTGACCGCGTTGACGACGGTGATCACGACTAGCCCGGTCAGCAGCGCGCCCTGAGCGGGGTCGATGGAGAACTGGGTGCCGTCGGGGAAGGTGATGAAGGTGTATTGCAGGTTGAAGCCCACCAGGATCGCGGTGGCCAGCACCTGACCGCCGAGCTTGGTGAGGGCATCGAGCTCGAAGATGTCGTCGACGACACCGACCACGCAGATCAGCGCCCCGGCCAGGATCACCACGCCGGTGTCCTGCAGCACGAAGTCGGGCGCATCGGCCAGGAACGGCAGCTCACGCGCGACCAGGTAGGCCGCGATCAGCCCGCCGAGCATCGCGACACCGCCCATGTAGGGGATCGGAACGGCGTGCACGTCGCGGTCGCGGACCTTCGCGACGGCGCCGGTGCGCATCGCGAACTCGCGAGCGACCACGGTGAGCAGGTAGGTCGCCACGGCGGCGACCAGGAAGAGGAGGACGTAGGCGCGCATCAGGCTTCGGGGGCTTCGGCGTCGGGTGCTTCCGACGTCTCGGTGGTGGTCGCATCGCGGTCGTGCGGGGCCCCCGGCCCGGCGATCGCGACGTCGTGCTTGGCGAGGACCTCGTTGATGCGCTGGGCGCTGATCGCGCCCTGGCGCAGGATCTCGGGCTCGTCGCCGGTGGCAGCGACGATCGTGGACGCCTCACCGACAGGTGACTGGCCACCGTCGACGATCGCCTGGACCATCCGGCCGAGCATCTCGTCGGCCTCGTCGGCGTTGGTGGCGGCCGGCTTCGTGGTGCGGTTGGCCGAGCTGGTCGCGAGCGGACCGACCCGGTCGATGAGCCGGCGCAGGAAGTCGGAGTCGGGAATGCGTACGGCGACGGTCTGGCGGGACTCGCCCAGATCCCACTGCAGCGACGGCTGCTGGTGGAAGACGACGGTCAGCGCGCCGGGCCACAGCTCCTCGACGAGGGTGCGTGCCCAGTCGGGGATCCTCGTCGCGAGCGCGTCGAGCGTGGCGACGTTGGAGATCAGCACGGGCGGAGGCATCGAACGGCCCCGTCCCTTGGCCGCGAGCAGGCCGGCGACCGCACCCTTGTCGAACGCGTCGGCGGCCACGCCGTAGACGGTGTCGGTCGGCACGACCACGAGCTCGCCCGACTGAAGAGCGGCCGCCGCAGCGTCGATCGCCTCCGTCTGCTCGTCTTCGGTCGCGATCGGGTAGCGCTCAGTCACAGTGCTCATGGTGCCAGTTGCGCGGTCGTGAAGCGCGGACGCCCTGCCAGATCGAGGTGATCGCGTACGTCCTGCCACCTCCCGGTGGCGGCGAAGACGGCCGGAGCTCCGCCGCGATCGCCGTTCGGACCCTGCTCGTCGGCGTGCTCGAACCCCACCACTCCCCCGGGCCTGAGCAGCTCTGCGGCCCGTCGCTCGAGGACGCGGATCGCGTCGAGGCCGTCCTGGCCGGAGAAGAGGGCGAGGTCGGGGTCGTGGTCGCGCGCCTCCGCGGCCACCGACTCCCAGGCCTCGAGCGGGATGTAGGGAGGGTTGCAGGCGATCACGTCGACGCTGCCGTCGAGGTCGGTGAACGCGTCGGCCATGTCACCCTGCCGGAGGTCGACGCCGGTGCCGGCCAGGTTGCGTACGGCCCAGGGATAGGCATCCTCGGAGAGCTCGACGGCGTGGACATGCGCGCCCGCGACCTCGTCGGCGATGGCTTTGGCGATCGCGCCGGAACCGGTGCAGAGGTCGACGACGACCGGGCGGTCGAGGCCGGTGGCCCGGTCGATCGCCCAGCCCGCGAGCAGCTCGGTCTCCGGACGAGGCACGAACACGCCGGGCCCGACGGCGAGCTCGACGTGGCGGAAGTAGGCCACCCCGGTCAGATGCTGCAACGGCTCGCGGCGTGCGCGACGGACGAGCAGGTCCGCATAGGCGGCCTCGTCGTCTGTAGAGACGTCGTCGACCAGGAAGAGGCGGTTGCGGTCGGTGTCGAGCACATGGGCCAGAAGGATGGCCGCATCCACCTCGGGGCTCGCGACTCCGGCGTCTCCGAGCTGCTTTCGGGCGTTCATCAGAAGCGTGCGCGGGGCGGTCATGGGCAACTACTCCTGAATGTGTTAGTCATGCTTTACCCGGCTGAGGGTAACGTTCGGGCGCCTCAACGGTTCTTCGGGTCATATCGGGACGCGAGATCTGGCCGCACACCCCTGGCCGGCCGTTGTGCTGCCCCACCATCACACCCGAGCTCTCCCCCGGAAGGAACATCACCCCAATGTTGAAGTGGCTCCTGCTGCTTGCCCTGATCCTCGTCATCGCCATCTTGATCTGGTTCTTCTTCGGTCGGCCGATCCGCAAGGACGCCAAGGCCGCTCACCGCGCGGACAAGACCAACCCGGCCACCGAGGCGACCACTGCTCCCGTTGCCGCACCCGTCGCGGCCGCCGCTGTCACCGAGGCGCCCGCCGAGTCGCCCGCCGAGGCTCCGGCCGAAGCGCCCGTGAGCGCGGCGGCCGAGGCCGCGCCCGCCGCCACGGAGACTGCTGGCGACGACGCGAGCTCCACGGACGCGACCGCCGACGAGACTGCGACCTCGGCCGACGCGACCGCTGATGTCGACGCGACCTCCGCCGACGATGTGGCCGCCACGTCCGAGACCACCACGTCCGAGGCCGCCACGTCGGATGCCGGGGCCGCCACCGCGACCAGCGAGACGACGACCTCGACCACCCCCGACGCCCTCTCCGGCGACTCGGCCTCGACCACCGCGACCGACGACGCCGCCGACGAGGAGACGCCGATCGCCTCTGCCGCCGAGGCCCAGGTGGCGGAGGCGCAGAGCACCGAGTCCGCGCCGGCCACCGCGCCGTCGGCTGCGGAGACCGACGGCGAGCCCACGCTCGCCACCGGCTCCGGGAGCACCCCCGAGACCGGCGCCGTCACCGAGGCCGCCGAGTCCACGGCACCCATCGAGACGACGCCCACCGAGACGACGCCCACCGCCGAAGCCACGTCGGAGCCTGCTCAGGATGCTCCGGCCGCCGCGGCCGCCACCTCCGCGACCACCTCCGCGACCACCTCGGAGACCGCCACCAAGGCCCCCAAGAAGGCCAAGGCTGCCAAGAAGCCCGCCGCCACCGGCGACGCTCCCTACGCCGGCGCCGTGCGACCCGCGGCCGACGGCAGCAGCTCGGATCCTGCGTACACGATCAAGGGCAGCAGCGGGAAGAAGTACCACACCGAGGCCAGCCCCTACTACGGCCGTACGAAGGCGGCCGTCTACTTCGACACCGAGGAGTCGGCCGAGGCGGCCGGGTTCGTGGGGGCCAGCAGCGACTTCTACCAGCGCGGCAAGAAGCCCGCTGCCGGCGCCGAGAAGGCTCTGCCGCCGGCGAGCAGCTTCGGCGCCGGCAGCGCCGACCCGCTCGGCGACGGCTCCAGCCCGCACCCCTCCTATGTCGTGAAGGGCAACGTCCGCAAGGACGGCGAGAAGCGCTACCACACCTCCGCCAGCTCGGCCTACAAGCGCACGCAGGCCGAGGTCTGGTTCGACAGCGAGGAGTCCGCCCAGGCCGCCGGGTTCGTCGCGGGCTTCACGAAGTAGGGCACCACAGCAGCACACAAGCACGAGGGCCGCAGTCACATGGTGACTGCGGCCCTCCTCGCTTCTACCCTCATCCGGCGTGCAGACCGAGATCCTCGCAGGCACCATCGACCCGTCGAAGGACCTCGGCGGCACATCGCCGCTAGGAGTCCAGGGAGGCCAGACGGGCTTCCAGGTCGGCGTCGACCGCGCTGGAGATGACCGGCTCCAGGGCACCGTCGAGCACCTGGTCGAGGTTGTAGGACTTGTAGCCCGTGCGGTGGTCGGAGATGCGGTTCTCCGGGAAGTTGTAGGTGCGGATGCGCTCGGAGCGGTCGACGGTGCGCACCTGAGAGCGACGGGCGTCGGAGGCCTCCGCGTCGGCGGCGTCCTGAGCCGCCTGGAGCAGGCGCGAACGGAGCACGCGCAGGGCCTGCTCCTTGTTCTGCAGCTGCGACTTCTCGTTCTGCATCGAGACGACGATGCCGGTCGGCACGTGAGTGATCCGGACCGCGGAGTCGGTGGTGTTGACCGACTGGCCACCGGGCCCCGAGGAGCGGTAGACGTCGATGCGGAGGTCGTTGTCGTTGATCTCGACGTCGATCGGCTCGGCCTCGGGCACCACGAGCACGCCGGCCGCCGAGGTGTGGACGCGGCCCTGCGACTCGGTCACCGGCACTCGCTGGACGCGGTGCACGCCGCCCTCGAACTTCAGCAGCGCGTACGGCGCGCGGCCAGGCTCCGGGTTGCCCTTGGCCTTCACGGCGACGGTGACGGACTTGTAACCACCGAGGTCGGACTCGTTGGCGTCGAGGAACTCGAGCTTCCACCCCTGGGTCTCGGCATAACGGGTGTACATGCGCAGCAGGTCGCCGGCGAACAGCGCGGACTCCTCCCCGCCTTCACCCGACTTCACCTCGAGGATCGCGTCCTTGTCGTCGGTGGGGTCGCGGGGCACCAGCAGCCGGCGGAGCCGCTCCTCGGCCGCCTCACGGTGGGGCGCGAGCGCCTCGGCCTCCTCGGCGAAGCCGGGGTCCTCCCCCGCCAGCTCACGGGCAGCGTCGATGTCGTCACCGAGCTGCTGCCAGTCGCGGTAGGCGTCGATGATCGAGCTCAGCTCGGCGTACCTCTGGTTGAGCTTCTTCGCCAGGCGCGCGTCGGCATGCGTCTCCGGCTCGGCGAGCCGCTTCTCCAGCTCGGCGTGCTCCTCGATGAGCCCCTCGACCGCTTCAAACTGCATGTGTTGCGCCTCCGCTTCGCTCCGGCGGGGACATCTCCGCCCAGGAGTGGTTGTTAGAACCGAGTGTCGTCCCTGAAACGCGCCAGCGCCGGCCACCTGCAGTGCAGGGGCCGGCGCTGAGAGGTCGCTACTTGTTGCGCTTGCCGAAGCGGGCCTCGAAGCGAGCCACGCGGCCGCCGGTGTCGAGGATCTTCTGCTTGCCCGTGTAGAACGGGTGGCACTGCGAGCACACGTCGGCGCGGATGGTGCCGCCGTCGATGGTGCTGCGGGTGGAGAACGAGTTGCCGCAGGTGCAGGTGACCTGGGTCTCGTTGTAAGTCGGGTGGATGTCGGACTTCATGAGGTTCCTCTCAAGACATGGGCTCCGGGTCGCCGCCGCAGGTTGCGGGACGTGAACCGGCACCGAGGATTCAGTGTATGTGAACGTCTGGGGCCGCCAATAATTCCCGGCGGCCCCAGACGACAGCGCGCGCCGCGCTGCGCGCGGTCACTCGCTACGGCCGGCTCAGCCCTTGGAGATCTGGTTGAGCAGCAGCATGTTGGTCGGCGAACCGGTGACCTTCTCGGCGAGCACCGAGGCCGCCTTGGCTCCCTCGAGAGTCGCGAGCGACTTGCGCAGCTTGCGCACCGCGTCACCCTCGCCACCGGCGAAGAGCAGGTCGTCGCGGCGGGTGCCCGACGCCTGGACGTCGATGGCCGGGAAGATGCCCGCCTCGGCGAGATCCTCGCGCAGCCGCAGCTCGAGGTTGGCGGTGTCCTTGAACGCCTCGAAGATGATCTCGTCGGTCTTCGAACCGGTCTCGACGGCCGCAGTGGCGAGGATGGTCAGCGAGCCGCCGTCCTCGACGTTGCGGGCCGCACCGAAGAACCGCTTGGTCGGGTAGAGCGCCGCGGAGTCGACGCCGCCTCCGAGGATCCGGCCCGAGGCCGGGACCGAGAGGTTGTACGCCTTGCCCAGGCGGGTCAGACCGTCGAGCAGGACGACCACGTCGTGACCGAGCTCCACCAGGCGCTTGGCCCGCTCGATGGCCAGCTCGGCGACCACGGTGTGGTCGGCCGGCTGCCGGTCGAAGGTGGAGGCGATCACCTCGCCCTTCACGCTGCGCTCGAAGTCGGTGACCTCCTCGGGGCGCTCGTCGACGAGCACGACCATCAGGTGGCACTCGGGGTTGTTGGCGGTGACCGCTCCCGCGATCGCGCTCAGGACCGTCGTCTTGCCGGCCTTGGACGGCGAGGCGATCAGGCCGCGCTGGCCCTTGCCGATCGGGGCGACCAGATCGATGACCCGGCCGGTGACCGAGTCGGGACCGCCCTCGATGCGCAGCCGCTCGTCGGGGTGGACCGGGGCGAGCTTGTCGAACTCGACACGGTGCTTGGCGACCTCGGGGTCGGCACCGTTGACCGAGTCGATGCGCACCATCGGGTTGTACTTCTCCTTGCGCTCGCCCTCACGGGGCTGGCGCACCTGGCCGACGATCGCGTCGCCACGGCGCAGGCCGAGGCGCTTGACCAGAGACAGGGAGAGGTAGACGTCGTCGGGCCCGGGCAGGTAGCCGGAGGTGCGCACGAAGGCGTAGTTGTCGAGCACGTCCAAGATGCCGGCCGCGGGGACGAGCACGTCGTCCTCGAGCACGGTCGTGTCGGGCTCGCCGCGACCCGGACGGCTGCGGTCGCGGTCGCGACCGCGACGACGCCGGTTGCGACGGCTGCCGCCCTCGTTGTCGTCGTCGTTGTTGTCGTCGTTCGAGTCGGAAGGCTTGTCCTTCTTCGGCTCGTCGTTCTTCTTCTCAGCCTGCTGGTCGGCCTTGGCGGGGCCCTTGTTCTGGTTCTGGCCCTGGTTGGAGCCGCCACCCTGGTTGGGGTTGCCGCCCTTGTTCTGGTTCTGGTTGCGCTGGCGGCGCTGACGCTGACCGCCTTCGTTGCCCGACTCGGACGTCTCGGCAGACTTCTCCGTCTGCTTGTCGGCGGGCTTCTCGGCAGCCTGCTTCTCGGCAACCGGCTTCTCGGCCTGCTTGTCGGTCGGCTTGTCGGCCTGCTTCTCCGCGGGCTTCTCGGCGGCGGCCTTCTTGGCGGCAGGCTTCTCGGCTTTATCCGCGGCGGGCGCCGACTGCGCACGGCTGCCCTGGGCAGCCTTGATCGCATCGATCAGCTGGGCCTTCTTCATCGAACTGGCACCGGCGATGCCCATGCCGTTGGCCATCGCCTTGAGGTCAGCGAGGAGCATCCCGCCAAGGCCACCGCGCTTCTTCGGGGCGTTCGGCTCCGGGGCGGCGGATTCCATGGTCTCTGTCACGTGAGTCCTTTCCCACGTATCGCCGATCGGCGTACGACACCGACGGCTCGATTGTCAGAACCCCCGACGGGCCGATGTGCCAAACGATGTGGCACGACGCGCTGGGGGGATAGCACATCCTGTTGGCCTGAACGGCCAGGTGGATATGCGCTCAGGCTAACACGCACCGACCCCGTGGCTGCAGGGCCCTAGAGCCCAATTCAGAGGATGCGTACGCCGTCGATGTCGACGTTCAGCGAGTGGCAGGTCCAGCCTGCCGGACAGCGCGCGGCGAGCTTGGTCGTCTCCGCCGACTCGACCCCGCTGCTGAAGGCCAGGACGGTGGGACCGGCACCGGAGACGATCGCCGCGACACCGTCGGCGCGCAGCTCGTCGACCAGGGCGAGCGACTCCGGCATCGCGGGCCGGCGATACTCCTGGTGGAGGAAGTCGCGGGTGGCCCGGTAGAGGTGCTCGGGAGCGTCGCTCAGCGCTGCGACCAGCAGGGCCGAGCGCCCCGCGTCGGCAGCCGCGTCGGCGTGCGGCACGGTCTCGGGCAGCAGCCCGCGCACGGTCTTGGTCTCCACGCCGACGACGGGCACGAACACGACGACGCTGATCCTCGGGTCGACGGCGGTGCGCACCGCGAAGCAGTGCGTGGCCGAGCCGGTCGGCGAGGCGTCGTCCTCACCGGCGATCGTGAAACCGCCGTAGAAGGCGGGCGCCACGTTGTCGGGGTGACCCTCGATCTCGGCCGCGGTGCGGAAGAGCGTGTCGTCGTCGAGGATCAGCTCGCCGCCGGCGACCAGGGCCCGCGCGAGCACGAGACCACCGATGATCGCGGCCGAGGACGAGCCCATGCCTCGAGCGTGCGGGATCCGGTTGCGACAGTGGAGCCTGAGCCCCGGCGGCTGCTTGCCGATCACCTCGAACGCGGCTCGCATCGAGCGTACGACGAGGTGGGACTCGTCGAGCGGCACGCTGCCCTCGCCCGCGCCCTCGACGGTGACCTCGAGGCCCTCGCTGGTGAGGATCTCGCCGGTCAGCTCGTCGCGGAGATCGAGCGCCAGACCGAGCGAGTCATAGCCCGGACCGAGGTTGGCGGAGGTGGCCGGGACGGTGACGGTGACCGGGCCTTCGACGAACGTCATGCTCGCTCAGACGAGCCCGGCGGCGGCAGCGGCGGCCTCGATGTCGGCCTCGATGACCACCTCGGGCAGCTCACCGAAGAACTCCAGCGCGGTGGCGGTGTCCTTGAGGCCGTGACCGGTGACGGTGATGACCGTGGTCGCCCCGGCGTACGTCTCCCCCGACTCGAGGTCGGCGAGCAGGCCGGCGACGCCGGCCGCCGAGGCGGGCTCGACGAAGACACCGTCGTTGCGGGCCAGCTGCGCCTGCGCGGAGAGGATCTGGTCGTCGGTGAGCGAGCGGAAGCGCCCGCCCGACTTCGACGCGGCGGCCTCGGCGAGCTGCCAGGAGGCCGGGTTGCCGATGCGGATCGCGGTCGCCTTGGTCTCCGGGTGCTCGACCGGGTGACCGAGCACGAGCGGCGCGGCACCCTCGGCCTGGAAGGCACGCATGACCGGGGTCTTGGTGGCCTGACCGGCCGCTGCGTACTGCTCGTATCCGAGCCAGTAGGCCGACAGGTTGCCGGCGTTGCCGATCGGCATCAGGTGGTAGTCGGGGGCGTCGCCGAGGCGGTCGACGACCTCGAAGGCGGCGGTCTTCTGACCCTCGAGGCGGACCGGGTTGACCGAGTTGACCAACGCGACCGGGTAGGTGTCGGCGAGCGCGCGGGAGAGCTTGAGGCAGTCGTCGAAGTTGCCGCGCACCTTGACCACCTCGGCGCCGTGGACCAGCGCCTGGGCCATCTTGGCCGCGCTGATCTTGCCGTTGGGCACCAGCACGACCGGGGTGATCCCGGCCTTGGCCGCATAGGCCGCCATCGAGGCGCTCGTGTTGCCGGTGGAGGCACAGACGACGGCCTTGGCACCGTCGTGGACGGCGACGGAGATGGCCGCGGTCATGCCACGGTCCTTGAACGATCCGGTCGGGTTCTGGCCCTCGACCTTCAGCCACACCTCGCCCTTGGTGGCCGAGGAGAGCCACTCGGAGTGGACCAACGGGGTGCCACCCTCGCCGAGCGTGACCGCCGGGGTGCCCTCGGGGATGTCGAGGAAGCGTCGATACTCCTCGACCACTCCACGCCACTGCTTGGTTTCGGCCATCTCAGACTGCTCCTTCTACGCGCATCACCGAGGCGACGTCGCGGACGTACTCCATCTCGCGCAGGTGCTGCACGGTGGCCGCGAGCGCGGCATCGGGGGCTTCATGGGACACCACGACGAGCTGGGCATCGGCGCCGCGGCCCTCCTGGCGTACGGCGTTGATCGAGACGCCGTGCTCGGCGAAGTCGGTCGCGACGGCGGCGAGCACGCCGGCCTTGTCGGCCACGTCGAGGCTCACGTGGTAGCGGGTGACCGTGTCGCCCATCGGGCGCACCGCGCGGTCGGCGTAGGCGGACTCGCCGAAGCTCCGCATGCCGAGCACCTTGTGGCGCGCCATCGTGACCAGGTCTCCCAGGACAGCGCTCGCGGTGGGCTCACCGCCGGCACCCTGGCCGTAGAACATCAGGTCACCGGCCGAGTCGGACTCGACGAAGACGGCGTTGTAGGCGCCGCGCACGGTCGCCAGCGCGTGGCTGCGCGGGATCATCACCGGGTGCACGCGGACCGAGACCTCGTCGCCGTCGAGCTCGGCGATCGCGAGCAGCTTGACGACGCTCCCCATGGCCTTCGCGCTGGCGACGTCACCGGCGGTCACCTCGGTGATGCCCTCGCGGTAGACGTCGCTGGCGGTGACTCGGGTGTGGAACGCGAGCGAGGCCAGGATGGCGGCCTTGGCGGCCGCGTCGAAGCCCTCGATGTCCGCGGTCGGGTCGGCCTCGGCGTAGCCCAGCTCCTGGGCCTCGGCGAGCGCCTCCTCGAAGCCGGCACCGTAGGTGTCCATCTTGTCGAGGATGTAGTTGGTGGTGCCGTTGACGATGCCCATCACCTTGGTGACCTGGTCGCCGACCAGGCTGTCGCGCAGGGGGCGCAGGATCGGGATGGCGCCGGCGACAGCGGCCTCGTAGTAGAGGTCGGTGCCTGCCTTCTCGGCGGCCTCGTAGAGCGTCGGGCCGTCTTCGGCGAGGAGGGCCTTGTTGGCGGTCACGACACTGGCGCCGCTCTCCAGCGCCTCGAGGATGAGGCCGCGGGCCGGCTCGATGCCGCCGATGACCTCGACCACGAGGTCGACGTCGTCGCGGGCGACCAGGCCGTGCGCGTCGGTGGTGAGCAGGTCGGCGGGCACCTCGACGTCGCGGGGCGCGTCGAGGCGGCGTACGGCCACGCCCCTGATCTCCAAGGGCGCACCGACTCTGGCGGCGAGATCCGCGTCGCCCTCGAGCAGGAGCCGGACCACCTGAGACCCGACCACGCCGCAACCGAGGACGGCGACGCCCAGGGGTTCGACAGCGCGTGCGGTCGTCTTGTTGCTGCTCACGCGCCCAGGGTATCTGGGACCTGCCCCCGGCTCCGACTTCCGCTCTGTGCGCGGACACCTGGACGCCGCTCGTGCTCGGCCAAGCTCAGGGAAGGAGCACGACCTTGCCGCTGGTCTCCCGGTTCTCGAGCGCGCGATGGGCGGCTGCCGCGTCGGCCAGCGGGAAGGGGGAGCCGACGTAGGGCTTCCGGGTGCCGTCGGCGGCAGCCGCGAGCGAGGCCTGCTCGAACTCCTTGATCCGGCCCTGGATGCGAGGACCGAGGATGTCGATGATCTTCGCCGCACCCTGATAGCCGTGCTGGTCGCCGGAGAAGCGCACCATCCGTCCGTCGGGGTCGAGAGCCGAGTGCACCCGGCGGGGTTCCTCACCCCCGAGCCCGTCGAGGAGCACGGTCAGGCGCGGCTCCGCGGCACGCAGAGCGTCGAGCCAGCCGTCGCTGCGGTAGTCGATCACCGTCTGCGCGCCGAAGCCACGAGCGATCTCGAGCTTGGCCGCGGAGCCGGCCAGTCCGACGGCACGAGCACCTGCGTTGCGGACGCCCTGGAGCAGGATCGCACCCATACCGCCCGCCGCGGATGTGACCACGACGACGTCGTCGGGGGTGATCTCGGCGGCCTCGAGCACTGCCGCCGACGTACGCCCGGTGCCGATGGCCGCCACCGCCTCGGGTGCGCCGAGGCCGTCTGGGCGGCGGTATAGCTGGGTCTGGTCGGCGATCGCCAGCTCGGCGTAGCCGCCGCTGCTGCCCGGGCCGAGGTGGGCGACGACCTTCGCCTGCTCCCAGGCCTCGTCGACGCCCTCGCCGATCGCGTCGACCACTCCGGCGACCTCGCGACCCGGGGTCATCGGCAGCTCGGGCCTCGGCATCGTCGGCGGGAGGTCACCTGCTCTGATCGAGGTGTCGAGGCGGTGTATCCCCGCGGCTTCCACCCGGATGCGCACCTGGCCCGGGCCCGGCACCGGGTCGGGCACCTCCTCGATGCTCAAGACCTCAGGGCCGCCGAACTCGTGCTGTCTGATCGCTCTCATATGCCAAGCCAACATGCTCAAGCTGACTTGAGGTCAAGGTATTTCCGGGATCGGCTCAGGAGAGCTCCGGCAGCGGGCGGAGCACCGCGGCGACATCACGAGCCAGGCGTACGCGGCGGAGCAGCTCCTCCGCGTCGGGCTCGACGTCGGTGGTGATGGTGATCGCGTCGGACCTCGCCACCACCCACAGCCGCTCGTCGACGACGTGGCTGGCGAACCGCGACAGCGCCCGGGCGTGCTCCTCGTCGGCCGCGATCACCGCCCCGTCGGGCGTGTTCACGTTGGTCTTGGCACGAAACTCGGGCGGGAAGAAGACCGGCGTGGAGACCCGGCCGGTGCCCGAGCTGCCCGAGCCCGGGGAGAGGCCGATCATCGCGCGGGTCTTCGGCAGATGCGCGGGCACCCGCACGACGACCCAGCTGGCCGGTCGCCACGGGCCACGCTCGGCGGACGCCTTGCCGTGCCAGTACTCCACCAGGATCCCGTCGCAGGTGCCGTCGACGACGAGGTCGCACCGCTCCGCGCGTACGTCGGGGCCCAGCACCTCCCAGCGCACCGGCCGCTGCGCGGCAGCCTTGCCGCTCACCACCGGCCAGCCGAACGTCTCCGCGGCGCTCGTGACGCTCCCCCGTCGCTCCCGGGTCAGACGGGCGGCGGAGACTCGCGGCGCCGTGGCCGGCGTCGCACGCTGTCCTTCTGAGTAGACCCCGCGAGGCATGGCGCCATCGTAGGCTTCCGGAGCCCCGAATTTCAGGAGGGCGAAACCGGATTTCGTACGCAGCCCGCTGCCGCGCCGCCGACGAGGCGGTTTGATGGGTGGGTGATGTTCCCCAACGCCGACCTCGAACGCATCCGCACCGGCGAGGTCGATCTCGCCTTCCGCCGCTGGAAGCGGCCGATGCACGTCGCCGGCGGCCGGCAGCGCACCCGGATGGGGGTGATCGAGTTCGTCTCCGTCTCGCGCGTCTCCCCCGACGCGCTCACCGAGGAGGACGCACGCCGGGCGGGCACCACGCTCGACGCGTTGCTGGCATTCCTCTCCCGCAAGGACGGCGACGCCTACCGGATCGAGCTGCGCCACGCCGGCGACGACGAGCGGGTCGCGCTGCGCGCGAAGCGACCGGGGAAGAAGGAGACCGCCGCGCTGGTCGCGAAGCTGGCCGACATGGACCGCCGCAGCCGCCGCGGCGCGTGGACCCGGGAGCATCTCGAGCTCATCGAGGCCCGGCCCGCCGAGCTGGCCGAGACAGTCGCGGCCTCGATCGGGCGGGAGAAGAAGCCGTTCAAGGCCGACATCCGCCGCCTCAAGGAGCTCGGACTGACCGAGTCGCTCGCCGTCGGCTACCGCCTCTCACCGCGGGGGCGGGCGGTGCTGCGGGCGTTGCGTTCCTGAGACCTCGGCGTTCCTGAGATCTCAGCCGAGGTCGGTCGCGAACAGATCCGCCTCGGTCTCCCGTCGCACGATGACCCGCGACTCCCCGTCACGCACCGCCACGACCGGTGGACGCAGGGCGTGGTTGTAGTTGGAGGCCATCGAGCGCCCGTAGGCGCCGGTGCCGGGCACCGCGATCAGGTCGCCGGGGGCGATGTCACCGGGCAGGAACTCGTGCTTGACCACGATGTCGCCCGACTCGCAGTGCTTGCCGACCACGCGGCCCAGCACGGGCTCGGCCGACGAGGCCCGGCCGGCGAGCGTGGCGGAGTAGTCGGCGTCGTAGAGAGCGGTGCGGATGTTGTCGCTCATCCCACCGTCGACGCTGACGTAGGTGCGGGTGACGCCACCGTCGAGCGCGACCTCCTTGACCGTGCCGGCGGTGTAGACGGTGCACATCGCGGAGCCGACGATGGCGCGCCCCGGCTCGATCGAGAGGTGCGGCACCGCGAGGCCGTAGCCACGGCACTCGTGCTCGACGATCGCGGTCAGCTCCTCGGCCAGCGCCTTGGGGTCCGACGGGTCGTCCTGGGTGGTGTAGGCGATGCCGAAGCCACCACCGAGGTCCATCTCGGGCAGCTCGGTGCCGAGCTCGTCGCGGATCCGCGTCTGCAGCGCCAGCACCCGCCGGGCAGCGACCTCGAAGCCGGAGGAGTCGAAGATCTGGGAGCCGATGTGGGAGTGGAGCCCGAGCAGCTCGACGCCGGGGGCGTCCAGGAGGCGGCGTACGGCCTCGAAGGCGTCGCCCGACGAGATCGAGAGACCGAACTTCTGGTCCTCGTGGGCGGTGGCGATGTATTCGTGGGTGTGCGCCTCCACGCCGGCCGTGACCCGCACCATGACACGCGCGGTCATCCCGGTCTCGGCGGCGATCGCGGCGACCCGGTCGACCTCGTCGAAGGAGTCGACGATGATCCGGCCGACGCCGGTGACGATCGCGCGGCGCAGCTCCATCGGGGTCTTGTTGTTGCCGTGATAGCCGATCTTCGCGGGGTCGACCTCGGCGCGCAGCGCCACCGAGAGCTCGCCGTCGGAGCAGACGTCGAGGCAGAGCCCCTCCTGCGCCACCCAGCGCGCCACCTCGGTGCACAGGAACGCCTTGCCGGCGTAGTAGACGTCGTAGCCACTGAACGCGTCACGGAACGCGCGAGCGCGCTCGCGGAAGTCGACCTCGTCCAGGACGTACGCCGGGGTGTTGACGTTGGCGACCAGGTCGGGCAGCGCGACGCCGCCGACGGCGAGCACACCGTTGGCATCCTTGGCGGCGGTCGCCGACCACAGAGCCGGCACCAGGGCGTTGACGTCTTCGGGCTCACGCAGCCACACCGGCGACGTCCCGGTGAAGCCACCGGGCGAAACATGCGAGTTCATTGCCCGCTCCTCTCCTCACGCCGAGTCGGCGCGTCCTGACACGTTTTCATGCCGAGTCGGCTGGTCATGACGAGCCGACTCGGCATGAGATCCGGTCAGGACGAGCCGACTCGACGGTGGTCACATCCGCTCGGGGGCCGATACGCCGAGCAGGCCGAGGCCGTTGGCGAAGACGGTGCGGGCCGCGGAGACGAGCGCCAGCCGGGCCAGGTTGACCGGGGCCACCGGCTCGTCGCCCTTGGGCAGCATGCGGCAGTCGTCATCGTCGTACCAGCGGTGGAAGATCCCGGCGGTGTCTTCCAGGTAGCGCGCGACCCGGTGGGGCTCACGCAGCTCGGCGGCGGTCGCGACCACGCGCGGCAGCTCGGCCAGCGCGCGCAGCAGCTCGCCCTCGCGCTCGTGGACGAGCAGCGACGGGTCGAAGGTGTCGAGGTCGATCGCCATGCCATGGTCGGCGGCGTTGGCCATCATCCGGCAGGTGCGGGCGTGGACGTACTGCACGTAGTAGACCGGGTTGGCGCTGTCGGCCTTGGCCCACAGGTCGAGGTCGATGTCGATGTTGGAGTCGCTGGAGTAGCGGGCCAGCGCGTAGCGGGCCGCGTCGACGCCGATCGCCTCGACGATGTCGTCGATGGTGACCACGGTGCCGGCGCGCTTCGACATCCGCATCGGCTGGCCGTCCTTGAGGAGGTTGACCATCTGGCCGATCAGGATCTCGAGGTTCTCGTGCGGGGTGTCGCCGAAGGCGGCGCACATCGCCATCATCCGGCCGACGTAGCCGTGGTGGTCGGCGCCGAGCATGATGAAGCAGCGGTCGAAGCCGCGCTCGCGCTTGTCGAGGTAGTAGGCGAGGTCTCCGGAGAAGTAGGCCCCGTTGCCGTCGGCCTTGATGACGACACGGTCCTTGTCGTCACCGAACTTCTCGGTCGCCAGCCAGATCGCGCCGTCCTTCTCATAGACGTTGCCGAGCTCGCGGAGCTTCTCGATGGCGCGGTCCACGGCACCGGACTTGTGCAGGTTGTCCTCGTGGAAGTAGACGTCGAAGTCGACGTTGAAGTCGTGCAGGCTCTTCTTGATCTCGGTGAACATGAGGTCGACACCGATCTCGCGGAAGACCTCCTGCGGGTCGTTGCTCTCGAGGGCGTCCGGGCGCTTGGCCAGCACCTGCTTGGCGATCTCCTCGATGTACGCCCCGCCGTAACCGTCCTCCGGCACCGGCTTGCCCTGCGCCCAGGCGAGCAGCGAGCGGGCGAAGCGGTCGATCTGGCCACCATGGTCGTTGAAGTAGTACTCCCTCGTGACCTCGGCGCCGGAGGCCTCCAGCACACGGCCCAGCGCGTCACCGACCGCGGCCCAGCGGACACCACCGAGGTGCAGCGGGCCGGTCGGGTTGGCGGAGACGAACTCCAGGTTGATGGTGTGGCCGGTGAACGTCGTGTTGTTGCCGTAGGTCTCACCGGCCGCGACGATCTCGCCCGCCAGCTTGCCCTGGGCGCCGGCCTCGACGGAGATGTTCAGGAACCCGGGACCGGCGATCTCGATGTCGGCGATCCCGTCGCTCTCCTTGAGCTTGGCGGCGATCTGCTCACCCAGCGCGCGCGGGTTCATGCCCGCCTTCTTGGCCAGCTGCAGCGCCACGTTGGTGGCGTAGTCACCGTGCCCCTTCTGTCGGGGTCGCTCCACCGTCACAGTGCTCGGCACGCCGTCGGGAAGGGTGATCGCACCCTCATCGACGAGCGCGGTGAGGACATCGACGACCGCGGTGGAAAGCTGCTCAGGAGTCACAAGGTCCAGCGTATAAGCGCCAGTCGGATTCCCCCTTATCCGTCCCAGCCTGTAGGGTTCCCACTGCACTGCTCAGGCAGTGCACGCCTCCGTAGCTCAGGGGATAGAGCGCCGGTTTCCGGTACCGTAGGCCGCAGGTTCGATTCCTGCCGGGGGCACAGATGAAACCGCTGGGTGACCAGCGGTTTTTTCATTTCGTGGACCGCCGGCATGCAAACTCGGGATAGAACGTGTTTCATGGATGCATGGCGACCTATCCCCCAGCCCCTTGGCACATGCACGGCTCGATGTGGCTCTCGGTCTATCGACTCGCCCACGACGTCGACGAGCGGCACCCGAAGGGCATCTACGCCGTCGCGCTGGTCGACTACACCGAGCCGAGCCCGCTGACCTATCACGAGCTTCTGTCCGCGCGAGTGATCACCGCGTCCAACGGAAAGAAGGCGGTGAGCGTGGTCGACATCTGGGTCGACTCCCCCGACTCCGTCGCCGGCGGCCGTACGTTGTGGGCGATCCCGAAGGGGCTGGCGAAGTTCGGCGGTGAGGCCTCCACGAAGGGGCCGCTCGCGACCCACACCTGGGAGACGAGCCACGACGACGGGCCGATCGCGACCGCCCGGTTCAGCGATGTCACCCAGCTCGCCCCGCGCCTGCCGATGCAGGGCGGCGTCGAGCAGCCGGGCATCGAGGAGCACCCCGACACGGCCTGGCTCACGATGGAGGGCAGCGCGAAGCTCCTGCCCGCTCGCGGCAGCTGGACCTTCGACCCCGACGGCCCGCTCGCCTACCTGCGCGGGGCCACCAAGGTCGGATCGTTCCGCGGCAAGGGCTTCCAGGTCGCCTTCGGCTGAGTCGCGCGCGAGCGGAAGTGTCGGTGGTCGCCGGTAGCGTCGCCGGGCATGAACTCCATGCGCATCGACTACCTCGAGCTCGCGGTCACCGACCTCCCGCACGCTCGCACCTTCTACGAGTCGGCCTTCGGCTGGTCGTTCAACGACTACGGCGGGATGTACGCCGGCGTCGTCGGCCCCGACGGCGCTGGTGAGAGCGGTGGGATGTATCCGTCCGAGACGCCTGTCGCGCCGCTCCCCCTGATCCGCACGACCGACCTCGAAGCCGCGGTGGCGGCCGTCGAGAAGGCCGGTGGCACCATCGCCGAGCCGCCCTACGACTACCCCGGCGGGCGTCGTTTCATCTTCACCGATCCGGCCGGAAACCGCCTCGGGGTCTACCAACCGGCCGAGTAGACAGATATCTAGGGGTCGACCGGATTGCGAGAACAGCCCTAGACTCCGATCGCATGACCGACGCTACGCCGGCTCTGCTCGCGAATCTCTCGCGGTGGCTCGATGAGTCCCAGGGTGATCGCGACGCGGAGGCCGTTCTCTGGGGGAGAGTTGCGAAGGTGAGCGAAGAAGCCGGCGAGGCGATCGCCGCACTCATCGGAGCCACCGGCCAGAACCCCCGTAAGGGCATCACCCACACCTACGACGATGTCGTCGACGAGCTCCTCGACGTCGCGATCACCGCGATGACCGCTGTCGAGCACATCACCGGCAACGACGCGAAGTCGCTCGACATGTTCCAGGCGAAGGTCGGCGCCGTCGCCGAGCGCGCCGGCGTCACGACCTAGCCCGCTACGACTTCTTCTTCGCAGCCTTGCGCTCGGCGCGGAGGCGGCGCTCCTCGGCGTACATCGCCTCGGCCTCCTCGAGCGTGGGCGCCGAGCCGCCGTAGGCCTTCGGCAGCCACCACGACCCCGGAGGCTGCTCCTCGGCGGGGTGGGCCTTGATCAGCCGGTCGAGCATGGCCTCCATCCGCGACTTCAGCTCCGCGGTCTCGGCGGCAGGGTCTTCACCGGTCACCGGCAGCGGGGCACCGATCTCCATGCCGATCGTCTTGTGACGCGAGAGGTCGATCTTCTTCCCCTTCGTCAGGATCCGCTGGGTGCCCCACAGTACGACCGGGATCAGCGGCACACCGGCCTCGGCGGCGATGCGGACCGTGCCGGTCTTGAGCTCCTTGATCAGGAACGAGCGCGAGAGGGTGGCCTCGGGGAAGATGCCGACGATCTCGCCGTCCTGGAGGTAGTCGACAGCCTTCTTCATGCCGGCCGCGCCATAGCTGCGGTCGATAGGGATGTGGTGGAACGAGCGCATCACCGGTCCGCCGACCGGGTGGTCGAAGACCTCCTTCTTGGCGATGAACCTGGTCAGCCGGCCGCGGTCGGCGCCCGGGACGCCGGCCATGATGTAGTCGACGAAGGAGAGGTGGTTGACGGCCAGCAGCGCACCGCCCTTCTCGGGGATGTGCTCCTCGCCGGTCATGTTGATCGTGATGTCACCGAGCTTGAACCAGGTGCGAGCGGCGGCGATCGTGACCGGATAGCTGATGTCCATGGCCGAATGGTGCCATGCCCGTACGAACGGTCGTGGGCCAGTCCGCGGTCGAAGCCGGCCGACCGGGGCTCAGCCCCGGCAGCCCCGGTTGAGCCGGCCGTCGCGACGCGCGTCATTGCCCATCGCCTTGGCTGCGCCGACGTTGGGGAAGACGACGCTGGCGGCGCCGGCGTTGCCGATCCCACCAGGAACGACGCAGGTGCGGATCTTGCCCGGGTTGATCGCGGCGACCGCGTTGGCGAGCTGGTAGAGGTCGCGACCGGAGACGCCCGAGGTGTGCATCTTCTTCATCACCAGCGATACGCCCTTGGCCATGAACCCGACGTCATGCTGGCGGGCCACGACCTTGCGGTGGATGCCGCGCAGGATCCGCGACTGGTTGGCCGAGCGGTCGAAGTCGCCGTTGGCCAGCCCGTGACGGGCCCGGGCGAAGTCGACCGAGTGGGGGCCGTTGATGTGGATCCGGCCCTTCTTGAAGCCGTAGGGGGCGACGTAGGAGTCGGTGAACGCGCGGGGGTTGTCGACGTCGACGCCGCCGATGCCGTTGATCATGTCGCTCGTGCCCCAGAAGGAGGAGACGAAGACGTAGTGCGGCTGCACCCCGACCATGTTGCCGACCGCGCGGCCCATGGCCTTCGGGCCACCGTTCAGCAGAGCCGAGTTGATCTTGTCGCGCCCCTGGCCGGGGATGTTGACGTAGGAGTCCCGCGGGATGCTGATGTCGGTCGCATACCCGGTGGACGGGTTGAAGCCGACCAGGTGGAGGGCGTCGCCGCGGGTGCGGGTGACCTTCTGGCCGGGACGGGCGTCGGAGCCGACGGCGAGGATCCAGATGGTGCCGCCCTTGCCGGTGAACTTGCCGACGTCGAGACCCTTGGCCCATTTGGTCGCGATCAGCTCGGCGCGCGGCTCGGTGACCTGCGCGTCGGGCACCATCACCGCGGTCAGGGCGAGCACCACGCCCAGCGCGAGCGTGGTCAGGAGGCGGTGACGGAGGGAGGCGAGGGCGGTGAGGTTCTTCATGACTTGTCTCCCGACGAGCTAGGCGACGCGGAGGCAGAGGCCGGCTTCGCCAGCTTCTCCTCGCGGGTGATGTCGAAGCCGAAGACGGCCCAGGAGGTCTCGGTCGGCACCATGTCG
This sequence comes from Nocardioides albertanoniae, assembly GCF_006716315.1. Classification (NCBI taxonomy): domain Bacteria; kingdom Bacillati; phylum Actinomycetota; class Actinomycetes; order Propionibacteriales; family Nocardioidaceae; genus Nocardioides; species Nocardioides albertanoniae. Next base: position 1,391,152 of record NZ_VFOV01000001.1, on the reverse strand, counting down.
AGGGTGCCGCGCACGGTCTGGCGCGACTTCCGCTCGCCGTCGGTGTCGTAGACGAGCTGCACGCGCGCGAGCGCACCGACCGGGTAGTTGTTGCTGGCCAGCAGGTCGACGTGCACGTCGCTGGAGACGACCTTGACGCCGTCGATGTGCGGGGCGATCGTGGCGTTGCTCATCAGCGACATCTGCTTGCCGGCCTGGCTGATCGCGCCCTGGGAGAAGCCCGGGAGCGACTTGGCGGAGAAGGTCGAGGTGGCGCGCGGATAGTCGCCACCGACGTACGCGGCCTGCAACCAGCGGTCGACGACCTTGGCCACGTTCGTGGCCGCTGCCTGGCGGCGGTTCTTGGGGAACTTTCCCTGCACGTGGATGAGCTTCGCCTCGGACTGCACCGTCGGCGGCGGCGTCGGTGACGGGGAGGGCGAGGGCGCCGACTTCTCGGAGTCTCCGCCGCAGCCGGCGAGCGCCATCGTGCCGCTCAGAATCGCCGCCGTGAGTGCTGCTGCGGCACGCCGGCCGATCGGCCGGCACCGCTTGGAAATACTGCTCGCCATCTGGGGAATCCGCCTCGTCGACCTGCTCTGGGACCGGGCCACTGTACGCACATCGACCCGGGTTGCAACCTCGGCCGGCGGATAACGCAAGATGTGGGACGGATTACAACCTGTCCACAGGTGCGGCCAGCATCGGGCATTTGCGTGTCCGGGGGGATAGCCTTGCGCGTGGGCAACCATTTCTTACTGTGCGAAAATTCGGAAGAGGCGAATCAAGCCGTGTCCTCAGGCACCCCGTCCCCCAACACTGCCGACATCCCAGCGGAATTCGGCGCCAACGAGTGGCTGGTCGAGGAGATGTACGACCAGTACACGAAGGATCCCAGCAGTGTTGACCCCGTGTGGGTGAAGTTCTTCGAGACGAACGGACAGCCCGGCGCATCACAGAACGGTGCGATGGCACCGGACGCGCCCGCCGCCAAGTCGTCGACCACGTCGTCCGCCCCGGCAGCGCCCGCGGCCAAGGCTCCGGCGGCCGCTCCCGCCGCCAAGTCTCCCGACTCCGCCGCGCCGACGACGCCCGCCTCGCCCGAGGCGCCCGCGGCCAAGGCCGCCCCCGCGCCGAAGGCCAAGCCGCGGCCCCCGGCCGAGGCCGCCGAGCCGGCTCAGGGCACCTCCAAGCCGACGCCGAAGGACGCCCCGAAGCCGACCGCGGTCGCCGTCGGTGACGAGCCGACCTACACCACGCTGCGCGGCATCGGCGCCGCCACCGCGAAGAACATGGACGTCTCGCTGAGCGTGCCCACCGCGACCTCGGTGCGCAACATGCCGGTCAAGCTGCTGTGGGACAACCGCACCGTCATCAACAACCACCTCAAGCGCGCCCGCGGCGGCAAGGTCTCCTTCACCCACCTCATCGGCTACGCCATCATCAAGGCGATCAAGGCGATGCCGGCGATGAACAACACCTTCGAGGAGATCGACGGCAAGCCGACCCAGGTCACCCCGCCGCACATCAACCTCGGCCTGGCCATCGACCAGCAGAAGAAGGACGGCACCCGCCAGCTCGTCGCTCCCTCCATCAAGGGCTGCGAGCTGATGGACTTCGCCGGCTTCTGGACGGCCTACGAGGAGATCGTCCGCAAGGCCAAGGACAACAAGCTGTCCATGGCCGACTACTCCGGCACCACCGTCAGCCTGACCAACGTCGGCGGCATCGGCACCAACAACTCGGTGCCGCGGCTGATGCAGGGCCAGGCCGCGATCATCGGCGTCGGCTCGATGGACTACCCGCCCGAGTTCCAGGGCGCCTCCAACTCGGCTCTGGCCAAGGCTGCGGTCTCGCGGATCATGACGATGACCTCGACCTACGACCACCGGGTCATCCAGGGTGCGCAGTCGGGCGAGTTCCTCGCCACCGTGCACAAGCTCCTGCTCGGTGAGCACGACTTCTATGACGAGATCTTCGCGTCGCTGCGGATCCCCTACGAGCCGATCCGCTGGAACCAGGACATCGACACCACCCACGACGACCAGATCTCCAAGCAGGTCAAGGTCGGCGAGATCATCCACGCCCACCGGGTGCGCGGCCACATGATGGCCGACACCGACCCGCTCGAGTACAAGCAGCGCAGCCACCCCGACCTGCAGATCGAGTCGCACGGGCTGACCCTGTGGGACCTCGACCGTGAGTTCCCGGTCGGCTCCTTCGCAGGCGGCCGCAAGCCGTTCATGAAGCTGCGCGAGATCCTCGGTGTGCTGCGCGACTCCTACGTGCGTACGACCGGCATCGAGTACATGCACATCCAGGACCCCGAGCAGCGCCGCTGGATCCAGGACCGGATCGAGCTGCCCTACGACAAGACGCCGCGTCAGGAGCAGCTCCGGATCCTGTCGAAGCTCAACGAGGCCGAGGCCTTCGAGACCTTCCTGCAGACCAAGTTCGTCGGCCAGAAGCGGTTCTCGCTCGAGGGCGGCGAGACCGCGATCCCGGTCATCGACGAGGTCTGCGAGGCCGCCGCCGAGGCCGGGCTCGACGAGGTCACGATCGGCATGGCCCACCGTGGCCGCCTCAACGTGCTCGCCAACATCGTCGGCAAGTCCTACAACCAGATCTTCCGCGAGTTCGAGGGCAACATCGACCCGCGTACGGTGCAGGGCTCGGGTGACGTGAAGTACCACCTCGGCGCCGAGGGCGAGTTCCTCTCCGACCTGGGCGACAAGATCAAGGTCTCCGTCGCAGCGAACCCGTCCCACCTCGAGACCGTCGACCCGGTCCTGGAGGGCATCGCCCGCGCCAAGCAGGACGTGCTCGACAAGGGCTCGGCCTTCTTCCCGGTGCTCCCGCTGCTCGTCCACGGCGACGCGGCGTTCGCGGGTCAGGGTGTGGTCGCGGAGACGCTCAACCTCTCCCAGCTGCGCGGCTACCGCACCGGTGGCACCGTCCACCTGGTCATCAACAACCAGGTCGGGTTCACCACCTCCCCGGGTTCCTCGCGCTCCTCGCTCTACGCGACCGACGTCGCGCGGATGGTCCAGGCGCCGATCTTCCACGTGAACGGTGACGACCCGGAGGCCTGCGTACGCGTCGCACGGCTCGCCTTCGAATACCGCCAGGCGTTCAACAAGGACGTCGTCATCGACCTCATCTGCTACCGCCGTCGCGGTCACAACGAGGGCGACGACCCGTCGTTCACCCAGCCGATGATGTACGACCTGATCGAGCAGAAGCGCTCGGTGCGCAAGCTCTACACCGAGTCGCTGATCGGTCGTGGCGACATCACGATCGAGGAGGCCGAGCAGGTGCTGGCCGCCTACCAGGCTCGCCTGGAGCAGGTCTTCACCGAGGTCCGCGAGGCCGACAAGATGCCGCAGGCGTGGGAGACCGTGCCTGACTACCCGGAGAAGCCGGCCGGCGAGACCGTCACAGCGATCACGACCGACGTGCTGAAGCGGATCGCGGACGCGTTCGTCACCCCGCCGGAGGGCTTCACGGTCCACCCGAAGGTGATGCCGCAGCTGCAGCGTCGCGCGACCCAGATCTCCGACGGTGGCATCGACTGGGGCACCGGCGAGATGCTCGCGTTCGGTTCGCTGCTGCTCGACGGCCGCCCGGTGCGGCTGGCCGGTCAGGACTCGCGCCGCGGCACGTTCGTGTCCCGCTTCGCGACCATGATCGACCGCAAGAACGCCGACGAGTGGACGCCGCTCAACAACCTCACCGAGGAGCAGGCGAAGTTCTACGTCTACGACTCGCTGCTCTCCGAGTACGCCGCGCTCGGCTTCGAGTACGGCTACTCGGTCGCCCGCCCGGACGCCCTGGTGATCTGGGAGGCGCAGTTCGGCGACTTCGTCAACGGCGCGCAGTCGGTGATCGACGAGTACATCTCCTCCGGCAAGACCAAGTGGGGACAGGACTCCGGCGTCGTCCTGCTGCTGCCGCACGGCTACGAGGGCCAGGGTGCCGACCACTCCTCGGCACGTATCGAGCGGTTCCTCACGCTGTGCGCCGACGAGGCGATGGTCGTGGCTCAGCCGTCGAGCCCGGCGTCGTACTTCCACCTGCTGCGCCAGCACACGCTCGGCGAGGAGCACCGTCCGCTGATCGTCTTCACCCCGAAGTCGATGCTGCGCCGCAAGGAGGCCGCCGCGCAGGCAGCAGACTTCACCTCGGGCTCGTTCCAGCCGGTCATCCCCGACACCGAGGCAGACGCCTCCAAGGTCAAGACCGTGCTGGTCGTCTCCGGACGCCTCACCTGGGACCTCACGGTGGAGCGCAAGAAGCGCGAGCGCGACGACGTCGCGATCGTCCGCGTCGAGCAGCTCTACCCGTGGCCGACCGAGCAGCTGGCCACCGAGCTCGCGAAGTACCCCGACGCCCGCGTGAAGTGGGTGCAGGACGAGCCTTACAACCAGGGCCCGTGGCCGAGCTACTACCTCAACGTGGTTCCGCAGCTGGACCGCGAGGTGGAGCCGATCACCCGCGAGGCCTCCTCCACCACCGCCGTCGGCACCATCAAGCGGCACACGGCCGAGCAGAAGGAGCTCATCGAGCGCGCCTTCGCGTGATCTGAGAGCGACAGCACGAAGGGCCCCTCGGTGTTTCACCGAGGGGCCCTTTCGTACGTCTCGGCTCCGTGCCACGCGCAGTAGCGCCGTCGGCCGCCTCAGACCGTGACCGGGTGCGGGGCCGTCGCCGGCTCCTCGCTCAGCCCGACTCTGCTGTGCAGTCGGCGCAACGGCCGCGGGGCCCACCAGGCAGCCTCGCCGAGCATCCGCATCGCTGCTGGGAGCAGGATCCCGCGGACGAGCACGGCGTCGATGAGGATCGCCAGACCGACGCCGAGGCCGAAGAACTTCATGAAGCTGACGTCGCTGACGAGGAACGCGAAGAAGCTGGTCGCGATCAGGGCGGCGGCCGTGGTGACGATCCGCCCGGTGTGGGCGAGCCCCTGCACGACGGCCTCGACGTTGCTCAGACCACGTCGGCGCATCTCTGTGATCCGGCCGAGCACGAAGACCTCGTAGTCCATCGAGAGCCCGAACGCGATCACCAACAGCAGGACGACCATCGAGACGTTGAGCGGCAGGGCCGTGAAGCCGAGGAGATCGGCACCGAAGCCCTCCTGGAAGATCACGACCATCGTCCCGACCGTCGCGCCGAGGCCGATCACGTTGAGCGTCAGAGCCCGCAGCGGTTGGACCAGGCTGCCGGTGAACAGGAAGAGAATCACCACCATCGCGAGCGCGAGGCCGCCGGCGGCGTACGGGAGCTTGGCACCGATCGCGTCGAGGGAGTCCAGCAGCTCCGCGGCGCCACCACCGACGAGTGCGGTGGCACCCGGTGGGGCGGGAACGGCACGTACGTCGCGAACCAGGTCGCGCGCCTCCTCGGACTGGCGATCGAGCTGGTTGACGACGGCGAGCTCGTCAGCGCCGTCGCCGGGCGCGAGGGCAGGCTTCTTCGAGACGAGGGAACCGTCGGCGTACGTCCCGACGCGGGTGTCGACGCGGTCCACGTCGTCGACCCGGGAGAGGTCGGCGGCGTAGGCCCCGAGACTCTTGGCGTCGATGGCCGAGGTCGTCACGACGCGGATCGGGCTGGTGCCGTCGCCACCGAACTCCTCACGGAGCAGGTCGCCTGCCTGACGGCTCCCGGCGGAGGCCGAGAGCACCCGGTCGTCGGGGGTGCCGAACTGGATGCCGGCCAGCGGCGTCGCCATCGCGATCAGCATCGCAACGACTGGCAACGCGACCCAGGGACGTCGGGTGACGAAGCGGGCCAACCGGGTCCAGAACGGGGCCGCCCCACCATGGAGGCCGCGCACGCCGGGGACACGGAGCGCGTCGATCCGGTCGCCGAGGAGCATGATCGTGGCAGGGAGCAGCACCACGGCGACGACGGCGGTGATGATCATGACCCCGATCCCGGCATATGCCGAGGAACGCAGGAAGTAGAGCGGGAAGACGAGCAGCGCGGCCAGGGAGACGGCGACGGTCGTTGCACTGAAGACGATGGTCCGACCCGCGGTCTCCACAGCACGCACGACGGCGTCGGCGTGGCCCGCTCCGGCGGCCCGCTCCTCACGAACCCTCGCGACCATCAGCAGTCCGTAGTCCACCGCGAGTCCCAGCCCGAGGCCGGTCGTGAGGTTGAGCGCGTAGATCGAGACGTCGGTGACGTTGCCGAGCACCGAGAGCTCCGCGAAGGTGCCGGCGATGGCGAACCCACCGACCCCTATCGTGACGAAGGCGGCGACGACATTGCCGAAGGCGAGGACCAACAGTGCGATCATCAGCGGGATCGCGATCGCCTCGGCAAGACCGAGGTCGCTACCGAGCTGGCTGCTGATCTCCTCGAAGATGGCGAGCCGGCCGCCGACATGGACGAGCGTGGAGCCATCGGTCGCGGTGTCATCGGTGTAGCGGTCGATCACGGCGGCGGCGTCGACGTTGTCCGGATCCTTCGCCGCGACGGAGATCAGCCCATGGGCGCCGTCGTCGGAGACCATCCCGGATCCAGGTGTATCCAGATACGAGACGACGTGGGTCAGATCGTCGTCGGCTCGGAGTCGGTCGACGAGCGACTGGGCATCCTTCGCCGCGTCACCCTCGGTCACCTTGCCGCCGTCGGCACTGACGGTCAGGAGGAACCCAGCCTCGTCTCCGAAGCCCTCCTCCAGCGCGGTAGCCGCGCGAGTGCTCTCCGAGGCGGGGTCGTCGAAGCCGGCGTCGTCGAGCTTGCCGAACGCCGAGGTGGCCAGATAGATCGCACCGAGGAGGGCGATCACGCCGATCACCAGGACCCGGCGCGGGTGCAGCACCACGAGTGTGCCGAGTCGGTGGAACATGATTCCTCCAGAGGAATGTGTGCAGTCGTTAACTTTTCAGGTGTTAACTTTGCAGGGGATGTGTGCGGGTGTCAACATGTTGACCGTGAAATCTGCTGCGACGCCCGAGCCCCAGGCACGGCCCTACCATCACGGCGACCTGCGTAATGCGCTGGTCGAGGCAGCGGTGTCCCTCGCCGAGGAGGGCGGTCCCGGCTCGGTGACGATTCGCGCGACGGCCCGCGCAGCAGGCGTGACGCCAACAGCGGCGTACCGTCACTTCGCCAACCAGTCCGACCTGCTCCACGCAGCCAAGCACGAGGCGATGGAGCAACTCACCGCGACGATCCTCGAGCTGCTCGCAGCCGAGTCGCCCGCACCCGACCCGGCCGAAGCGGCCGTGCAGCGACTCACGGCGGCAGGGCGGGGATACATCCACTTCGCCCTCGCGCAGCCTGGCCTGTTTCGCACCGCGTTCTGCCGCCCCGAGTCGAGCGAGGATCACATCGCCACGGATCTCTCCCAGATCCTCGCCGAGGCCCCGCCGTACGCCTTCCTCACGACCGCCCTCGACGATCTGCT